>NZ_JABDWD010000016.1:0-150661 GCF_019685115.1 Rhizobium sp. NZLR11 | reverse complement strand
TTCAGGCTTCCTGGTTGTGAGAAACTCCAATGTAGTCTCCATGGAGAAACTCCCGTTCTTCATCCATGGAAACCTCGATCACAGATCAGGCGGCAGAGGGCAATGTGGGGACGGAACACCCGTTACGAAACACGTGCGATCCCGGAGGCTTACCGGCGTAACCTGATTGGCACGAGCAGTGCTCAGAGTAAGCCGGGTCCCTAGAGACCTGATCCTATTTTCGGAGACCAAGCGACACTGAAAACACCGTGGCTGCCGGAACGTTTGGAGAGAAACCCGATGCGGATGCTGCTTTTAGAGACTCAGCCCTTCCACTCAACTCCACTTTCAAAGGAACATCGTCATGAGTGTATCCGTTCGCTTTGTGTGGCAGAAACTTATTCGCCATTTCAAGACCAATGATTTGGCAGTTCTCGTGACCTCACGCCGACAATTTACCGCACATCTCCTGGCAGATCTTCAAACCATTATCGAGAACCTAGTCGCACCTCGGTCCCCTGAGCTCTTGGGCTTCCAACAAGAGTTGGAGATTTTCCCGTTGAAGCTGTCAGACCTGACCACCTCCGAGGGAAAAGGCGTCGTGCAGCTGACGCCCGTGCAGTATCAGGACATCGACATTGGCGAAGATGAGCCCTACGCTTCGATTAACAACGGTCTCTGGCTGATAACGATCGACGACGACATGCCTGCAGCAGTCATGCTGTCGAAGTTCCTTACCCCGTATGGTCCAAAGGTCCAGGTCGAAATAGCTCATCTGCCCAATGAGGTGGGTCATGCCTTCGCCAAGGGCTTTCTGCGCACAATCGAGGCGCACGGCAAGAGCTCCCGATATTATCGCAACAAGGCCGTCTCTTTCGAGTCCACTGACTTCGAAGGCACGAATGAAACAATGAGGGTGCACAAGCTTCCTGCGGTAAGCCGGGACGACGTCGTGCTTTCAAAGGCGACTATGGCCCAGCTCGATACGCACATCTTCGATTTTGTTAAATACCGGGAGGAGCTGAAGCGCCTCGGCCAGTCAGGACAGAAAGGGATCTTGCTCCACGGAGAGCCTGGCACCGGCAAGACCCATGTCGTCCACTATATCGCTGCCAACCTGCCCGGGCACAGTGTAGTTCTGGTCACGGCTGAGCAGATGCTGGATATGGAGGAACACTTTGCGCTGGCTCGTGTCCTACAGCCATGCATCATGGTGTTTGAGGATGTGGATCTGGTTGCCCGTTCACGCGATGATATTTCGGGCCAAAAGGCAGAAACCCGCCTGAACCGGCTGTTGAACGAGTTGGATGGTCTTGGCGAAGATTCCGACATCCTCATTCTCCTGACCTCGAATCGACCGAGATCGCTCGAGGAGGCCCTCGCCACCCGATCGGGCCGTGTAGATGCGGCGATTGAGATTCCTCTCCCCGATGACGATTGCCGCCAGCGGTTGTTCAAGCAATACGGTCACGCGCTGAACTTCCAGGATGGAGCTTTGGCCGAAGCCGTCCTCCGTTCAAAGGGTGCCAGCGCCGCATATGTCAAGGAAATTGTGCGCCGTCTCGCCCAACGGAGCACTATGAGAGGTGTCGCCCCACTCGTCTCACGCGAGGATGTTGAGGTGGTCTTCGCCGACGCCGAAGCAGAGGCCAGCTCCCTCAAGAGGATTGAGAAAACGGAAAGAAAACACATCGTCGAGGAAGACGATGAAGACGATTGCTGCGGCTGCTGACACTTGAACCAATCAAACAGAGGATAGATGCGGATCGGCGAATGGCAGCGACGCCGGATAATCGCAAACAGCTGACGAACCAAAAGGGAAACTAAAGTTGAGAACCTCGCCCCAAAAGATGGCCGTCGCAGCCCCCCGGCGCCTGACTTACAGGCGTCTCTTGTACGACCCGCGGCGTCTAACGCGGAGAAGCATAAGTGGTGTTCATGGCTAATGGGAACTCTTTAATACCTCCATCTGCATCAAGGCTCGGTGTCTTCCTGTCACGACGGAGACATCGCCATCCTCCCAAAAGAAGGACACTATCGCAATGGCGGCCCGCACCCGCAGAAGCCATTTTAGAAGACGAGATCACAAGCGTGGATCCAACAGACCGAACAAGAGCCGCGCTTCGAAATCGAAGCAAACTCGACCTAATACTTCACACGCTCATTCCTGGCGCACGAAGCGTCGGATAGCTATTGGTGGAGAATGAAAATGACCTCTTGCTTAGGCATAGACTCTCCAGCTCCGTCTATCAATGTGCAGCACTGGCTGCGAGGCGATCCGCTTTCCAACTTCCAGCTCGGCAAGATATACATCCCTGCGTTCGTTTCGACTACCTGCAGTGGTTGCGGGGCGGCGCTGGCCCGCCTGGCTCAGTTGCAGGAGGAATACCGGGGCATCGGAATTGAGGTCATCGGCATTGTAGTAAATGAGCGGGCTGCAACGGCTGACGAGGCCCTAGCTCAGATGGACGCATGGGTAACCAAATGGCTACCGAATGCGAACATACGGATCGGGTTCAACTACTCAGGCGAAATGGATAAGCATTGGGAGAAAGCTAGCCTATCTTTCCATGTTCCACAGGCGTTCGTTGTCGACCGAGACTGCAGCATCGTCTTTATTGGTCATCCGTCTTTACTCGAGGACGTTCTGCCAAAAGTGATTGACGGCAGCTGGCGCGCCAGCGCCGAAGCAAAAAATGCCGAAGAGGAGCGTATTGGTGCAGGCGAGACTTGCGCAGCGGAGATAGTTCCATGATCGAATCTCGGCGGCGAGACAGATCAAGAATTGGAATACGGCGCTCTCGGCCGTTGAGGAGGGCATCAACCTGAACCCAGACAACATCTCCTTGCGCCGTTGTCATTTCGGGTCATTGATCGGAAGAATGCGCTTCATGGAGGCGGGTTGGATAGAATGGCCTGCCGCGGCGCGGTCATCGGGGCAATGACAACAGGCGTATTGATGCCGGTTCCGGTCCAATGGCGGCATGCATACTTGAACCCCACATTCTGCAGGACCTTCGCCTCACATCAATATGGAGCTGCTCGGTGACGGCCTCACCAATGCGATGCGGGCCACCGCGCCAGACTTTGTACCAGCGGTCCATCTAGGAGATCCTTGTCATCTCCCGGCTCGTAGCGCAGCCAGCATGACTTACCCGAGTTGACGCTAATGGGCCGCCCTCTCCATCGCGTAGTAATTGGGCGGATTGCGACACGACCTGTCGGCAACCCTACAACATCCTCCGCATAGCGACAACGAAAACCCGTGCAATCCCGAAGGGTTACCGCCGCAACCTGATTGGCACGAGCAGTGCTCAGAGAAAGTCGGGTCCCTAAAAGCCCAAATCCAATTGGGAGCTTAAACGACTATGCACATCGTGGTCTGTATTAAACAGGTTCCGGACTCTGCGCAGATACGCGTCCACCCGGTGACAAATACGATCATGCGCCAAGGCGTACCGACCATCATCAACCCTTACGACCTGTTTGCTCTCGAAGAGGCACTCCAGGTTCGTGACCGTTATGGGGGCGAGGTGACTGTCCTCACGATGGGACCGCCCATGGCTGAGCAAGCGCTACGCAAAGCCCTCACCCACGGCGCAGATCGCGCAGTGCTTCTGACCGACCGCCACTTTGCTGGATCTGACACGCTGGCGACCTCGTATGCTCTTTCTCAAGCAGTCGCGAAGATTGGCGGGAGCTATGGGGCGCCTGATATCGTCTTTACCGGAAAGCAGACAATTGACGGCGACACGGCCCAGGTCGGACCCGGAATTGCAAAGAGGCTGAACCTCCAGCAACTGACTTACGTAACGAAGATTGTATCCATTGATCCCACTTCGCGCGAGATCATGGTTGAACGGCACGCAGAGAGCGGCACGCAGATGCTGAAGAGCACGTTGCCATGTCTCATCACCGTGCTGGAAGGTGTCAATGCTATCCGCCGGGGCTCTCTCGATGACGCCTTCCGTGCCGCGCGAAGCCCGGTTCTTAAATGGGGGGCCGCTGACGCCGGCATTGGGGAGTTGAACAAATGCGGCCTAAGGGGATCGCCGACGGTGGTGAAGCGAGTATTCGCTCCCGGTCCGCGCGCCGAAAAAGCTATGCAAATGGACATTAACGACAAAACGTTGGCCGAGGTCGCCGCGGAGACGGTCGCTGCAATTTTTTCCCGCCAGCCTGTTTTGGAACGCAAGCTCACGTCCCATGGCAATCGGTGAGCAGCGAGGAGTAGATTTTGGTCGCTAGAAAAAATGAAACGCCGGCAAACGCTGTCGGCCGCGTCAGCTCAGGGAAAAAGCAGCTTAAATGTTTCGAAGATCACCGGCACGTCTGGGTCTTCATGGAACTTGAGCGCGGCAATGTTCATCCCGTATCGATTGAACTCCTCGGCGAAGGCCGCAGACTAGCTGACAAGCTGGGTGTCCAACTTGCCGGGGTAATCCTCGGTTCGTCTGAAGGCGTGGGGACCAAGCCTGCGATCGAAGAGGCCTTCGCTTACGGAGCTGATATCGCCTATCTGGTAGAGTCACCGCTCCTCGCCAACTATCGAAACGAACCCTTCACCAAGGCTTTGACAGATCTGGTCACTACTCACAAACCAGAAATTCTCCTTCTCGGCGCGACCACGCTCGGCCGCGACCTTGCCGGTGCTGTAGCAACGACCTTACAAACGGGGCTTACGGCTGATTGCACCGAGCTGGATGTTGATGGAGATGGTTCACTCGCAGCGACGCGGCCAACTTTCGGCGGGTCGTTGTTGTGCACCATCTACACGCTGAACAGCCGACCGCAAATGGCAACGGTGCGGTCCAGGGTCATGGCGACGCCGCAACGTGCGGATAAGCCAATTGGGCGCGTTATCCAGCACGAACTCACAATGGTCGAGGAAGCGATCGTCACCAAGGTCCTCGCATTCCTCTGCAACGACGGTTCTGAGCAATCCAATCTGGCCAACTCCGATATCGTGGTTGGGGGCGGACTCGGCCTCGGCGTTGCAGGAAACCTGCAATACTTGAGAAACCTGGCAACGACGATCGGCGGGGGAGTCGGGTGCTCGCGCCCACTAGTCCAAAAAGGCTGGATGCCTGCTGATCGACAAATTGGTCAGTCCGGCCATACCATCAGACCCAAGCTCTACATCGCGGCGGGAATATCTGGCGCGGTCCAGCATCGCGTTGGCGTCGAAGGAGCCGATCTGATTGTCGCTATCAACCTCGACCAGAACGCGCCGATCTTTGACTTCGCCCACATTGGCGTTGTCGCTTGCGCGCTGGAGTTCTTGCCGGCGCTAACAGAAGCTTTCGCCAGGCGAATGCCACCGCACAACTCTATCAAGGGTATGGACCGAGGAAGGCTAGATGACCAAGAGTAAGTTCGACGCGATCGTCATTGGTGCCGGTATGTCCGGCAACGCCGCAGCGTATTCGATGGCTAGTCGCGGTCTAAAAGTGCTGCAGTTGGAGCGTGGAGAACATTCGGGCTCTAAGAATGTTCAAGGCGCTATATTGTACGCCAACATGTTGGAGGCGATTATCCCAGAATTTCGCGATGACGCTCCTCTTGAACGGCATCTGATCGAGCAACGATTCTGGCTAATGGATGACTCATCGCACACGGGCGTGCACTATCGCTCTGATGACTTCAATGAACTGAAGCCAAACCGTTATACGATTATCCGCGCCCAGTTTGACAAATGGTTCTCACGCAAGGTGCGCGAGGCGGGAGGCACAGTCCTTTGTGAAACGACAGCGACCAGACTCGCTTGGGACCTGAGCGGTAAAGTAATAGGCGTTCACACGGACCGAGAGGGCGGTGTGATCCTCGCGGACGTAGTCGTCCTTGCTGAGGGCGTGAACGGACTGCTTGGAACACGAGCCGGGTTACGCGATATGCCGAAGCCGGAAAATGTGGCCCTCGCTGTCAAGGAAATGCATTTCATGCCGGAAGAGGTCATCGCAGAGCGCTTCGGCCTCAACGGTAGCGAAGGCTGTGTAATCGAAGCCGGCGGCACGATCTCACGCGGAATGGCCGGACTGGGCTTCCTTTATACCAACAAGGAGTCGATCTCGGTGGGGATCGGCTGCCTCGTCTCCGGTTTAGCGGAAGGCATGGAAAATCCGTACCGCCTTCTTGACGCCTTCAAGCAACATCCCTCGATCCGACCATTACTGGCCGGATCAGAGATAAAAGAATACGCCGCGCATCTTATTCCCGAAGGGGGTTTCAAGGCAATCCCGCAACTCTTTGGCGACGGGTGGGTGGTCGTGGGCGATGCCGCGCAACTAAACAATGCCGTGCATAGGGAGGGATCAAACCTCGCGATGACATCAGGCCTCATGGCCGGCGTAGCGATCTGTCAGATAAAGAGCCGTGGCGGCTTGATGACGAAGCGCAATCTCTCTCTTTATAAGGGCATGCTGGATAAGTCGTTCGTCATGAAAGACCTGATCAAACACAAAGATCTTCCAAGCCTCCTCCACACCGACAGTCACAATTTTTTCATGACGTATCCAACGCTTATATCTCAGGCGGCGCAAAATTTTGTGCGCGTCGACGGTGCACCTAAAATCAATAGGGAAAAGGCCACAGCTGCCTCCTTTATCAACGCACGGTCCCGTTGGGGGTTGATTAGCGACGCGGTCCGCTCCGCCGTATCTTGGCGTTAAAGAAAATTCGGATGAAGGCGACCATGATTGAGCGCATTGAAGATAAGCTGTACCAAAACCGATATCTCGTCGATACTGGACGTCCGCACATTGCGGTGCGACCGCATCTGTCGCCAAGCCCAAACCTCCTCGCCTTGACGCAAATCTGTCCGGCCAAATGCTACGAGCTTAATGAAATTGGTCAGGTGGCGATTGTTTCCGATGGCTGCTTGGAATGCGGCACATGCAGGGTGTTATGCGAAGCGAGTGGCGACATCAAGTGGAATTATCCCCGAGGCGGGTTCGGGGTCCTCTTCAAATTCGGATGAAGAGTTCCTACCTCCGCCGCGATAGCAGCGACCGGTGCAACTGCTCAAGCGGCAAGTGAATGTGCATCAACATATCGACCCCTCGAAAGGCTAAGTTGTCACGCCGTCAGGCACACGTTCAATTTAGAAATATGCCTTGGCGTATTTCGCGCGACTCCAGTGGAAAAAACAGTGACCTATAGCCTGTTCCCAGGCATGACGAAACCAGACGAGCGGACCCGGCTACTCTCCGAAATCGCCAGCGATCTCATATCTTATCCTCTTGAGATCGCGCTGAAGGTGGTCATGAACACCCTCGACAGACATCTGCCAATGCGAGACGGCGTGATCGTGATTTACGGCACCGGACGAGAGCCCAAGCTAACCGTATGGCATGCCGATGGCCACGACGTTCGCTTACGTTCTCTTACGGTTGAACAGTCGGATGCAATAAATTGTGCCTTCGCTAGCGGTGAGCCGCATTTTGTGAAAAAAACTGTTGCTCTAGGCTTCAAAATGAAAGGGGAAGCAATTGGCGCTTTGTGGATAGATCGCACTTTTTACGGCAGCGCGGTGGCCGGCGAGACGGCGCTTATGAAACACATCGCTAACCTGATCGCCAAAGCTAGCCGTCGCGAGTTGTGCAGCGGTGGCGGATCAGTCCCCGAAGAACAACAAGCAGGACAGATTCCGAAAATCAAGCCGAAGTCTCATCCCACCCAAGTCGCTAAAATCGACTGGATCGTTGGGGAGAGCCCCGCGCTAAAGAGGGTATTAGCTACCACCGAGATCGTGGCCGCGACCAACGCCGCGGTGCTCTTGAGAGGAGAGAGCGGCACTGGCAAGGAATGCTTTGCAAGAGCAATACACGCGTTATCAATACGTAAAAGCAAGGCGTTTATTAAGTTGAATTGCGCCGCGCTGTCGGAAACCGTTCTGGAATCTGAATTATTTGGCCATGAGAAGGGCGCTTTCACTGGCGCTCTCCTTCAACGAGCTGGACGTTTCGAACTGGCAAATGGCGGAACACTGTTGCTTGATGAAATTGGCGATGTATCACCACAATTCCAGGCGAAGTTATTGCGCGTGTTACAGGAAGGCGAATTCGAACGTCTCGGCGGAACGAAGACATTGAAAGTAGACGTTCGAGTTATATGCGCCACCAACAAAAACCTTGAAGTGGCCGTCCTTCGTGGGGAGTTCAGAGCCGATCTCTATTATCGGATCAATGTGGTGCCCATCGTTTTGCCGCCACTTCGCCAGCGCGACGGAGACATTTCGCTTCTAGCGCAAGTGTTCCTCGAGAAATTCAACAAGGCAAATGATCGAGATCTCGACTTCGCGCCGTCGGCAATAGACATTTTGTCGAAATGCGCCTTCCCCGGCAATGTTCGCGAGCTGGACAACTGCGTGCAAAGGACCGCTACTCTCGCCAGTTCAAATACGATTGCTTCATCAGATTTCGCCTGTCAGCAAGGCCAGTGTTCTTCGGCGCTCCTCTGGAAAGACGCCCGCGACGTTATTGACAACGACGCGGTGCATAGTCTCAACCCACGAGATACAATGTCGAGCGGACTGGCCCCCTACGCAGGCGCTCCCAGCGGTGCCACAGCCACAATGGAGGCACCGGGTCTCACTGAGCGTGATCGACTGATCAATGCAATGGTGAAGGCTGGTTGGGTACAGGCCAAAGCAGCTCGTATCCTTGGTAAAACGCCGCGGCAGGTCGGCTATGCGCTACGCCGGTTTCGTATCGATGTGAAGAAGGAGTGACGGCGATCGCCAAGAACTCCGTAAGCGTGGCCCAACGACTTCGGGCGCGATCTATTTTCATTTCTACAAGACATCTCCGGTAGCAAGCGGGGAAACGAGCGGTAAGGCGACATAACGCTGAAACAACCATGTCTCGTCGACCGGAATCTTTTGCATTCGGAGATTTAACCTTCCTCAACAGTGGAACAGTGTGATGTCGGAACCGGAAATAAAGGTCGGGATGACCAGCAGCGCCCCCTTCGACCGGGCGCCGATGGCGCCCGCTATGCGCGGCGGCCGCGCATCTTCGTCCTATGACCTTTCGGTGACGGATGACATCGATGCGCGGATCTGGGAGAGAATCAAAGACCATCCCTGCTTTTCAGAGCAAGCCCATCACTATTTTGCTCGCATGCATGTCGCGGTCGCACCTGCCTGCAACATCCAGTGCAACTACTGCAATCGCAAATATGACTGCACCAACGAAAGCCGTCCCGGGGTCTCATCAGTCAAGCTAACTCCCGACCAGGCACTACGCAAGGTGCTTGCCGTCGCCAGCAAAGTGCCGGAGCTTTCCGTAATCGGCATTGCCGGACCGGGCGACGCTTGTTACGACTGGAAGAAAACAGTAGCGACGTTTGAAGGCGTTGCCAGAGAAATACCTGACATCAAACTATGCATTTCTACCAATGGATTGGCGCTTCCGGACCATGTCGATGAGCTAGCTGACATGAACGTCGATCACGTGACGATCACCATCAACATGGTGGATCCGGAAGTCGGGGCGAAGATCTATCCATGGATACTTCACGGTCATCGTCGATACACTGGGATAGAAGGTGCCAGGATCCTTCACGAGCGCCAAATGTTGGGTTTGGAAATGCTGACCGAACGCGGCATCCTCACCAAAATCAATTCTGTTATGATTCCAGGCGTCAATGACACGCACCTCGTGGAAGTTAACCGATGGATCAGAGACCGCGGGGCATTCATGCACAATGTTGTGCCCCTGATTTCAAAGCCTTCGCATGGCACTTATTACGGTCTCACGGGTCAGCGTTGCCCCGAGCAGTTCGAACTAAAGGCACTTCAAGACTGTCTCGATGGTAACGTTAAGCTTATGCGCCACTGCCAACAGTGTCGGGCCGACGCCATCGGTTTGCTGGGCGATGATCGCGAGCGAGAGTTTGCTCTCGACCAAATCTCCACCAAAGCTGGATACGATGCCAACAAGCGCGAGGTATATCGGAAGCTGGTCGAGCATGAGCGAGAGGATCAATTTGCAGCAAAATTGGACGCGAACAAAGCAGTCAAGTCACTGGATTCGTCGGGAACTCTTGCCGTTGCCGTGGCGACCAAAGGTGGCGGCCGGATCAACGAGCATTTCGGTCAGGCAAGAGAACTCCAATTGTATGCCGTCTCTCGAAAGGGAATCGATTTAGTGGGACACCGAAGGGTTCAACAGTATTGCCTGGGTGGTGTAGGCGAGGACAGCGCTCTCGATCACATCATCGTTGCACTCGACGGTATCGATATTCTGCTCTCTGCCAAAATTGGCGATGGACCAAAGAAGCGGCTGGCAAAAGCTGGCGTGCGAGCAACGGACGCATTTGCCTATGCTTACATCGAGGCTTCAATTAGCGCGGTATACGCAGCCGAGTTTGGCCGAAACCCGTCGATGCCGACGGCTTAGCCCCCTCTGACTGACTCAGGAGCTACAAAATGGCTTACAAAATAATCGCATCCCAGTGCACCCAGTGCGGCTCTTGCGAATTTGCATGTCCCTCAGATGCGATCAGTTTCAAAGGTGAGGGATATGTTGTTGATTCACAAAAATGTACCGAGTGCAACGGTGAGTTTGACACGCAACAATGCGCTTCGGTGTGTCCGATGCCGGAGACCTGCGTCCCTGCCTGATTGTCACTGGACTAAAGCGCGTAAGACCAATTTCGCATCCAGGGAGCGGATTCCGCCCAAATCTGATGTAGAGCCATAACGGAGGTGTCGGCCTGGGGATATTTCCTACCAGAATAATGGGCCTTGATAACACTTTCAAAGCTCCCAAAGCGGCCAGCGAGAAGGAACGTGCATGAGAGTGACAATCAGCAGAACTGACGTCGGCTTATCGGCCTATATTCACAAGAAAGACCTCGAGGAACCGATCGTCTCGGTTGAGCACAAAAACCTATGGGGCGGCTCTATTCTGCTGAAAAACGGATGGCGGATTGCCCTTCCCGACCTATCGCAGAACAGGCGCCTGCCCGTTACTGTCGATGCGAGGAGGCTATCCAGTTAGAGTGCGCGCGCAGGTCGGAACGAGCGTTGGTGCAAAGCGTAAGCAGTTCATACACCCAACACAGGGTATCGAGTTTCATCCTTTGCCGATCCGTTGAAGACGACGATCGTCAAGAGGTCGCCCTTATACCTGGAGGAATCCGACGTGAACCAACTCAACGAAACAACGCTTAAGGAGCTCGTGGACCGCATCTTTGGCGACCTTGGTGGTGCATTCAGCGTGCCGCTGGTGCGGATCGGCGATGACCTTGGCCTCTACAAGACGCTAAAGGCGATCGGACCCGCGACGGCCGAGGAGGTTGCCGTGGCCGCGGGATGCACGCCTCGCTATGTGCGCGAGTGGTTGGCAGCGCAGGCGGCTTCGGGCTATGTGCATTACGAGAATGGCCGGTTCTCGCTCACGCCCGAGCAGGCCTACGTGTTTGCTGAACCCGACAGCCCGGTCAACCTGATTGGCGCCTTCGATACGGCTGCCGCCATGGTCGGAAATCAGGCGAAGGTGCAGTCTGCCTTCAAGACAGGTGAAGGCGTTGCCTGGGGTGACCAGGCTGGCTGCATGTTCTGCGCTGTCGCGCGGCTGTTCCGCCCTGGTTACGTCAATGCGCTGGTCCAGGAGTGGCTGCCGGCGCTCGATGGCGTGAACGCCAAGTTGAAATCGGGTGCAACGGTCGCCGACGTCGGATGCGGGCACGGGGTATCAACGGTTCTGATGGCGCAGGCCTTTCCCAAATCCCAGTTCACGGGTTACGACTTTCATTTGGGCTCGATCGCGGCTGCGAAAGCGCACGCTGAAGCGCACGGTTTGACGAACGTGCAGTTTGAGGTGGGCCGCGCGCAGGACTTCGACGGTAGCGACTTCGATCTGATCACCTGCTTCGACTGCCTACACGACATGGGCGACCCGGAAGCCGCGGCGTCTCATATCAAAAAAGCGCTGAAGGAAGGCGGCACCTGGATGGTCGTCGAGCCTTTGGCGGGAGACACGCTTGAGGAGAATATCAACCCGGTCGGGCGGCTCTACTACTCCGCCTCGACGATGATCTGCGTTCCCACCTCCCTGGCGCAGGAGACGGGATTAGCACTTGGCGCTCAGGCGGGAGAGAAGCGATTGACGGAGGTGATCCGGTCAGGCGGGTTCACACATGTCAGACGAGCAGCCCAGACGCCGCTGAACATGGTGCTCGAAGCAACTTGGTGAGAAGGAGTGGTGCATCCGGGACATGCCAGATGGGGCAGGCTCTCGGCGCACACGTGACGTTGAAGGCGGCTAGCACTTGAATTTGGACCGTTTTGCGCTTGAGGGCAGATCCGGTCGCCGCTCTTCAACTCCCTGCTGCACGAGCGAGACAGCGGCGATACCCGCACTGACCGCACGCAATGTGTCGGCACCCTTGACGGCAGCCTTTCCTCACCGTCATCACAAGGCCAGTCGTTTACCAGGAGACGCGCCGTCGCCTGGCCTCCATACGACTTGCGAGATGCCGGGCCAAGCAAAGCAAACCGACCGGATTGATTCTGATGATGATGTGAAGCAGCATCCGTCACCGCATTAGTCGCCGCCGAAGCAATGCGGTCGACACGAGGAATGGTACGACTATGTAGATGCAGAGAACGCCGATATGCAGGGAGACATTGGCGATTGGTTGGCCCAGCATCGTCGGGCGGATAACATCTATCGAATGTGCCAAGGGCAAGAAGGCGGCTATCTGTTGGAATGCTACGGGCAACTGGTCTACGGGAAAGACTGCGCCTGACAAAAACAACATCGGTGTGATGACCAGCGTTTGATAAAATATGAAATAATCGTAGCTGGGCGCGAGGGCCGTGACGACCATTCCAAGGCTCGCAAAGGCTAAGCCCGTGATGGCGATGACCGGAAGAGCGTAGAGAAGAGCCAGCCAGTGAGTGTATCCCAACATGGCGGCGACGATACCAATACCGGTGCCTGCGAGCGACGCCTTGGTTGCCGCCCACGCCATTTCCCCAACGACGATATCCCCCAGCCTGAGCTGCGTGTATAACATTGCTTCCCAGGTGCGCTGGCCCTCCATTCGGCCAAAGGCCGCATAGATAGTCTCGAAGGTTGCAGCAGTCATCGCGCTTGTCGCGATCATTCCAGCCGCCAAAAAAGCAGTGTACGATACGCCGTCAACGCGCCCCACCATCACTCCCAATCCAGCGCCGAGCCCGAATAGATATATAATGGGATCGGCTAGATTTCCCAGAATGGATGCCAACGCCGCTTTTTTCCAAGCCAAATAGTTCCGGCGCCAAACTGCGAGCCAATTTAAACCGCCGGCGGATAATGCTGCTACGCTCATTCTACTTCTCCATCTCGCGTCCGGTTAACCGCAAGAAGACATCTTCTAGATTTGGTGGACGCTCCAGCAAGCGCAGGCCCGTATATCTACGCAGCTGCGCGCGCACCTGCTCTGGATCAGGCGTGTAGCAGAACAGGGTCTCTCCGCTGATCTCCAGTCGCCTAGCATTCGGCCTGATCAAGAGACTAAGCTCCTGCGGATCGCCGCCATAAATTTCGATCACAGGACAGCCAATCTGCTCCTCGATCAGGGCATGCGGTCGGCCCTCGGCGATCTTT
Source organism: Rhizobium sp. NZLR11 (assembly GCF_019685115.1). Lineage (NCBI taxonomy): Bacteria > Pseudomonadati > Pseudomonadota > Alphaproteobacteria > Hyphomicrobiales > Rhizobiaceae > Rhizobium > Rhizobium sp. NZLR11. The sequence continues at coordinate 137,081 of NZ_JABDWD010000016.1, read as the reverse complement.
CGCCCAGCTTCAAGCACGCACAGCCGGTCGCACAACCGCTCAGCCTCTTCCATGATATGGGTCGTCAGAAGAATTGTCTTGCCGCATGCCAACAGCGATCGAAGTCGTTCCCAGATCAAGTGGCGCGCGTGTGGGTCGAGGCCAGTGGTCGGCTCGTCCAAAATGAGTAGCTGCGGGTCATTAATGAGCGCACGCGCCAAAGTGAGGCGTCGCTTCATCCCTCCCGATAGGTCTGCCACACGCGTATTCGCCTTGCTTTCAAGTCGCGCAAATTCAAGCAGCGATGGGATCACCGTTTCGATTTCTCGGGTGCTCATGCGGAAGTAGCGGCCGTATACCAAAAGGTTCTCGCGGACCGTGAATTCCAGGTCGAGATTATCGAACTGAGACACGATCCCGATTTTCGCGCGCGCCAAGCGAACCTGGCCCGGCTCCTGCGCTCCGAGTACAGTGATCTTGCCTGCATTCGGCGACGTCATTCCTAGGATCATACGGGTGATCGTGCTTTTACCTGCGCCGTTCGGTCCTAAAAGACCAAAACATTCTCCTGCGGCGATAGTAAACGACAAGTCATTGACGACGATTTTACCACCATATGATTTCGAAACGCCGGCCAGGTCGATTGCGACTGGGGACAATGAGCCAGAAGGCGAATCCATTGCCTTAAATTTCGATTGGTGCTGCCGCTCCGATAGGATGAGATGATCCTGGTGCGGATCAGCGATCGTCGTCTTCAAATTCGTTAATTGCCCGTTCATTTCTTGTCCCAGATTTTGAGCTGCAGTGACGCGTTCATCACTCGCCACTATAGGCAATTTCAGATGTCGCCCGCCCTGGCATTTTGGTAGCGCCCTGCTGCCCAACCGTGGGCGCAATCGCGACTGATCCGCGCGACAGCCAGTCGCTATTGGATAGGGTACAAAGGGCATAGGCCTTCAAGGGAATTAAGAGAAAGATGTTCACAAGCGTGTGGAGAGCAAAACCCAGAAACCTCAGTTCGCGGGCGCGATAGGCAGCCACGCTACAGCGGACAAGAGTCATGGATCCAATGACCAGGATCGTCCACCAGGGTAGTGTGGCGGTCAGCGCAAACTGGCCAATTCCTGTCAATACCGACAGCGCAAGAAGTAGCAGGCCGACATTTTGCCCGATTGCGTCCAGCGTGAGATATCGATCGAGACCAGGCAGTACAGGAAGCGCAAGCAAAGTATCCCGAAAGGTGCTGCGTGCCCACCGTAGTTGTTGGCGTAGATAAACACCCATCGTGTCTGGAACGACTGTCGCCGCGATGGCACTCGGAACATACTCAGTTCGAAAGCCTGCGCTCAGCATGAGAATCGTCAAATGGCGATCTTCGCCGAAGTCACTCGGCTTGCCGCGATAAAGCTGCGTCTCGTACTGATCGAGCAGCGAAAGCATAGCAGACCGACGGTACATCGCACATGGGCCGCAGCAACACATAACTGCACCGAAGCGAGCTTGTGCCGCGCGCTCCTCGTTGCAGGCAAGCCAGTACTCCATGTCAATCAAGCGAGTTAGCCAGGTGTCCGCCTGGTTGCTGGCTTTCATTTGGCCCATCGCCGCACCGACTGCTGGATCCCGCATTTTGTGGGCAAGCTTAGATACGACGTCGGGGGCGATCGTGGTGTCTGAGTCCACATTCAAAATGAGATCCCCAGAGGACTGGGTTATAGCGGCGATTTGCGCTTTGCGCTTTCCAACATTTTTAGGGAGAATTGTGAAGTTGAATCTCTCATCGTCTGCATAGACAGCGCGCTGAGCCACAACCGCGTCGCGATTTTTGGAACCGTCGTCGACTACATAGATGCGCAATTTTCCGGCATAATCTTGCTCCGCAAGCGACGCGAGGCATTCCGAAAGAACGATTGGGTCCTCGTTGAAGCACGGCACGATGACATCAACGCTTGGCACGGGGTTGGTTTCAATGTCTTTCGCAGGTGTTGTTGAGATCGTTGTCCGCCTAGCATGAAAGACCTGCGCGCTCTTGTAAACGGTGGAGAGCATTGCATAAAGCGAGATGGCGGCGATGCTGGTTGTTGCGAGCAGGGTCATGGTTTCTCGTTTGTCCAGTGTTTCAGGGAAGTGAACGAATCTCGAATCCGCGGCTATGCAGTGCCGGAATAATTCGAGAGAGTGCTATGAGCGTCTGGTCACGGAGTCCGGCAAGCGAGCATTGCTCAACCTCATCGGGAGGACACCCGTCGTGCAAAAGCACGATTGCCCCAGGCCGAGCAGCAGCAAGCACCTCATCAACGATCACGTCGACGCCCGGGCAAGACCAGTCTCTAGGGTCGGCCGACCAGTGAACGGCTCCAAGTCCAGCCCTCACCGATGCTGAAAGGACGTCTTCAGTCCAAACCCCGTAAGGCGCTCGTAAGTGCCGGACCAAGGCTTGGGGACAGGCCGAGACAATAGCTTGATGCGCCTCGTCTATTTCACGTTTCACATCCTTGGGATCGCAGGTGGCGAGGTCGGGATGCGTCATGGTATGATTGGCGACATCATGACCTTCCGCCACAAGGCGCCGAATGAGTTCGGGGTGATCCTTCACGTATGAGCCGATAGCAAAAAATGTCGCCGGAACACGGTGCTCAGCTAGAACATCTAGGATTTGCGGCGTGCAGAATGGATTAGGACCGTCGTCGAACGTCAAGTAAACGCAGCGATCTTCCTGGCCGTTTGTGTGATTGACCGGTACTTCGCTCATATATGCAGGCCGCTTCATAGTTCCGACCCGTTTCGTTCAATCAACGAGCCCGCAGGCCACTCAGTCATCGGACGGTCGACGGGAACCACCAATACGAGGACATCTTCAGTGCGCGTGGCTGGCAGGTCGGAATGCGCGTCTGGAAGCGTGGAGCGCACACGCAGCCCGGTCATAATATTGGCGGTCCCGTCTCGGCAGTATCTTTCCATATGATTCCGCATGGCGTGGCGAACTGTTCCGAAAGCAAATGGAACACTCAACTGGCGCAGAACCGGAAACATGGCGCGGACCGAGTGAGCGATGCCTAATCCTTCTAGATCCGGTCGCACTCCGTACAGGCCTAGCTCAGCCACAAGCAAATCAGTCGTACCGACCTTTATGAAGCGGCGTAACAAGCCCATGTGGCTAGCGACGCCGTGCGAGTCATATGCGATTGCGCGGCGTTCGGGCCTCGCACCACCCCAGCTTCGGCCAGTCTCGAACGGCTTGGCATTGAACGCTCCCGTCGGCCCATAGGTCTTACAAAAAAAATCAGCGAGTTCCGCGTGGTCGGAAGCTTCCAGCTCATTTTCCCAGCAGATTTTCCATCGCACTTCAGAAGACATGCAAAAGCTCCAAGTTGTTTCTTCGCCCAACCACGATCAGAGCTGCGCGATATTGTTGCGCATACTTGTTGGATTGCCGGTTAGGCAATCGAGCGGTTAAGAGGTTTAAGAGTCTCAAACCGGGCCCCTGCCCGGCGCTTCGTTTTTTAGTTCCTGGCCCCTGATATTGATCAAGTTCCGGGTTTTCTATAAGTGATCCGAAAGATTGGTAAAATTGATTGTTTGGATGGCAATCATCTATGGAATGGATATTCAACCCATGCGTTTTAAAGGCCTAGATCTAAACCTTCTTGTAGCACTCGACGCTCTAATGACCGAGCGCAAGCTCACAGCAGCGGCGCGCAGCATCAACCTCAGCCAACCCGCCATGAGCGCCGCCATCTCTAGGTTGCGCGACTATTTCCGCGACGACCTTTTTATCATGCAGAGACGGGAGCTAGTTCCGACCCCGCGTGCAGAGGCACTTGCCCCCGCTGTCCGCGAAGCCCTCTTGCATATTCAGCTCTCCGTTATCGCTTGGGATCCAATAAACCCAGCGGAGTCGGACCGCCGATTCAGAATTATCCTCTCAGACTTCATGGCACTGGTCTTCTTCGACAAGATAATACTGCGCTTAGCTCGGGAGGCGCCAGGGGTCAGCTTCGAGTTGCTGCCACTTGACGACGATCCGGAGGAGCTTCTCCGCCGTGGTGATGTCGATTTTCTGATCCTCCCGGATTTATTCATGTCCGGCGCCCATCCGAAGGCAAGGCTTTTCGAAGAGAGACTGGTGTGCGTCGGCTGCCCTACGAACGAGCAGTTACAAGGGCAGCTCTCCTTGGAGCAATATATGTCCATGGGACATGTTGCGGCTAAGTTCGGACGTGGTCTTAAGCCTTCCGTAGAGCAATGGTTATTGATGCAGCACGGCCTCAAGAGGCGTATTGAGCTCGTCGTCCCGGGGTTTAACTTGATCCCGCCATTGCTGTCTCGCACTAATCGAATAGCAACCATCCCCCTGCGGCTGGTCAAACATTACGAACGAACTATCCCACTAAGAATCATTGAGCATCCTTTGCCGCTTCTTTCGTTCACTGAGGCTGTCCAATGGCCGGCTCTTCACAACACTGATCCTGGAAACATCTGGATGCGCGAGATTATGATCCAAGAGGCTTCGCGCATGGAATCTGAGATGGAAAGTTGTACGTCGTAAGCGGCACCGCCGGCTCATTTCACAGCCCCAGTAATTAGATCCATACGCGTTGGCTGTGTTCCCAAAGGAGGCATTACGTTACAGGCGGCCCCCGCCGCCTCAGCTCAGCTAGCAATCGAAGCTATTGCCGAGAGCGATCGTTTCTACCTGAGAAGGTACGATTCGTATGCTTTCCCTGGCCTCATGCAAAAGTGATTCAAAACTTTATTCCTGTAACTTATGTTCGGCCCATCGCGGAAACCAGCATTCAGCTGCGGTGACTTCCCCGACCTTCCGCACATGCGCTTCTGCGCGAAAATGACCAACGCGCCGACCCGGGATAGTAGCCGAAGCTCTACTTTCGATTCCGCAATAAATCTTGTTCTTGAAGGTTTGAAACGGCGCCGGCGCGAGAAGTTAGCCGCGGCAATATGTCGAGCCACAATCCATAGCGTGGATGCTTTTGATCCACACAATCAATTTTACCAATGATCCCATATGATCCATAGCAGGGCAGCCGCGCGGTGAGATTCCGGTAAGTTTTATTGGTTTCTGTCGTCACTTCGCAGACGAGCCGGAACATCTTCCGATGTTAGCAGCAATTAGATCGAGCCTTCTCGCAAGGCCGTCGGCTCGTCGAAATTAGGCATGATGGAGAGGAATACAAATGGCTGATCAACTCACACTGGAAATTATCAGTGCGATCAATAAGCTCGTCAAAGCTGAAGACGGCGGGAGAACGATCGTAGCGCTCGGCGAAATAACGACTGACACTGAGCTGACTTCACTTGGCATCGATTCGCTGGGTTTGGCCGATGTCCTTTGGGATCTGGAGCAGCTCTACGGCATTAAGATCGAGATGAATACGGCCGATGCCTGGTCGAACCTCAACAATATCGGCGACGTGGTGGAAGCCGTCCGTGGCTTGCTCACCAAGGAGGTCTGAATGGACAGACGCGTCGTTATCACCGGATTGGGCGGACTGTGCGGACTGGGCACCGATGCTTCCTCTATCTGGACGGAGATGCGCGAAGGCCGCTCCGCCATCGGCCCGATCTCAAACTCAGAGATTCATGAGCTGAAGGGGATGATCGGGACCGAGATCAAGGTGCTGCCTCAACACGACATTGATCGCAAACAGCTCATCTCCATGGACCGCTTCAGCCTGCTAGCCGTGCTTGCAGCTAAACAAGCCATGCTACAGGCCGGCCTTTCGTGCAATGAAGGAAATGCCCACCGTTTCGGCGCGACAGTGGGCGTTGGCTTTGGCGGCTGGGACGCTACCGAGAAGGCCTACCGCACCCTCCTATTGGGCGGCGCGACTCGCACTGAGCTATTCACTGGGGTAAAGGCAATGCCTAGCGCGGCCGCCTGTCAGGTAAGTATGAACCTCGGGCTGCGGGGGCCAGTCTTCGGTGCCACCTCTGCCTGCGCCTCGGCCAACCATGCGATCGCTTCAGCGGTAGATCAGATCAAGCTCGGTAGGGCGGACGTTATGCTAGCTGGAGGAAGCGACGCGCCACTCGTGTGGATCGTGCTTAAGGCATGGGAAGCAATGCGCGTACTCGCTCCAGATACTTGCCGGCCATTCTCGGGCGACAGGAAAGGACTAGTTTTGGGCGAAGGTGCGGGCATGGCCGTGCTGGAAAGCTATGAGCATGCCGCCGCCCGCGGTGCAACGATGCTTGCCGAGGTCGCCGGCATCGGCCTTTCCGCCGATGCCTACCACATAGCTGCACCAGCTGTGCATGGGCCGGAGGCGGCGATGCGCGCCTGCCTTGTTGATGCGGGTTTAAATGCCGAGGATGTAGACTACCTCAACGCCCATGGCACCGGCACCAAGGCCAACGATCAGATCGAAACGACGGCGATTAAGCGCGTCTTTGGTGACCATGCGCGATCGATGTCCATCTCTTCCACCAAATCCACTCACGCGCACTGCCTCGGGGCAGCAAGTGCGCTCGAAATGATAGCCTGCGTGATGGCGATCCAAGAAGGTGTCGTGCCGCCCACGGCGAACTATCGCGAACCAGACCCCGATTGTGATCTGGACATCACGCCAAATGTGCCCCGGGAGCGCAGGGTGGGCGTGGCCATGAGCAACGCCTTCGCCATGGGCGGCATGAATGCTGTCCTTGCGTTCAAGCAGGTGCAATGAAGTGAAGATCGTCACGACTAACCCTTGTAAGGCCAGCGGCACATGCTTGAAGCAGGCACCGCAATCCTGTCAAATAGTCTCGCTCTAATTCCCCGGATACTCTCGCATCTCAAATTTTCCTCCGCGCAAACCATGCTACTCCGCCGTCTCGGGGCAAAGGCTGTGGGATGAGAGGGATGCAGCCCGTCGCCCGCTCTTTCCGGCATCAGCGAGCACACACGTCTGACGAAGGTACGCATCCGAGGAGGGCCGCCTTGCTGAGAAGTGAGGCGAACTGGATGTTCTGTCTATATGGACGTCAATATAGACAGTGTGAGAACCGTGGATTTAACGATAGAGAAGCGGCCGCAAGTTAGCCGTATGGAGATTGTCGATAGCGGGCGGCGTCGGCGTTTCAGCAACGAGGCCAAGCTTGCGGTCGTGGCGGAGAGTTATTCCGCGCCGCGTCAGGTGACGGCAACAGCACGTCGCCATGGGATCACACGCTTTCAGCTGAACGATTGGCGTAAAGCAGCTCGCGAGGGACGGCTCGGCAACGGCCGGGGGAGTGAAGGGTTTGTTCCTGCACTGTTGGTCCCGGAGCCAGGCATGCCGGTTGTTGCACCGAACAATTCTTCGACGGCACAAAGTGGGCTAATGGAGGTTGTCAGCGCCAATGGTCGCCGTGTGATCGTGGGACGCGATGTCGACGTTGAAGCGCTGCTTCGGATCCTGCGCGGACTGGAGGCGCTGCGGTGAATCCGTTTCCGATGGGAACAGGGGTCAAGGTCTGGCTTTCGACGGGGTATACGGACATGCGCTGTGGCTTTCCCTCTCTGGCGCTTCGGGTGCAGGAGGTTCTGAAGCATGATCCGTTGTCAGGGCATCTCTTTGTCTTCAGGGGGCGCAGATCGGATATTTTGAAGATCATCTGGCATGATGGTCTGGGCGCCTGCCTTTTTACCCGGCGGCTGGAGAAGGGCCGGTTTATCTGGCCGAATATGGAGGGCGGCGCGGTAGCGATCTCATCGGCGCAATTGTCGTATTTGTTGTCCGGGATCGACTGGCGCAATCCGCAGGAAACCTGGCGTCCGACACGGGTCGGATAGCATTATTGCATTGAAAATATTGAATGAATCTGATCGAATGGCTTCATGACCTCGAAGCCTGTGGATCTTCCTGCGGACCTTGCGAGCGCCTATCTGGCGCTGCTTTCCGAGCGTGAGATGTTGCAGGCTGAACGTGATGTCGTTGTTGCCGAGCGCGATACCGTCGTCGCCGAGCGGGACATTGCGGTGGTGCAAGCCGCCAATGCGCAGGCCATGCTGTCGGACAGCGAGGCCTTGATTGCCCGTCTGGAGCTGGCGATCGAAAAGCTGAAGCGCGAACTGCGCGGCCGGCGATCCGAGCGCACGGCGCGCCTGATCGACCAGATGGAATTGCAGCTCGAAGAACTGGTGATGGCGGCGACGGAGGATGAAGCCGCAGCGCAGGCTGCAGCCGCCAGGACCTCAAGCGTGCGTTCGTTCATGCGCAAACGGCCGGTGCGCAAGCCCTGGCCGGAGGATATCGAACGTGAACGCGTGATCATCGATCCCCCGACCACCTGTGCCTGCTGCGGCGGATCGCGCCTGTCGAAACTGGGCGAGGACGTCACCGAGACGCTCGAGGAGGTTCCGCGCCGGTTCAAAGTGATCGAGACGGTGCGGGAGAAATTTACCTGCCGTGACTGCGAGGCGATCAGCCAGCCGCCGGCGCCATTCCATGCGACGCCGCGTGGCTTCATCGGTCCTCATCTGCTGGCGACGATCCTGTTCGATAAGTTCGGCATGCATAGTCCGCTCAACCGCCAGAGCACCCGGTTCAAATGCGAGGGCATCGAGCTTTCGACCTCGACGCTGGCCGACCAGGTCGGGTATGGAACGGCCGCGCTCCTGCCGATCTTTGAACTGATCGAGGCGCATATCTTCGCGGCCGAGCGCCTTTTTGGCGACGACACCACCATTCCCATCCAGGCCAAAGACAAATGCACGACCGGGCGAATATGGACGTATGTGTGCGATGACCGGCCCTACGGCGGAGCGGCAGCGCCGGCGGCCATATACTATGCGTCGAGCGACCGCCGTGGCGAGCACCCGCAGAAGCACCTGGCCGAGTATGGCGGCATTCTGCAGAGCGATTGTTACAATGGCTTCGAGCCGCTCAGTGTCGCCGAAAAGAAAGCGGTACCGATCACCTTCGCCTTTTGCCATGCGCACGCGCGGCGCAAATTCTTTGAGCTGGCCGACATCCAGAAAAGTGCCCGCGACCGCAAACGCAAAGGCAAGCCGATCTCGCCGATCGCCGTGGAAGCCGTCCAACGGTACGATGCGCTGTTTGAGATCGAACGCGAGATCAATGGATTGAGCGCCGCAGAACGATTGGCCGCGCGGCAGGAAAAGAGCAAGCCGCTGTTCGATGACATGCACGAGTGGCTGAAACGGGAGCGCGCCACGCTCAGCAAATCGTCCGAGGTGATCGAGCCGATCGATTACATGCTGAAGCGATGGGATGGTTTTGCGCGTTTCCTCGACGATGGCCGGATTTGTCTCACGAACAATACGGCCGAGCGGGCTCTGAGAGGAATTGCACTCGGGCGTCGAAACTGGACCTTCGCCGGCTCCCAGCGTGGGGCCGATCGTGCCGCCATCATGCTCTCCGTTATCACGACCTGCCGTCTCAACGACGTCGACCCAAAGGCGTGGCTCGCCGATGTGTTCGCCCGCATCGCCGATCTTCCTGTCTCCCGCCTGCACGAACTGCTGCCTTGGCAATGGAAGTCACACAAAGGGACGGCTATTGCGGCCGCCGCGTAAACAGCTCCCGGAACAACGCTTCCGAACGCTCCAAGCCTTCATCGGTCAGGAACAATGACTTCGACTTGTTGACCGGGTCGCCGATCAAGCCCTTCTTGTGAAGCCGATCCGTCGTTGCCCAGTCGAAACCCTTCCAGGCCCAACGCTCGTTATGCAGCGTAAGCCATAACAGCGCCAAAACGGCATCGTCGATCTTGTCCTCATCGATCTCCATGAACCGACATTACCACGCGCGGCACCCAAAATCCCGCGGTCCTGCTCGGATGGATACTGACGAAGTGGGCTCGGCACCGCTGCTTGTTGGCATTGATGAACCTTCGGTGACTTTGCGGCCTTCGTGGTCATCGGAGAAAGCGATCACCACGCTGATATCAATTCGAGCGCCGTGGCTTTGGCGACAGCTTCACTGGTCGTGGCGACGGTCAGCTTTCGGCGTGCCGACGCAAGATAGAGCTGCACCGCACTTACCGAAATGGACAAGCGGGCGCAGATCTGCTTTGCCATTAGGCCGCTGGCCGTCATATCGAGACATTGCAGTTCGCGGCGCGACAATTGCGGAAAATCCGCAGTTTTTCTCAGGCCCGACAGAACCATGGCCCTGTCGTGGAGATGGTGGGCGAGAAACTGGAGGTCGCGCATGCTGTCCATGCGGAACCGACGCCAGTAGGAGGCGGGCTGATTGGAGGTGATCGTAAACAGCGATCGCTCCCCGTGAGGCCCACGCACCGGCAGTGTCACGCCTTGCTGCCCGATACCGAAGGCCATCGCCTCCTTAAAGAAGCCGTGAGCCCGCCCTGAATCCCATTTTGACGCGGACCATTCCACGGGCAGAAAGCCGCGCTGTCCGAGCCGCACGACGGGATCGATGCTGAAGTAATCCCGGGCAAGATATTGCTTCACCCATTCGGGCGGGTAGGTCAGCATCAGCAATGGATTGTTGGCCGCTGCGCCCGAGGAGCGGGTCACATGCAGAACCATGTGCGATATCGCATAGATGTGGCGGACTTCGTCCAGCGTCGTTTCCAGATCTTCCAACGTCGGCGATGCGGAGATCCGGTCCAAACTGTAGAAAAAACGAGAACTGCGCAGCATGAGATGGACTCGCGGTTGTGTGTTTTCCTGACTGGGGTAATCGTAACATTTCGCGGTTAGCGAGAAAAGAACATTTTATGGCAACCATGGCGCGATGTGAAGAACAGGTTAAGGAACTGACGACACTGTGGGCGGCGGGACGGCGACTGGCCTTACCGCATGCCACCATCGACAAGGGCCCTGCCAGGACAGGAAGAGGTTTGATTGAGAAGCCGGGCTAGGTTGGTGCGAAGTGTCCGACAGTTATCTGCAGTCACGTCCCACAGGCCGACATACAGTTTGCCGATCTCGGGCAGTGATCGGGCAAGCGGCGTCGGCCTCCAGCCGAGCCTGCGATACACCCCGACCATCGCCCCATCATAGACGCCGACGATGTTTTCGATACCGGCGCCGAGGGCAAGATCGCAAAGCCCTGAGAGCAGTTCGGTGGCGACTGCGCGCGATTGCGCGATGTGTCCGGCAGATGGGTGAACGCAAAAGCGAGTACATTCCCAGGTCGTCGGGCTGTCGACGTCGATAGGCTGATCGAAGAAATGCCGAAACTCGCTTTTGAGCATCGTCGCGCCAGTGGTCGGCAGCAGGCGTAGCGAACCTGTCAGTGTGCCCGAAGGTCGTTGAGTGACGAGATATACGGGATCTTCGACCTCATCATATCGGTCCCTCTCCCATTGATCCCGGACATCGACCTGCCATCCCAGCCGATCGCGAAAAACGACGGCGCGAGCCCGAAACATTGCATCGAATGCACGTCGATCGGTCTCGAGCATGTCTTTGGTGAGTATCCGCAACATATCCGTTCCTCCTGATCGTCGATGTTTCACAACAGGGGCCGACCTCGAGCAATCTGGATATTTCACCAGATTGACCGGCGCTTCGACTTACCTTTCATTTTCACAGGCATTTCCGAAGCTTGATCGATCTCAAGCTCGCTGTGGCTGCCACTTCAACGCAACCAAGGAAGAATCGTTCGTGACCTACGATCCAGCCCGCGGCAAACGCATTCGAGAAGCGATATCTCGGGGCAAGTTCCGGAAAGTACACGCTCTTGCAGCCGAACTGAATGTATCAGTCGCGGCCGTCTCGCGCTGGCAAAATGGCGGCCATACGTCCCTGGAAAGCGCCTGCGCTCTCGCGCGCCTGCTGGATGTTTCCCTCGATTGGCTGCTCTTGGGGCGAGGGACCATGGACGGGCATAGGAACAGCGCGATCTCCGCCACGGAATTGCTGTGGGTAATGGCGCTACGCGGCCGATCTGCGACGGCTCAGTCCAATCTTATTGGGCTGCTCGAATCCATCCCTCCGGAACACGCCTTACGCTAAGCACAATTCTGAACGGTTTTTTTAACTTGCGCTCAACAGCTTTAGGTTGCTTAAATGAGCAGCATCAACGATCTTTCTAATTAGGGTTTCATTGACGGGACCGGCAGGAAGGCTAGCCCACCCTGCCCTCGCCGACGCGAAGACCCTTGTTTTCACTATCAACGCAGAAGGGTTGCCGACATGTCTACAATGTTGACCATCAACGTGAAAAACTACGAATCCCAGACGCAAAACTTCTACTTCTTCCAGCAACCGGCAATTTATACCGGCGGCGGGCAAGTCTATTCGAACAGCCTTTTCTCGCAGTCGCTCGGCAACTACGACAACACCGGCGCGATCCTGACCTTCCAGGTCAACCTGCAATATTATGCCGGCATCCAGCAGGCGAATACACCGCCGCAAATCGGCGCCTCTTCCGGCTACTCGTCAGCCAGCCGCGCCATTGATCTTGCTCCGAGTTCGGGTGGCAGCGGTAAACCGAACGACTGGACGACTGCGACGGTCAATCCGCTCGGACTATCCTCGCCAATCTACGGGGAAGGTGTACAGCCTGGCGCATTCCGCATCACCACGCCGGTCTTCAACTCGCCGCCCTACTTCAATGTCGGCTCAGCGGTTGCCGTCAATGGCGGCATCGTGCTCTCCAACTTCGTGCAGGCAAACCCGGCCAGCAATACCGATTGCCAGCCGATCCTGAAATATTATGTCCAGACCGGCGCCTACACGCCAGGTGTCGTGATGAACTTCACGCAGTCGAGCGTGAACGCGGCGCTTTCCGACTTCACCGGCGGCTATTCCGTCTGCAACGTCAGCCTGAAATCTGACGGCACCTGGACCACGCAGCTCCAGTAAACCTTGGCAGCCATGCAGGTGAAGAACCGTCCCCTCTTCACCTGCATGCGCAGCATTCGCGCGTTGCCGCCGCCCGCCGGGCGACGGACAGGCTTGATCTCAGAGGGGATTGTCACACGCCATGACCAGTTCGTCCTACCAGATCATCGTTCGGAACTTCTCGCAGACGACGCAATATTTCTATGTTTTCCAGAAGCAGGCGGCATTTCCGTTGCTGCCGAGCCATGGTCCCATCCTCAGCGGCAGTCTCGGCTGCCAAAGCATCGGCAATTACGCAAGTTCGGGAGCGCAGATCAATTTCGGTTTGGACAGTCAGGTCTATGCAGGTGCCCTCAGCACCAAACAGGCGGCGTCCCCCTCGCAGCTTATCGCGCTTCTCTCGCTCAATGCCGCCACGCTATCCGTGGTCGGCAGCAGCTCGGCGTTCCGACCGGTTACGCTCACCACGGTCGACGGTTCGCCGGACAATTGCACGACCTTGACGCTCGATCCGCTTGGACTTTCCGCGCCCGCCAATCAAGCCGGAGTTGCGATCGGAGGATTTGGCATAAACGTGCCTTCCTACACGCCGTTGCCGCGTCCCGAGCTCTATTGTGGCGTCGTCGCACTAAACGACAATCAAGCTATCATACTCTCGAGCTTCGTCGCTCCTTTCCCCAACGCCGTCATGAACTGCATACCGAAACAGATCTTTTTCGTGAAGATGGGCTACCAGCCGGTCGGAAGCACCGTGACTTATGACGAGAGCAACTCGGCATGCTGCGATTTCACCATCGGCTACGCGATCTACACCGTGACTTACAAAGCTGACGGAACCTTTTCGGCGACAGGAGGACCGTAGACCCAGAGAACCGGATCATCATTGACGCTTGAACAAGCCAACCCTTGAACCGAAAGGAATATAGCAATGTTACGTATCACGTCGAAATTCGCTGGCCAAACAGCACGTCGCGATAAAATCGCTGCCGGGCTTGCCATTTCCATCGTCTCTATCCTCGCAACAGCGCTGCCTGCCGCCGCGCAACTCGTTTTTTCGTCCGATTGCCGGAACTACCAGCCCATTGCGGTCGCCCCGCCGAACGACGCGATCCTCTTCACCAAGCAGCCGGTGCCCCATCCGAACGGAACGGCCTCCGTCTTTGCGATCGTCGGAGCCGACACCTATGTCATTCCGGCTGGGGCCAACTCCTGCATCGTCGCCGCTCCCCCCGCCGATGACAATTACTGCTTCATTGCCCGTAACGACAACACGATCGACGGCGTCGGTTTTGCCGCCATTCGAAATCCGGGGGGCCTGACCGCCTGCCAGTAAGGGGTGAATTTCCTACATCCAGCAGTTCTCGTCCGGTCTTGCGCGAAGGTGAGGCGGAAAGTGGAATATCCACCTCCGCCCGCTGTCGCGCGCTTGTCACCCTGGCGACCCAATTCTGCACGCTAAGAAGCAATCGGTGGGTGAAAGAAACTACAGCTAATGAGCAGTTCATAGGCACTGGCGAGCGGTAATCTTTCAGGTTCCAAGGATTCTATTGACGGCGGCCGCGATAGCGGCCTCCGTCGGTGAACCAGCCCTTCGTCATGCCGCGCCCCGCCAAGACGCTGACGATTTGCATTCCCGCCGGCATCGAGCAAGGCGGACGGCCCATAGAGACTGGAATAGAATAAACCTTCGGGAAGCTGGGCAGTAACTTGAGTAAAAGTCTTTTTATGACGGTCTCTTAGTCAGCCTTGGTCTGCCTATGCGCTTGCCGCTGTGTTCGGAATCTGCCAAGCTAAATAGACACATCTTATTGTGCCCTCCCCCAGCCGGTGAATGCGAAGGTCGCTTCCGGTCTGCCTATCTGCAGGATTTGCCGCGCTTGAGCAGATGACTTTCGAACCAGCCGCGAAAAGGCGAAAGATTGCTGTTAACTCCTCTGTGCGCTCTGCCGGCAACCAGGTGAATCCGAGCGCAATGACCGACCACTCCTCGAACAAGATCTGAGAAGAGACGATGACACGCAGCCAAAAAGAAAAGATGCTCGCAGGCGAGATGTATAACGCAGCGGATCCTGAGATCCAAGCCGAGTTGCTCCTCACCGGGGCTTGGCTGAAACGGTACAATGACACGCTGGGCGACCCCGCCGAGCGGTGGCATGCGCTTCTGTTAGAACGATTGGGGGCTGTCGGGCTTGGAGCTGCTATTCGTCCTCCGTTCCACTGCGATTACGGGTTCAACATCCGGATCGGAGCGTGGGTCTACATCAATTTCAACTGCGTCATCCTTGACGTGGCAGCAGTGACTATCGGCGACGGAACCGCAATAGGGCCTGCTGTGCAGATTTATACTGCGGACCATCCACATGATCCAGAGCAGCGCCAGGCTGGGTTGCAGTTGGGACGACCGGTCAGCATTGGCAGGCACGTCTGGATTGGAGGTGGAGCAATCATTCTCCCGGGCGTGACGATCGGCGATCATGCTGTCATTGGCGCTGGTAGCGTGGTCACTCGAGATGTTCCTGCTGGAAGCACGGCGATGGGAAATCCAGCTCGGGTCAGGGTTGGTGGACGCTTGCCGCAATCATAAAAGTAGGCGTCGGGCGAAAATCCGGTGGTTAGGGGTAGTCTCGTTGCTTGTGCGAACGACGATTCTGGGTCGCCATGGCCCGTGCGACCGTCGGCACTCTGACGCAGTTCTCTTTGCAAATGCGGTCGGTCAGTCCGTGCTAAGTGATTACTGATCGCGTTTGCTACGACCGGCTGCACATTGCACCGGACCGCCGGATTCCAGTGTCAGGATCCGGCTGTCCTGTCGAAAACTTAAGGCACCATCTACTGCCGACACACGCGGCCATGTGACCTTTCCTCGGAGACCGTTTGAAGATAGCCTGCGTTCGTCCCATGCCAAAGCCTCCTTCCCATCGGCGCCCGAAACCAACCTGTCGAATCTAGATCGACTGATGTTTTCCAGGAGATGCTGGTTCTGCTTCCGATTTATGAGTTGCGAACTGGTCGCATGCGAAGGGGCCAATTACGTTTAGGCTCAACTCGCAGATACAGACCGCTTCACCTGCATGAGCACGAATTGTTTTCGTGCGCTCGATGAATGACAATTGCTCGCTCTGAATAGAAATCACGCGCGGTATGTCGTCGGTAAATATCTTGCTGTCGCCAGGAACATCTTCAGAAGTAGGCACCGATCACCCGGCGCAGCCTATCGGTCCCACTCTGCAGAAAGCGCCTTTCGCCACGTACAGCGTTGATTGACCAGCTACCTAAGTACACTGCATCCATAACGTGGATGATAGCTATCCCAACAATCAATTTTACTAATCTGTTTGGATTTATTAGCACGCGCTGGAGGACACGCGCCGAGCGGCGTCCGCCTCCTGATTACCTGTCGGGGGCTCTTGACCTGGGTGACGAGCATGTGTGGAATTGTTGGCATAGTGGGACATAAGCCCGTGTCGGAGCGACTGATCGAAGCCTTGGAGCGGCTGGAATATCGCGGCTATGATTCATCCGGCGTTGCTACGATCTTCGAAGGAGAATTGCACCGACGCCGTGCGGAAGGCAAGCTCGGGAACCTTAAAACGAGATTGAAGGAAGCGCCCCTGAGCGGCACCGTCGGCATTGCCCACACACGATGGGCGACCCATGGCGCACCGACAGAATGCAACGCTCACCCGCACTTTACCGATGGTGTAGCCGTTGTTCATAACGGCATCATCGAAAATTTCTCCAAGCTAAAGGACGCATTGGCGGAGGTAGGGGCCAAGTTCCAGACTGACACGGACACCGAGGTGATTGCGCATCTCCTGACAAAATTCCGCCGGGGTGGCATGGGATGCCTTGAGGCAATGCATGCCATGTTGAAGTGCGTCGAGGGCGCCTTCGCTCTTGCCATCCTGTTTGAGGATGATCCCGCGACCATTATGGTGGCGCGCAATGGACCACCGTTAGTGATAGGCCACGGCGATGGTGAGATGTTTCTAGGCTCCGACGCGATCGCTCTTGCTCCGTTCACCAATGACATCACATATCTGAACGATGGCGATTGGGCTGTTGTAGGCAAAACGAGTGTCCAGGTTTTCGATATCGAAGGCAATGTCGTTACGCGCCCACGGCACACATCGCTTGCTACCGCAGACCTGGTCGGCAAGGGCAATCACCCGCATTTTATGGAGAAGGAAATCTACGAGCAACCGGAGGTCATCGCCGGTGCTCTTGGTCACTACATCAATGTCAACGATAGTCATGTCACAACGACTTCAACCGAAATCGATTTCGCCGGGGTTGAGAGCCTCGCGATCTCCGCCTGCGGCACGGCATATCTTGCGGGACTAATTGGCAAATATTGGTTCGAGCGCTACGCACGCTTAATCGTTGAAATTGATGTCGCCTCTGAATTCCGTTATCGAGAAATCCCGTTGTCGCCGCGGTCGGCAGCGCTCTTCATCTCTCAATCTGGTGAGACGGCTGACACGCTTGCATCGCTGCGCTATTGCAAAGCACATGGTCTGAGAATAGGCGCTGTCGTCAATACCCGAGAATCAACTATTGCCCGCGAGGCAGATGCCATCTTTCCGATCCTCGCCGGGCCAGAGATCGGCGTTGCTTCTACCAAGGCATTCACTTGCCAGCTAGCTGTTCTCGCTGCGCTAGCCATCGGCGCAGGCAAGGCGCGAGGCACGATCGCAGACGACGAGGAACAATTGCTCGTCCAAAGTTTGGCGACGTTGCCGAGCGTTATGCGACAGGTGCTGAACGACATCAAGCCGGGGATCGACCTCTTGTCACGGGAATTGTCGAATTACCGCGACGTGCTCTATCTCGGCCGCGGCACGAGTTTCCCATTGGCCATGGAAGGTGCGCTGAAGCTCAAGGAGGTTTCCTATATTCATGCTGAAGGTTATGCGGCAGGAGAATTAAAACACGGTCCGATCGCCCTGATCGATGAAAATATGCCAGTCATCGTCATCGCGCCACATGATCGGTTCTTCGATAAAACTGTCTCCAATATGCAGGAAGTGGCCGCCCGCGGCGGCCGCATCATTCTGATCACCGACGAGACGGGAGCTTCGATGTCAAAACTCCCCACCATGCACACTATCGTATTACCCGATGTTGCGGAGATTATCGCGCCGATGATCTTTTCTCTGCCGCTGCAGCTTCTTGCGTATCACACAGCGGTCGTCATGGGGGCAGATGTGGACCAGCCGCGGAATCTGGCTAAATCAGTCACAGTCGAATGATCGTGACGATTGGTTAGATCGCAACTCGCTTCCGAGAAAATCCAGGACTTGATCAGACATCAAAAAAGTGAGGTCGTATGCACGAACTTTCGCTCGCCGACGTGCCGTCGCGAATTGGCCAGGAGCTCGGTAAATCCGAATGGATCACCGTCGATCAAACTACAATCGATCTCTTTGCCGATGCGACACACGATCATCAATTCATCCACGTGCACCCGGAACGCGCGGCAGTCGAAAGCCCGTTTGGTGGCACTATCGCTCACGGCTTCCTGACGCTCTCGCTTCTGTCGGCGATGAACTTCAGCGGCATGCCAAAGATCCGCGAGCAGACCATGGGCCTTAACTACGGCTTAGACCGGGTGCGTTTCATGTCACCAGTTAAGACCGGCAGCCGTGTGCGCGGTCGCTTCGTTCTCTCTGAATGTCAATTTCGCGGCGCAAGCATGCTGGTGACTACCTACGAGGTTACGGTGGAGATCGAGAACGAGAACCGACCGGCACTCACTGCTAATTGGATCACTATCATTCAGTTTGATCCGAACGACAGGCCTAAAGGGATTTGACGCCAGCTCGCGCCAGCGGGTGTCGACTTGTTGTTTTGGCTGCACGCGATTTCGTAGTGTCACGCCGGAATTCTCGATCTGCTGCGTCGGCAATTGCGCGCTGGCATCATCCTTCGGGCAGGCGAAACGGGTTTGAGTTGAATTTCGCTGTAATGGAGGCTGATTGATTGCATTCGTTCCGTCTGGCCGCTGCGGTGTTGCCGCTACTTTTGTCATCTTGCATGCTCGGGCCCGACCATGCACCGCCGGAAACGCCTTTGCCGGAGAAGTTTTCCGAGGGTGCAAAACAGAGCGCCGGCGATGTTGCGGTGTCGGCGTGGTGGGATTCGTTTTCAGATCGTACGCTCAACCAGTACGTTGCCTCCGGCCTGCATGAGAACCTCAGTGTTCAGCAGGCGCTCGAAAGGGTTAATGCCGCCGCCGCGGACGTCACCATCGCTGGCGCCGGGGGCCTTCCCAAGGCATCACACACGACAAGCGGCGAGATCGGCAAAGGGGGAGATGTCACGAGCACACAGAATGTCTCGAGCGTGCAACTATCGTTGACCTGGCTGCTGGACGTATTCGGTCAGTACCGGCGCAGCACTGAAAGCGCACTGGCTTCTCTTGATTCTGCGCATGCGGCTGTCGACGCCGCAAAGCTAGCTCTAATCAAAGATCTTGTTTCCTCCTACATCGACGCCCGGTACTACCAGCAGCGCGTCTCGATTTCCCGAGCGAACCTGAAGTCGCGCCAGGAGACCTACGATTTCACGAATTTTCAAGTCGAAGCGGGAGCGGCTTCCCGGCTGGATGTCTTGCAAGCCGAAGGACTTGTCCGATCGACGATTGCCGAAATACCAAGGCTAGAACTGAATTTTCGCGTGTCGGCGCATCACATTGCGGCCCTCCTCGCTTTGCCGTCGGAAACAGTGATCAAGCAACTGCAGAAAAGTGAAGGGCAGCCGGTCTATCGCGGAAAGATCAATGCCGGCATTCCCGCCGATCTTATTCGCAATCGATTCGATATTCGCCAGGCTGAACGGGATCTCGCCGCCGCGACTGCACAGATCGGCGTGGCGGAAGCACAGCTTTACCCCGCGATAACGCTCTCCGGCTCGATCACCCCTTCCTATAACAAGCAGCGCGGCCGTCACGGGGGTATCTTGAAATGGTCCTTCGGGCCGAGCCTCGACCTCCCAATTCTGGACGGCGGCCGTTTGCGGGCAAACGTGGAGACTTCTAAATCGGACGCCGCAGCAGCCTACATAAGCTGGAAATTAACCGTCCTGACAGCTGTGCAGGAAGTCGAGGACGCTTTGACAGCCGTCCGACGCGACGTTCACACAGAGAACTCACGTCGCAGGCAAGTAGAAACGATCGAAGAAGCACTGAAGCTTTCGACGGCCTCGTACACTGATGGCGCCTCTTCTCTCCTCGATGTTCTCGAAGCGCAAAGGCAGGTGTCCAGCGCTCAGGCGAGCCTCGCTGCGGCGATCCAACAACTGGCCAAGGATCACGTGCGGTTGAATGTAGCAATCCGCGGTGGTTTTGCGGCTCCCAAAGTCGCGTCACCCAGGGAGGCCTCGAGGGTTGCAGCCGCAAATGCAAACATCCAATCCGCACATTCGCAATAGCCGAGCGCTGGATGCGGGATGGTTTAACCTGATCACGTCATTAGCGCGCCAGCGCCTGAGTTGTATTGGCGCCGGCCGGGAGGTCGTCCAATCGCGGCACATGCCCTTCACCACCTCCCGCTTACGAGCAGGGCTTAGAGCTAATGGGATGGTCCGCCCTGTCTCCCGAGAGCATAACGGAGGTGGGCAAAGGAGGGCTGAAATTATGGATCGCAACCAACTGCGCCAATGCGCCGTCTTCGGCATCGATATCGGAAAGAACCTCTTCCACGTGGTCGGCCTGGATAGTTCCGGCGCGAGACGCTACTGCAGCTCTTCGAACGAGCGAACAGAACGCTTGTCGGAATGGAATCCCGTCCGGGTTCCCAATGGCTTGCGCCAAGTTGCAGACGATGGGGCATTCCGTCCGCATCATCCCGGCGCAGTGAAGTCTATGTAAAATCGAACAAGAATGACATCATCGATGCTGCGGCGATCGCAGAAGCTGCAAGGCGACCGACGATGCGCTTCGTTGGCATTAAGCAAGCCGATCAGGTCGATCTTCAGATGTTGCATTGGGTGCGTATTCCGATGAAACCGGCCACCGATTCCGATTTGAAGCCGGCCATTTTTCGGGCTGATCCTGGGTCTGTTTGATGTTTGGATCGGGTTTTGTGCCAGGTCAAGCTTTGCTGTGTTTCAAGCGCCATCGGTGAACGCTGTTTGCGCATACTTTCGCCAATGATATCGATGCCTCGGCGTTGTGAACGAGGCGATCCAGTATCGCATCGGCGGCGTTGGGTTTGAAATAATTTCCCACCAGCGATCCAGGGGCACCTGGCTTGTGACGATCGTCGAGCGACGCTCGTAGCGGTCTTCGATGATCTCGAGAAGATCGCGGCGCTGATCATCGTTGAGTTTTTCCGGTCCCCAGTCATCGAGGATCAGCAGGTCGGTCTTGGCGATAGATTTGGGGATTCTGCCGTATCGCCCGTCACCCCTTGCAAGCGCGAGCGTGGCGAACAGCCGGGGAACGCGGTGGTATGCAACGGAGAAATCCTCGCGGCATGCTTTGACCGATGGATGCGGCCCAGCGCCGAAAGCGATCTGGTGTCCACTCAGCGTATCGCCGGTGGGAACTGGTCATGTGATCTGGGTCGGTTCCATGACGACAGCCGCCATAGCGGCGCTGATGGACGGCGATGCGCTTGCCGCGGTAAAAGATCTCGATGGTGCGCGCCGTTGCTCTAAGATCGACCTGCTGGCGAATGAGGGCATGGGGGACGGAATAAAAGAAGCTTTTGAACTCGACGTGATAATCGGTCGAGACACGGACCAGACGCCATTCGGCGAATTCGTAGTTTCACCCGGGAGGCTAGCGAGCGCAGCACGTTCGACACGTTCAAATACTTGCCGCCGGGTAACACCCAATCGACGCATGAGGTGATCGTTGATGCGATCAAGTGCCAATAGCGGCATTGGCCTCAGCCAGCGAGAAGAAAGTCAGCTTGCGCAACCGCCCCAGGATGCAGGTGGCGCATGGCGGCGTCGTCATCGGCGACGAGAACTTGTTTCAATGGCGTACCTTTACTGGTGCAGTCGATCAATAAATCACGTCGTTTCTATTTTCAGTTCCCTGCGCCACGTTGGGAAAGAGAAGCGCCCCAAGGGTGGAACGCTCCTCGGATCTTCGAATTAAATGAAGCCGAAATTTTCCGCCGTAAGCGAGGTAAGATCCGACATGTCGTGCAGATTGTCGACATGAGCGAAGGCATGCGCGTGGTTCGCAGAATCGACATAGGCTAGTGTCGCACCGTGAGTTTTGCCATCTTGACCGAGAGTTTTTTCGTCATGGTAGACAATGATGTCACCGGGGACTTCGTCGTGAATAGCGGTCGCGGCGGCAGAGCCAGACGTGAACCCTCGATCCGTGATTACCACGACGTGCTGACCGTGCGCTTTCGCGGCCTCGCCATTGTAGAAAGTGTCCACAAATTCGCCTGGGAAACCCTTCGAGTGGTTGATGAAATTTGCGCCAAACAGATCCCCTTTGCCGAAGTCACCGGCGTCCATGACAAAACGGTCTTGCTTCGGGTCGAAATCCGTCACAGTCGTATACCAGTGCGTTGTTCCAACCATAGGATCGTGGAACCGAAACACGAAGGCGTCGCCGTCTTCGCCGCCAGTCAGAACATCTGCGCCGTCGCCGGCCACCAGGGTATCCCTTCCCTTACCGGCGTCGAGCCTGTCGTCGCTCTCGCCGGTATGTGGTATTACGCGGCGCACTTCGAAGGGGTTGAAGGCTTTGAATGAGCCGTCACTATACAGGAGGTCGTCACCATCATCAGCATGGATTGTGTCTGAGCCATCCCCCGCATAGACAATGTCATGGCCGTCACCGGCAAAGATCACGTCGTGGCCGGCTTGAGCCCAAACCCAATCATCGCCGCCGCCGGCTTTGATCCAGTCATTGAGCTCGCGTGCATAGATTGTGTCGTTGTCATCGGATCCGTTAATAAAGGGGCTGTTATCAGTGCCTTTGATCATCATCGCAAATACTCCTTATGAGGCAACGGGCGCCGCCTGTGCCCCTTATCTTTTCCAAGAGCGAATTAGTGAAATCCATTGTTTTGATATGACCTATTTGAATGACGGATGCGAAAATGTTTATCTCGGCCGCACGGCACGCCCTTCGTAGTTGGCCGGCAGATATGAAAACGACTGGGGGCTATGATGATCGGCGGCCGAGCCGTGGCAACAATGTCCGCGACATCTCGTTGACGAAGGCGAAAGCTTCCTCCCTCGTATGCGCTGCAGGCATAGTCTGCAGAGCACCTTACTCAGGGTGCTTTGCAGATCGAAAACCTCAGCTCCAGGCGTGGAGCGGTGGCTTCTCGCCGTTCAGGAAATACTTACCCAAAATGGCATACTTCCAGCGGACGGGGTCGTGCAGAGTATGGGTGCGGGCGTTGCGCCAGTGGCGATCAAGCCCGTGCTCTGCAAGGGTCGAGCGCGTTCCTGCCAGTTCGAACAACTTGTTGGCGGCCGCGATCGCGATCTCAGTGGAGAGGATCTTGGCTTCGGCGGTAACGATCTGGGCTTCCGCAACGGTTCCCGCGTTCGGGTCGAGGATCGCTCGGTCAATGGCATAACCTGCCTTTTCAAGCAGCGCCTGCGCCGCATGAAGCCTTAGCGTCAAGTCCCCGATCGCCTGGATTGTGTACGGATCGTCCCAAGCGTTGTCGACGCCGGAATCCACCCAGGCGCGGCTCTTGGTGCGCACAAAACTGACGGTCTCGTCAATCGCGGCCTGCGCGATGCCGGTATCGACAGCCACTTGGATAATCTGGAAGATCGCTCCGTCCGCAGTCGGCACTTCATACCCTTTGTAGCCAGGCACGAGATGCGTCTTCGACACTTTGACGTTGTTAAGCAGTACCGTGCCCGACAGCGTGGTACGCTGGCCAAAGGAGGACCAGTCGTCGATGACAGTCAGACCCGGGGCACCGCGCTCGGCAATTGCGTACCAGGCCCTGCCCTCGTCATCCAGTGCCACGATTGGCACCAGATGCGCGAGCAGCGCTCCTGACGAGTAGAATTTCTGGCCGTTGACCACGACATGATCTCCGGCATCAACGAATTTTGTTTCGAAGTCGACCGCACGCTTGGATCCAAATTCGGAGAAGGCATTGCCGAAGCGCGTTCCTTTCAACACTTCCGCGAAGAGCAGCTTCTGTTGGTCTTCGTCTGACACCGTGCGGATGGCGGCGACCACACCCAGGTGGTTTTGCGCGATTTGTCCGATGGATGAATCGGCCGCCGAGATGATCTCGATGACCTTCGCAAGCGTCGCATAAGAGACCTCGGGACCGCCGAAGGCCTTCGGCACGTTGATAGACCAAAGCCCGCTTTGCGAAAACGCGTCCAGTTCCTTGACCGGCCAGATGCGGTCGCGATCGCGTGCTGCCGATTCCTTGACGAACTCTGCCGCGAGTGTCTTGGCGATGGCAATCGCTTCGGCGTCAGTCTTGATAATGTGGGCGGGCTGCGACGGGCGTGGAACAGGTGGCACGGCCTTTGCGGCATTTTCGGTATTTATGGTAGGATGGGTCACGGTGTTTCTCCTCTTGGATCGTGTTAGCCGACAACGGCGGGGATGGAGGGAGCCACGGCTCTCTGGCCGAGGTAGAAAGACTTGATGTCGTCGCGCCCTCGCAGATCCTGTGCGTCACCGGTCAGCACCGTGGCGCCGTTTTCGAGAATGATGGCGCGATCCGCATATTTCAGAGCGACGGCGGAATTCTGCTCCGCCACAAGGATAGAAAGACCTTCTTCGCGATTGAGGTGGCGGAGCTTCCGGAAAATGTCCTGGACGATGAGCGGCGCCAGTCCCATGGATGGTTCGTCGAGAACCAGGAGGCGCGGCCGCGACATGAGCGCCCGGCCGATCGCCGTCATCTGCTGCTCGCCACCCGAGGTCAGGCCGGAAAGTGCACGACGCTTTTCCTTCAACCTGGGGAAATGCGCGTAGATCTTCTCGATATCCTCGGCGATCTCAGCGCGCGTGCCGCTGCGGCCAAGCCCGCCGGAGACGAGGTTTTCCTCGACCGTCAGGCTGCGGAAGCAATGGCGGCCCTCAAGCACCTGCACGAGACCGGCACGCACCAGTGCAGCAGGGCTTGTGCGCAGGACATCGAGCCCGTCGAAGCGGATGCTGCCGGAAACGACTTGCCCACGTTCGGCTGGAAGCAGATTGGACAACGCCTTGAGCGTCGTCGTCTTTCCCGCGCCGTTGGCGCCAAGGAGCGCCAGAATTTCACCACGCGCCAGATGGAAACCAACGCCATCGAGCGCGGTGATGGCGTTATTGTACGTCGCCTTCAGACCATCGACCGCAAGCAGGGTAGTTTCCAGAGCCATGATCGTGTTCCTCTTGCCTTAAAAGGTCGGATTGAGAGAAGGCGCGAGGTTGGAGAGGGAGGCACCATCCTCGCGCCCGGTTCTTCAAGCCTCGCCCGTTATCAGGCGCGGCTTGAAGGGATCAGTTGGTCGCCGCCTCGGCGTCTGCCGCCGTGCGCAGCTTGATGCCCTTCTCGGCCGCGTAGGCTTCGGAAGACTTCTCGATGATGGGCCGCAACAGTGCCCAGTCCGGCGCGATCCAGTCAGAGACCACGTTCCACTTCTTCCCGTCCCACTGTTGGAAAGTCACGTAGCCGTTGCCCTCATGGTTATCCCAGGTGACATTGATCGAGTGGAACAGGCCCTTGGCGCCGAGCGCCTCGACACGCGCCGGATCGAGCTGAAGGTGTTCGAAGCCCCAGCGGACCTCGTCGCCAGTCAGCGTCCGCTTGCCGAACTTCTCCTGAGCGATCCGGATCGCCTCGACATTGAGGATGCCGTTGACGATACCCAGGTTATGGTAGACCGAGCCGATTCGCTTCTTGTCTTCGAGGTTCCCCTTGCCAGCGTCGTAGAGTGTTTTGACGATCTCCCGAACGACCGGGTATTCGGTGCCAGATGCCTGCGTGGTGATTGCCGTATAGCCCTTGGCAGCATCACCAGCGGGGATGACGTCTTCTTCTGAATTGGACCAGACGTTTCCGATTATATGATTTACCGGGAAACCAACCTTGGCTGCGGTCTTCAGCGCGACCGGGTTCATCACGCCCCATCCACGCAGGATGACGAAGTCTGGCTTGGCGCGGCGGATCGTCAGCCACTGCGACTGCTGCTCGTTCCCCGGATGCGGCACCTCGATCTGCTGTAGTTCAAAGGCGTATTTCTTCGCCAACAGTTCGTAGATCGGGATCGTTTCCTTGCCATAAGGCGAGCCATGATAGAGAACGACGATCTTCTTACCCTTGAGGTTTTCGATACCGCCTTCCTTGCCGGCGATGTAGTTCACGATGCCGGAAGTTTCGCTGTACGGGTTGAGCAGCAGCGGGAAGACATAAGGGAAAACGCGGCCGTCGGTCGAATCCGTGCGGCCATGGTTGATGGTGATCAACGGGACCTTGTCGGCGGTGACGCGATCGATCATCGCATAGGCAATGCCCACGGAAAGCGGGTTCCAGGCAGCGACGTTCGGGTTGCTCTTCAGGCGCTCATAGGCCTCGACGCCACGCTCGACCTCGTACTGCGTCTCTGCTTCCGACCATGTTAGCTTGACGCCACCCACGCCGCCGTCGCGCGTGTTGATCAGGTTCAGATAATCGATGAAACCACCGAAGAAGCCGGTGCCGCCGGCAGCATAGGGGCCGACGCGATAGCTCTGGAGCGGGAAATATTGTTCGTCCGCATGGGCCATCGGCAGGGCCACCGTGAAGGCGAGGCCGGCGGCAAGAGCCGCAATCTTGAATTTGGCAAGGATCGTCATTTTTGGACATACTCCGGGTATCGACCGGGGCAAGGCGCCGGTCCGGGTTGATCTGATGAGGGCTGGTGGCATTTCGAGAGCCTTGATGGCTCCGTTTCGATCAGGAATGCACGATGGCGGAACGGATTCGTTTTCGGACCCGATCCCAAAGGGCGACAAGCCCATCCGGTTCGAGGACCAGAAAGAGGATGATGAGCGCGCCGAGCACGATGCGCTGGCTCATATCTAGCACGCCCGAATTGAAGATATTTCCGAGCAGGAAAGAGCCAAGCCGCGACAGGACCAGGGGGAACACAACGATCAGCGCCGCTCCGAAAAAAGCACCGCGGATCGATGCAAGCCCCCCGATGATGACGATGAACAGGACCTGGAACGACCGGTCAAGATTGAAACCGGCGGGCTCGACCGTGCGCAAATAGGCGAAGGCCCACAGGACGCCGGCGATGCCGATGATGAAGGAGGAGATTGCGAAGGCCAGAAGCTTGGTCTTCATCACCGGCACGCCTATGATCCGCGCCGCTGTCTCGTTGTCACGCACGGCGATGAAATTGTGGCCGGTCTGCGAATTCACCAACCGATACGCCAGAAAAGTGAGGACGGCGACCACCGTCAGCGCGAAATAGTATCGTCCGACCGGGTCATCGAAAACAAATCCGGAGACCGAAAGCTGCGGCGCATCGATCACGCCGGACGCGGAGTCATTAGAGAACCAGCTGAATTTGGTCAGCGCCCACTGCACGAAAAACTGCGCAGCGAGGGTCGATACTGCAAGGTAAAAGCCCTTGAGGCGGAGGCTCGGAAGGCCGAACACCAGACCGATGCCGGCCGCCGCAAGACCAGCAAGAATCATGCTGACGATCAATGGCAGACCGTCGACGCGAAGATTGAGATTGAACGCTGCGAAGGCACCGACAGCCATGAAGGCAGCACTTCCCAGTGACACCTGCCCTGCATAACCCGTGAGGATATTGAGCCCCAAGCCGGCGAGGCTGAGCGCCAGGAACGGCACCAGGATAGCCTCGAAGAGATAGTCGGACCCGAGAAGCGGCACAACACCATAGGCAATGGCAAGCCAACGCAATGGCGTCGCCCAGTGCGCCGGGAAACTGTAGACCGAAAGATCATGGGTGATCGTGGACATCGGTCAGACCCTTTCCACAAGCTTCTGGCCGAACAGGCCGGAAGGGCGCACGAGAAGAAAGGCGAGCGCGATGACATAGGCAAACCAGCCCTCAATGCCGCCGCCGAAATATCCGCCGATATAGACCTCAGCCAGCTTCTCGGACGCGCCGATCAGCAACCCGCCGAGGATCGCGCCGAGGATCGAGTCGAACCCACCGAGGACGAGAACCGGCAAGGCCTTCAGGACGATCAGCGACAGGGAGAATTGCACCTCGACGCGCGCTCCCCACAAAAGACCGGCGACCAGCGCCACCAGACCTGCAGCAGCCCAGACGGTCGCCCAGATCCAGGGCAGCCTCAACCCAACGGCGAGCGCCGCGAACTGATCGTCGGCCACGGCGCGAAAACCAAGCCCGATGCGGGTGTAACGGAAGAAGACAGAGAGCAGCAGCACCATGGAGGCGGCAACGACGGCTGCGAAGATGTCGAATTGACTGATGTAGACACCACCGACATCGAACGGCACATCCTCGATACCAAGATCAAGACCGTGCACCTGCGTGCCCCAGATCAGTTGGGCAGCGCCCTCGATAATATAGGAGAGGCCGAGCGTCGCCATGAAGAGCGTGATCGGCGGTTTGTTGGTCAGCGGCCTCAACACGGTGCGCTCGACGGCTATCCCGATAACGACCATGATCGCGAAGGTGATCGCGAATGCGAGCGGGAAGGAAATGCCGCGTTCCGTCAGGCTGACGAAGGTCAGCGCCGCGAACAGGAGCATCGCCCCTTGCGCAAAATTGAGGACGCCGGATGTCTTGTAGATCAGGACGAAACCGATCGCGACCAGCGAATACATGACGCCGGACAAAAGGCCGCCGACGAGAACCTCCATGAAGAACAGCCAGTCGAAATCAGCCATCAGATGCCCGCCCCCTCTTCATTTTCGAGAGCGACACCGAGATAGGCATCAATCACGCGCTGGTCGCGCTGGATTTCGTTGGGTGTTCCATCGGCGATCTTGCGGCCGTGGTCGAGCACGACAACGCGTTCGGACAACCCCATGACAACGCCGATATCGTGCTCGATCAGCACGACGGTGGTACCGAACCTGTCACGTGCGGCGCGCACGAAATCGGCCATCTCGTTCTTTTCCGTCGCCGTCATTCCGGCCATCGGCTCATCGAGCAGCAGGATGTCGGGCTCGGCCACCAGAGCGCGCGCCAATTCCACCCGTTTTTGCAGACCATAAGGCAGTGTACCGACCAGACGATCGCCAATATGCGAAAGGTGGAGGAACTCGAGCACCTCGAAAGCCCGACTGCGGGCATCCCTCTGTTCCGTGCGGGCTCGACCGAGGCCGACGATCTGTTCGACGAAGCTAGACCGCGTCTTGTGCGCTCGTCCAACCACGACATTGTCGAGAACGCTCAAACCCTTGAACAATGCCAGGTTTTGGAACGTGCGAGCGATGCCGAGACGGGCAAGTTTCTGCGTCGGGACCTGGGCATGGCGGCGCCCGGAGAGCCACACAAAACCGCGATCGGGTCGGTATACGCCGCTGATCACATTGATGATCGAGCTCTTGCCAGCACCGTTGGGCCCTATAACGGCGAGGATTTCGCCACGCCAAACGGACAGATCGATATCCTTCAGGGCGACGACGCCACCGAAGGATAGATCGATGCGGGCCAGCTCCAGAATGATGCCGTCCGTTGCGCCGGCTTCAATGGGCGACGCCCAGGCCGCGCCTGTTCCTCTGTCCAAGCCGGCCAAGTGCTCCTGAACGTCCGGCGGAAACGGCGCCGCTCCCAAGCCTCCGAAGGCAAATGTCATAGTGTGCAGCCCCTGCTTTCGACGGCGCGCCACGAGCCCACGAGTTCATAGGCGCACGCTATCCCACCACGAACCACCGGGTTCTTGGCCTGTCATCGTTGATGCGGCCGGCTTTGCGGGCCGGCCGACAACGTGTTGCGATTACTCGGCGGCGACGGCCGTCGCCGTTTCGGCTTCTTCCAACTCGCGAATCAACGGGATGACGTGCTTGCCGAAATACTCGACCTCTTCCTGGAAATGCAGGAAACCGAGAAGGATGAGGTCCGCGCCGGCGCGCTTCAGGTCGATGACCCGCTCGGCGACCTGGCGGGGTGTCCCTATCAGGTTGGAGCGGAAGCCGTCGTTGTACTGGATCAGGTCCTCGAAAGAGGATTTCGCCCAGTTGCCCTCGCCTTCAGGTGATGATTTCCCGGCGTTCTTGACTTCGTGCCCGAAGGCATTGACCGCCTCTGGATTGGCCTTCTCAATAATCTCGGCGAGCACGGCCCTTGCCTCTACCTCGGTCTCGCGGACGATGGCGAAAGCGTTGACACCAACGCGGACGGAATGACCGTTAGCCTTCGCCTTGCCCTGGATGTCAGCCACCTGCTTGCCGATTTCCTCCGGCGTGTTGCCATTGGTGAAGTACCAGTCGGAAACACGCGATGCCATGTCGCGTGCAGCGCGAGAGGAGCCGCCCTGGAAGATTTCCGGCTGTGGATCGATCGGCTTGGGCTTAAGCGAATAATTGTTGAAGCGATAGAAATCGCCGTGGAACGTGAAATTGTCTTCGGTCCAAATACCGCGCAGTGCGCGGATGAATTCCTCCGAGCGGCGGTAGCGCTCGTCATGGTCAAGCCAGTGCTCGCCAATTGCGTGGAACTCGCCTCGGAACCAGCCACTGACGATATTGACGGCGACACGACCATTGGTGAGGTGATTGATGGTGGCGATCTGCTTGGCCGCCAGTGTAGGATTCCATGGTCCCGGCAGAATGGCGGCAATCACCTTCAGCGTTGTCGTCGATTCCAGCAGCGCATGGCTAAAGGAGACGGATTCATGCTGGAATTCGGCGCCATAACCGGCGGTGAAACGAATTTGGCTCAGCGCATAATCGAAGCCACTAGCCTCGGCGATCTGCGCCAGCTTTCTGTTATATTCGATCGTCCAGCTCGTCCGCTGCTCAATATTGGAAATGACGAGGCCACCCGAAACATTGGGAACCCAGTAGGCGAATTTGACCGGCTCTCTGCTGGCATAGGACATGATACTCTCCCTCTTGAAATGGCTAGGCTGACGCGTCGGCGAGCGCCCGGCGGTTTGCATGAGCGCGCGCGGCAGCGGTGTGCTCAGAGAGCGGCAGCACCTGAGCGAGTTCTGAAACGGCGCGCTCGATACGCTCTTGAACGACAGGACTGGCGATCTCATAATCCGTGAAATCGGTTTCGGTAGCGTAGATCGACGTCGGCAGTGTCAGGGCGTTGAAGAAGCCGAATAGCGGGCGCAACTGATGTTCGGTCATCAAACCGTGCAGCGGTGTTCCACCTGTGGCAGCCAGAATGACCCGCTTTCCGGTCAGTGCGCGGTAGTCAACAAGGTCGAAGAGATGCTTGAGAGCGCCGGTATACGATGCCCGGTAGACCGGCGACCCGACAACAAGGACATCAGCCGCCTCGACGGCGTCGATAATCGCCCGCCCCTCGGCATCCAACTGGTCCGATCGAAGCGCCTTGAAGAGAATGGGGGCAGCGTCAACCAGTTCTATGGTTTGCCCATCGAGACTCAGCTTCGATGTGGCTTCCGACACGATCGCTTCCACAAGGGAGGCAGTTCGCGACGGTCGTTTCACACTCCCCGATAGACCCAGAATTTTCATTTCGGCAGCACCTTAATTGTTGTGTTAGTCTATCGATTTTATGGATAAATGGTAACGACTTGATGCTATTAATCCTTCCAATCATGGATTCTAATCCTGAAATCGCGCCAGCTTGACGAAATAAAAACCTCAGTAACCTGCGCAAGGCGTTCTATGTGGGGCAACGAACCGAATGCCATGGCGAGGGCGAACAACTCTCCGATGCCGAATCGGCGGGGCGTCCGCAGCGTCGCCGTCATGATTGGCGAAAACGTTGAACCACTCGAAGAAATCACAGCCAACTCAGACAACATCGCCAACGGCGAAATGCACGTCAGCGGCGGCAGCGAACATAGTAGTAGAGCAGATCCTGTTTAATCTGGGTCATATCCTGGCGAAGTCGTTGACGCGTTCTGCCGGCGGTGAAACGTGGCATCCTCCACGAAAGCAGGAATTGCGCTCGCCAGACCGTCAGTGAACATCGAACATAAGATATGTCTGTGAATATAGATCAAAACGTCTGCTTGAGGGATGGAAAGACGATCAAGGGTAGTTATCAGTGTGCCGTGTGTGTGATTTAAGGTTGAGATGATCAGAATGGAAATTATGTCTACTGAGCGACGCTATTTTGATGTGGCCGTCGTTATTCCTCTTGAGGAAGAGTGCCAAGAGTTTCTGGAGGTGTTCGATCTCGGCGAGGACTTCTCAACAGAGTTTTTGTTCCGATCGGCGATCAACTTAGCAAACAGTGATCTTACAATGATCGTTATTAAGCAAGAGGGTATGGGGCGAACCCACGCTGGCAACGCAATAGCGTCAGTTTTGGAAGAGTTCGATATTGGCCTGGCAGTATGTTTGGGTATCGCTGGCTCGTTGAGCGACGATCTACAGCTTGGAGACGTATGTTACAGCACTCAGGTTTTTGACGTTCTCGACAATGCAAAAGCAAGTGACAATAAAGGCGGTATCGATATCGAATTCTCGCCAACCCATTATCGGACGGATCGATCCCTAGTCGCGTGCCTGAACTTCATGCGTTTAAAGAGAGAATTGAGGCCTCTTTATAAAGCTTGGAGGTCCGATCGTGGCGATTTCGCAAAGACGCTCGTTCCAGGACCATTGGTCGGGAGGAAGGGAAGAGCGGAAAGCCTTCACGAACCTAAGGCCTTGGAGGGAACAGTTGCCTGTGCGGCGGTAACGAAAAGCGAGGAATATAACGAGAAGCTACGTAAAATTGACCGCAAAGTCTTAGCTGTTGAGACGGAGAGTGGTGCGGTTTATGAGAAGGCTTCCGCTAAGGCGATTAGCGCTCTGACGATCCGTGGCATTTCTGACCATGCTGATGCTACTAAGAACGAGTTAGAAGCCTCGTCGCGAGGAGGGCGTTCGCAAGGCAGCTGCCGCCAACGCTGCACACTTCCTACGGCTACAGCTTGGCAACCAAGAATTTGTGGATTACCTGAAGAAGAAACGCCAATCGAATGGCAAGTTAGTTCAACCCGAACCGAACGCAGTCAATGGCGAGCGTTCCCTTCAAGAAATATTCAATGAAGCGGAATCCGTAATTCGCACAAAACTCAAGGCGCTTTGCCCAGAGTATCAGCTGCAGGAGAAAGGCTATCGACTACCGGTGCCGCGTCTGCGCAGGACCGAGTCTGATCGAGATATCGATGATATTGATGACCGCCATCCCCGTGATATTCTGGAGGTGCTAGCGACGAAGTCAGCAGTCGTCATCACGTTGCCCGCAACATACCCCGATGACAGTATTCCGTGGGTAATTGCCGATCATCTATTGGCTAACAGCGTCGGAGACGCACAAATTCTCCCTATCGTGATAGATGGCAATGCAATGGCGCCGCCTCGAAATTCTCTAGCGAGCCTGTCGTCGCCGTCCGTGCCGTTAATTGATGAGGGCTCGGGCGTTCAGGTCGTGTACGTCATCGATGGGCTGCCACTTTCGTCACGGATCAAAATGAATTTCATTCGGGGCGAGATCAAAGCAAGATCCGAGGCAAAGTTCATCTACATCTGCAAAAACGAATCTAGGATCGTTGAAATCACCGAATTCGCGAACGAGCAATCTGCCGACCTTTGCCGTTTATGCCCTGTGTCTTTTCACGACATAGCATTGTTTCTCCAGAAAAATTTCTCAATGTCGTCCTCCGAAGCTGAGGTCGTGGCGTTTCGTTTAAATCGCACTTTCAATAGGTTCGAGTTGGCGGCCCACCCGACCTATTTTGCCGGTATACCAAAAGAGACTTTAGCGGCTTTGTTACAGGCTAATCGCAGGTCGGAACTTATCCAACTCGCGGTAGACGGCTTCCTGACGTTTGTTGTGGCGGATGATAAAGCGGACATTTCGCTTAGCCGAACGACACGCTCTCGGTTTCTGAGGAAACTCGTGGTCCAGCTGAACGTCGAGAAAATGTCTTTCTCACAGTCCGAACTTGTTGCCTTTACGCAGGATTTCTCCAAACTATATGATTTTGCAATTGATCCTCTCAAATTCATACAGGCGTTTGTCGATAAAGGTATAATTCATTTCGACGCGGGGGATAATGTCCGATTTTCTCTGCCTTTTGTCGAGAAATACCTGCTCGCCAGTGAACTTTCGCAGGATAATATTTTGGCTGAAAAATATTATGATTTCAATGCAACTGATTTTGATTTCAACTCGTTCGATATATACTGTGAAATTGGTGCGGCAGATGTATTGGTTGGCAAGTACCTCGCGCTTACGGACAACCTCATTGCCCAATATGGTCTCCAATCCGACGAAGAACACCTTCTTATCTCGGGCAACATTCATCCCGTAATGCTAGGTTCCCAAGACAGACTGCAAGTGTTGCACAAAAAAGTGGCGCAGGCCCAGGATGATATCAAAAACAACAGGGGCGACACCAAATCGAAGCAACGGATGATCGATATGATCGATCATGTGAAGGAAAAGGTTGCTGAAGAGAGCCGGCTCGAAGCCGAGCAGCCAGACGAACAATTCGCCGAAAGCCATCCGCCAGACCATCAAAACCTCCATCACCTACAGCATGCGATCGGCGTTTGGGCAGTCGGCGTTATCATATTAGGCTCTGGCGCCGAACACCTGACGGGTAAGACAAAGCAGAACATCACAAAAAGCATCGTTAGGCTCGGAAGCGCTTTGACCCATCATTGGACGAGCGTTCATGCGGCTATCGACTTTGCGAAGATGAAGCGTGAGCTGGCGACCGACGAAAATGTACTGCACTTTTTCCGGTCGAACGGCAAGCATCCTGAGGATTTAGTGGAAGCCAAAAAGTTCATCGAAACAATGGTCGATGTGATCGAGTATTACATGCTGTCGCAACCGATGCGACGAACCTTGGAATATCTCTGTGAGCAGGCACGTCAACGAGTTCTCGCAGAAAGCGTTGCCAAACCTTCGTTCGAGCATCCTATGGAGAAAATTCTACATAGTGCGTGGTTAACCGACATCGAAAGTGGTCGTGGAAAGGATGCGCTTTACGATGCCATTCGTGCGCTTCCCCCGGCAACGTTCCTGCGTATCAATCTTGCTTCACATTTTTTGACACGGGTTCATTGGAGTCAGTGGCGAAAGGATGATCGCTTGCTTCTACTGGATATGGCGGTAGAGGCAATCAAGCCGTTAGATGTGTCGATTAAGAAGGGAGAGCTAAAACGAGCTATCGAGAAGGAAGCAGCTGAAAAGAAGAGGGATGTCGAAAAGAAGCTATCGGATGGTGGCTAAAATTGCGCTCGCCAGCGCTAACATAGTCTTTTATGCGGAACTGTTCCATCCTGGGTCGGGTCGCTCGTGGGGAAGCTGATTTATTCCTAAGCTTCTTCAAGCCCATGGAACTTCTCTCGACAGTCAGCTGATCGGACGACTCGACGAACCAGCTCTTTCACGAATTGCTTTACATCTGCGACATCATGCTTTTTGAGCTGAACGGAATTTTTTGGGTGGGCTGGCGAATGTGCGTCGGCTCGTGGCTGCCATGGGGGAGTGGGATATTAATCGGCTGTACCTTTGCTGAATCTGCTGCGAAACTGTTCACCTCTGTAGGTGCGTAACCGCCGGCGCAATAATCTAGCGTGGGCGCGCCCAACGATTCTCGCGGCGACAATTACTTTCGTTGAATGTGCACGAATAGTAGCTGACCCTGCTACCTCATCCGGAAAACCGGACTCTCGGGAAAACCTTTCGCATCCCAAGGCAGCGTGGTTGTGGTCGAACTTGTTTCGACGGCAGCCACGTTTGTGGCTATGAGACCGCCTGTGTCGCTAGGAATGTTCCGGGAGCGAGCGCGTAAGCGTCCGGTGAGGGCCGTCTTGCGAGGTTGAGACGAACATCGGAAGTCCTAGTGCAAACACTAGGAGTAGTCCTATGACGAAGCATCAGATTGAAGTGATCACGTCTGTCGAGCGCCGGCGGCGCTGGTCTCAGGAAGATAAAGAGCGGCTCGGTTCATGGCGACGCTGATCATGAGTGCCAAGCTCAACGACATCGATCCGCAGGCTTTGGCTTGCTGACGTCCTGGCCCGAATCGCCGACACGCCAATCAGTAAGCTGGAGCAATTGCTTCCGTGGAATTGGCAGCCACACGGACTGAACGCTCAAGCAGCCTAACCTGCGGCCGTCACCGGATGCTTACACGAGCTGATTGGCGCGATAAGAATGCCGTTCGTTTTTTGCTTTGCGGTGTGTCGCTCGTCCAGCGAAACTAGTCGGTTCTACCGCAAGGGGAAGCTAGGATGTCCGTTTCCGACCTGCCGAGAACGCTTTCTCTGCCGGCCGAATATAATGGTGGTCCGAGTAAACTGACTTCGGCGTAACCGGTGTTCTTCCCACGCGTTATCCTGTCAGGAATCTGGTGTTCGACTTTCAATACAAGAGCGAAGGAAGTGTTTCCGTCGCGGCTGAGATTCTGCGAATAAATTCAACTCATTGGCGATCGATCCGATGGTGACGAAATACTCAATCCGACCAAAATGTCGGGGTTTTCAGATAGAAGGGGAACTTTTCGTGCTGCTTGAGGGAGTCATAGCTGTACATGACCACTTCGAGGTTTGGCCATCGGCAACGGGAGATTGTCAGATCAAACATTTGCGGACTCAAGCAACGCTTCACCGCGCTTGCACAATACTATATCGTGCCGAGTTGTGTACTCGAACACCAAAGTAGAAAGCTAAGCTATGGCGATTTGCCAAATATATCAGAAAATATATTATTGTTAAATATTGATCTATGGCGGAGCGCCGTCTAGACCTGCTCAACACGCGGCATGGGACTACCCCGGTCAGCGAGGGGAGGCTTAGATGAACCGACGTGACAAAATGCATCCAAACGAAGTCAGGTGTGATAGCCCGGAAATGGGGAACCGTCCCGTAGTGACCGGCATGGAGCTGAGCCTTGAAAAATTGTCGACATTGCAACAACCACCTGCCGAACACGAGGCAAGGATAGGCCTGGGCCTAACCAAAGCACATCTCGCCACCAAACACGAACCGGAACAAATGCATCAGATCAGATGGTCTCTTTCAAAATCTGAACGTGTCTTTGATTGCGCTGGAGGCGATTCTGACAACGGCGAAACCATCGCTACTGATGGACAGGTCGAGGCTCTTGCGAACCGCGGCTACATCAAATCCGCCGAAGCCTATAATCAGCTGATTGATAGGAGTAACCGATCGGCAAAATTACTCATCGACGGTGAGGCCGACACACGTCCACCGAAGAGCTATCATGTACATGTTGATTTTGAAATCTGTCAGTACATTGATGGCACTTCCAGGCCTTGGAGACACGGTTCGCTTAAAGGGCGGCCGCTTGCGCGTAATACGACGGGGGTAGACATTGGACCAGCGCGCCATCCCGACGCAGCCTTGTGCCTATGGCATTGAACTTAGCGGCAGAATGCGATAGCTGCCAATTACGGCCGCGGCTGTAATACAGGTGGTTGATCCCGAATCTGGTTCGGGCGTGAAACGCGGTGCCGGTATTGTAAGGGTCGACTAATTCGACCTTCAATTCGAAGCGACCGTCCGGTCTCAAAGCAAGAAGCTCCTGTAGGGTCCTTGAAGGATATCGACAGAGGAAAACTATCAAATGCGGTGTTGCAAGAACGCGCCCCAAGGTCGTGGGGGTGGCTCGAATTTTTCTACTGAACCAGAACCTGCAAAGGCCGATATTGCCTACGATGCTATTCGAAGAATTCTCCACAGTAACGGTCGTGTGCCGGAGCAACATCTCAGGGAACAGGATCTAGCGTCGAAGCTCGATCTTGGTCGAACACCAGTTCGCGAAGCGCTTCAGCGGCTCGCAGCTGAAGGGAAGATTCAATACATCCCTCAAAGAGGCTTTTTCACCAGGCCGATGTCGGAAAGAGCTCTGTTAGATGTTTATGTTGTCGGACGAGAAACCCTGATCTCGGCATTGAATCGAATGCGGCCGCAGGTCCCAGAGAGCTGGACCGTGGCGGATAAATTGTCCTCTGACGAACTTGCCTTAAGGGCAGAAGCGATATTCACTAAAATCGCGCAAGAAGCATCGAATTGCGAGGCTTGCAAAATCGTCCACCGGTTCTGTTTTTGCACTCACCCTTTACGAATGGAACTAACTGCGTCGGAACTTCGGCCCGCGTTTGTTGAAAGCCTCGAGAAGCTAATTGACGCAATGTCTGAACTAGGCACGGCGACGACCCTGGTGGAGTCCGCGTTGATGAACCACCTTGATCTAGAACAGGGTGCCGTCTCAAGGATTGTACAAGAGGTGAACGAACGTGGATTAACAGGTTTTCCGGGGCCTGCGAAAACTTTGTGACATTTCAAACTGTCATCTCGACGAATGATCCTAGTCAACGAGCCTGAAGAATTTTGTCGAGTGCCGCGCATATCTGCGGCTGCTGCGGGCAATCCAAAAGCCGACGTCGGCATCACCTACCAGCATTTTAATTATGTTGCCAAATCAAAGAGGCTGCCGCCATCCCTTCAGCATCCCAGAATACAGCGATGGCAGAGCGAAAGGTGCTTGTGTCCTATCGGGCAACGCCCTCCGTAGGTTTCCATTTGCCGCGGCTTGGCCAAGCCAGCTATGTTGATCGAGCGACGTTTTCAGCCGAAGTCTCAAAAGACATTGTGCCAAAGATCATAACAGCCAACGGGATCGACGCTGCGACCTTGAGGACAGAGGTTACGCCGGGCGGGTATCTCCTCAAAACAAATGCATCGCTTCAGACCGAGGGTGATCTCGATGATGCCGCGGCGGATAGGCTTGCCAGCTCGCTAGGCTACGTCTTGCGTCAATATCGCGTTCTTACCTCTCGCCTCGACGACACGACAGGTAAGACAGGCCTTGTTATCGTGCGGTTTCCGCAGGGCAGCCTTAGCGCCACCGTGGCGCAGAGATTCTTCGAGGCAGCGGATGCAACGAAAAATGGCTTGGGCGGCGGATATAGCGTAGTCGGTGACGAGCAGATCTTCCTCAATGCGACGAATTCCGAAGGAAAACCTTATAGCGGACTCGATGACGCAAGCTTCCTAGACGGATTGAGGCGCGCAGCCGTATCGTTTGGCAGCCCTAAACGAAGGGTTTCTTCCCTCGGCAATGCGATCGCGCGCTTTATTGGGAATGATTGGCAGAGGTCAACAAGATGCGAGGGCTATCAAACCTTGCTTGGTGGATCGGACGGCGAGTTAGTGAGAAAGCTCGACGAGATCAGCAGGTGTTATGCATTCCTCCTCGCGAAGACAGCCGACAGCAAGGGTTGGGCCAGAGATGAATAAGGGCCGGACGAGGACCTACGCTCAAGTCGCTGAGCGAACTCAAAAGGCTTTCACGAAACGGGCCTCGCTGGCGACACTATTTGAGGATCGCACGCCGGCCACCTGGGGCCGCGCCGGAGAAAATCTCACTGCTGCAATGCTCAGAAATTGAGACGGCTTAATCCAGCTATAGTTCTAGAATATCTTAGCGCGGCGATTTCCACGCTTGAGTGGTCACCATCTTTGCCCAATCTTGTCAGACATTCGGTTCACAAGCGACCGGGATTGCGGCATCGCGGTAGCTGAAACTGATGCCGTCTGATCGCCGTTGGAACAAATGAGAGTCGTCCAACATTCGTTATTCAAAGCGTTCAATATTAGTGCGGATCGCATCACCAGCCACCGATTTCACATTCGACGGAGGATTGCCAGGACGAGCCGTGCCGCAGGGAGTCCTTATCTCGCCGGAAAGGTACTGGCCGCTGTTGCAGGGCAGCATGTTGACGTCGAGAAAGTCGCTCCTCTTCAGGGAGTTCTGATACGCTACGACTTCTTTCATCGACAAGGGGTTCGCGAAGACCGTCACTCCCTCAAACCCCGGTAACGCCTCAATTGGCTCAATCATGGGCGATGTCTGACCGGGCACTGCTGCAGCGCCAATAACCCATGGGCCAACCGATCCGAAAATGACGGATTTCGGACGATCGGTTGGCGTGCCAGAGCTGAAAGGAGAATGCGGGAACCCACTGTCGAGCACTGCCTCATCCCACTGGTAAGCTGTAAACGCTAGAAAATATGTGTATGGCGCAAAACGGTCCATGCGAACTTTGCCGTCTGGAGTAAAGGTATAGTAAATCCACTCAGTGCCGGAGAATGCCCCTGTTGGCCCCACGACGTTCATGTCCCAGGGCTTCTGCCACCATGCAGTAGACGCCATGTCGCTTTGAAGCAGGCTTTTCGCGAATGACCACTTCTGACCATTCGGATTGGGTGCAGCTCCCAATGCGAATGATAGGTAAGCATCGTTTGAATTAGAACTTAGAAGCGATAAGGCGCTGCCGCCATTAGGAACAGTATTTTCACGGGTTTTTTCGACCAAAAGGACAGTGAACCCCGTGTCTGGTCTGATCGACGCGCTTCGACTAGTCTCGATTGACGTGCGCGGTGGAAGGTTGAAGGAAGTCTTGTTGGTATAGAAGTCAAATGCCTGCCTCGTATCTTCGGGCACCGGATAATCCGCTTCTGCCGCCGAGTCGTGTATGTACAGCTTTGGAAATTCCCCGAAAATGGGCACTACCTTCGGTGTGAGCGTCTGAGATACTTTCTCCGACGCGCTTCTAAGGCAATTGGCTTCATTGGTACATGATGCCCCTTGCCCTTCTCCAGCGACAAGACAGCCCAGCGCGGAAGACAATAGGAAGATTTTTATTCCATTATTCATCAAAACATTCCCTTTTTGAAAGCGGAGGTCTTGCTCTAGCGAGTGAGTTCGGAGGTGTTGCGGCGCCGTATCTGGCGCAGCATATCGCCGACTACGTCGGGCCAATCAGTGGTGATAAGATTGGTACGATTGACGAGCGCCATCTCAGGATCTCCTCGGTAATCTGGTACGATCCCTCGCTGAGCGGTCGATTTCGGATCCGTGTTGTGCTCGAAGCAGCATTTTCCGGCGCTGTTTGCGACGCCCTCTGGAAAGTAGTTACTTTCATGATAGGTGGCGAAGCCCTGCAGCTGGTCGATATAGTCGAAATATGCCTGCAGACCGTCACCTTTATAGAATTGGTTCATTTCAAACTGAATGGAGAACGGCACCACATTCCATTGATCGTAGATTGGATCCTCGTGGGGATCATAGCTGGAATCCTTCACATTCTCGTCATCCGGGTTTTCGACGACAATCAGCCCGCCAATGAGGTTGGGGTCGTAGGTTGTCCGATTTAGAATCGTGCCGACATCCGCCGCATCCTTTGCTTTGAGCTTGAATACAACGGCTTTGCTGAGTTTCGCATTTCCCTTGCTCGCGAGAATGTCAAGGCAGCGTTGCATGAGCTCGATGGGATCAGTAGGGTCCTGATCATCGACTGCCGCCTTGATATCGACGATCATCACGTACCCATGACCATCATCGGAAACATATTCGGCGAGTAGATCGAGCGCGGCGGAGAATGTTAGGAACTTCGCCTTTCGCCCTTGTGAATCCGTAAAAACGCGGCCATGTCGGTCCCGTAGATCGGCCTGTCGTAGCTGCGACAAGTTCTGATTATATAATAGGCCGCTTCCAGTTGACTCGCGCTCAATCCTGTAGTCGTGAGATAGAACGACTTCTTTGTCTGCGGTGAAGCGGGCATCGACCTCCACGCTCTCAATCTGCGAATTCCAGGCGTCTTGCAAGGCATAGGCTGAATTCTCAGGATAGATCTCCCAAGATCCGCGGTGCGCAGATAGCAGGACCAAGTCGTCATCGGGTTTCGGCAGCTTGAACATGTTTCTCGTAATCGCACTTACAAGATATGGTGAAGGCTTTACCGGAAGTAGCGCCTCTGCTGCGGCGTAGGATGGAATACCGAAAGCAAGAAGAGAAGTTAAAGTGAGCGATGCACGCAAATCACGTCGGCCGCCGAGGTAACCGAGACGCGAGGAGCAAAAATTCACAAGCACTGATGCCACATTGTTGCTGGTGTCCATAAAGATTCAGAACCTTTCGATGAGAATTTCGGGTAGCTCGCTACTTTGTACGGCTTGTTCGTGCGGCCTTTGCAACAGCCCATCACAGCAGTGGCTAAGGCTTGGGGGAGCGAAATCCTGGGGGTGCCCGTAGTGCGAGGAAGTTTTTAGCCGGCCCACTATCGCTGCGATGTGCCGGCAATAACACGCTCTTCAACATCAAGATGATCCATAAATCGGCTTCCACCCAAGGCGCTGCGTTGCCACGTCGTGACGTCGCGTGCTCAAGCGTTGAGAGAGCTGTCATGAAAGCAGCTTGGAGCTCCGGCGCAATTATTTCGTCCTAGCGTAGCCTCAGTTGAGAGGAAGCAGGGCTTTCTTCATTAACGCCGCTTCGCCA
This sequence comes from Rhizobium sp. NZLR11, assembly GCF_019685115.1. Taxonomy (NCBI): domain Bacteria; kingdom Pseudomonadati; phylum Pseudomonadota; class Alphaproteobacteria; order Hyphomicrobiales; family Rhizobiaceae; genus Rhizobium; species Rhizobium sp. NZLR11. The sequence goes on along the minus strand of NZ_JABDWD010000016.1, from coordinate 94,939 downwards.
TACGATGTTTGGACGTGATCAATTGCCCGCCAGCCGCTCTTCTCGTAAAGAAGTTGCGCGTCCTCTGTTGTCAGATAAAGACTCTTGCAACCGAAGCACGATGCTTCGTGCTCGAGCCGCTCGATCAACAACCTGGCTATTCCTTTTTTGCGGTGAAATGGATGGACAAAAAGCGACTTAAGCCAAGGGGATAGATGAGATTTTCCATCGAAATCACGATCAGCCAACGTGACCATTCCTACCGGCAACGCGTTTTCGATGGCGACTAGTGTTAGCGGCATCGAGCTTTTTGTTGCCGCTTCAAACTCGTCTCGCGTTTGTTCGTACGAGCCATTTGATTGACAACCCCATTGTCCGAAAGACCAACTTGCGCAAATGGAAATGAAATTCGGAAATCTTTCTAGGTACTCGATCGTTACCGGAGTTCCAGCTACCATTGCTTTCTCGGTCATAGTGTCTCCATTTTTTGGCGGGCCGAGCAATCGAGTGACGATCGGTCAACTTGAGGTGAAGCCCCTGCACTAGTCAGCTATCGGACCTCACGATATATCCTGCACGGTGACGCCGCGATTCAAGACGGGTCGCCAGCACGCAACAGCGTGATCACAAACCTGCTAAGATTTGTGGCAAGGCGGTCATGCGGCTAAACAGCTTAGTGGCACCTGCCTCCATCAGTTTGTCTCCGTGCCCAGGAAGGCAATGCGAAGCACCTACGAAGCCAATCACCATCATCCCGGCTGCCACCGCCGCCTGAGTTCCAGCAACGCTGTCTTCGATAACGAGACAACTGCTAGCCGGTGTGTTCATATTCTCTGCTGCAAACAGAAACAGATCCGGCGCAGGCTTACCACGCGCAACTTGCGAAGCGCTAAAGACATGGGGCCAAAAGTAATCATGTAGGTCCGTGACTTTAAGCGCCAAGGAAAGCTTTGCAGCATCGCTGTTCGACGCCACGCACTTCTTTAAATTAATGGTCTCCAAGGTTTGCCGAACGCCGCTGGTTGCACGCAGATCGCGAGGATATCGTTTTGCAAGTTCGGCCATCACACATTCATGATGATCCTCCGGTAGGCGTAAGTCGCCCTCGGATTCTATGACGGAATAACTTTGCTGGTCAGTCATTCCTATGAAGCGATCGTTATACTCTTCAGCCGATATGATGTAGCCGCATTTCGCCAAAGCTTCGATGTGAACCGCAGTTGCAATTAGCTCGCTATCGACGAGAACCCCATCGCAGTCGAAGATCAGTAGTTTCGGACTTTTTGAAAAAGACATTAGTAGTCCTCATTATAGAACGACTCTGAGTTTTGCCCCAGTGCCAGCTTTCAATCTTCCAGGCATTGAGCAGGGTAGGATTGTATCCGATCGGATGTTGACCATTTCGGCACTGGGAAATTGACGCGTGGTGCTCAGCCGGAAATTGCTCCTGCGGCGATCTTCGGACCTTGCTTATGAAGAGCATTCCAGACCTTGTGAAACGCCTCTGCATAAAGCCGCATCAATTCGCCGTCGTTGGGCGGCGCAATCTCGGAGACGTAAAACATCGTATCCAAGAGTTTCACTGTATTTGGAAAATCGGCGGACTTCCAGTTGTCGCAAATGTCTGGGAGATATTCGAATACCGGCTTCGTGAGCCAAACACAGATAGGCACGCCTTCAGCCTGCAGCGATTTGACCACGAAATCCCTTGCAGCCGGGCCTGGTGCGAAGCCAAGTGCCGCAGGTTCGATCCGGAGGGGAAAGTTGAGCATCGAATGGTCGCAGTCAGATGGATTAAATAGAGGAAATATACCCACAAGCTCGCTGATCATCTCCCATAAAAGCTTGCTATTTTCTCTTCGGATTTGCAGTTGCGTATCAATCTCAGTGACTCGCAAGTTCGCTATAGATGACGAGAATACGTTCGGCCTGTAGTTGTACCCTTGGGAATAGGGCGAGAATATTCGCGCTCCACTCCGAGACGAGCTGGACAGCGATACGCGATCAACATGTGCAATCAAGTTGGCGTCCTCAGTAATGACAAATCCCAGTTCGCCGGCCCCAAGGTGCTTGGCGCCGTTTCCGGATAGAGCGAGCGCGTCTGCATCAAGATGCGCACCGCCGACGATTGCTTTCGCGGCGCCGATCGATTGGCAGATGTCGTCGATCACAGCAATGCCTTGAGCTCGCGCTGCAGACCTCGCGTCGGGGACGAGAACATTGTTTCCGAAAAGGTGAGTGACTAAAACTGCAGCTACATTAGGGCCGAACTTTTCAGCGGCCGCGCGCTGATCAATCCCGGCCAAGTTCATGTCGACATCAACGAAGACGGGTTGGAGACCGCTGATTTTGATTGGTCCTACCGCTCCTGGCCAATTCAGTGCCGCGGTAACAACTTGCTCGCCTCGCTCTTTGACGTAGTCGAGTTCGATGTGAATGGCCGCCGTTCCGCTGCCGACAGCGCGCACTTGCCACTTCCCAGTCCACCTTGCAAGGCTTTGCTCCAAACCGCTCACAATTGGATGATTAACGCGGTGATATTTTCCACCATCCACGACTCCACGCAGGGCATCCGAGTGCCTCTTCTCCGCGGCGGGCCAAGGTGTAACACGTCCCTGAGGGACCACAGGCTTCCCACCGAAAACGGCGAGCTTCTCGCCTGAGAAAGCACCTGTCGTGTTGCGAGTTATGAGTCGTAGTGCACCGAATCCGTTCATCACGTTCTCCAATCATGCTCACTAGAATGCTGATCAGCCCACACAAACGCTAGCACTGCTTTCCCACGTATGATAGCTAAAATAGAGTATATCAGAAAGTATATTTTAAAGTAGATTTGGAGCAAGCGAGTTAAAAGAAGTATTTTCTGAATATTTGTTGTATATTGGCGGATAGGCGCCTAGGGCGTCACTTTGGTCAGCTTCCGCGCGGAGCACGTTGGAAATTTCAACAGTTTTTTAACGGCTGGGCGGACAACTGGGATCACTGAATGAGGCTTGGGACGGGAACCGGCCAAAGTTTCCCGCAACGCCGGGTGCCTAGTGAAGAGGCGATGGACGAACAGCACATTGCCCCGAGCTCATAATCCGAGCCCACCGAATGGTGAAGGAACGGTTGCCCTCCGCTAGTACTTGGCCGTTGGTGGCAATGGAATTCGGCAACAGGATTGGATGCTATGGAATCCTTGATAAGAAGACACGAAGCTCATCGACTGGGTGAACGCGAGGGCAGTCCTGACGATCACCATAATGATGAGAGCACTAAGGGTGTTGTACTGGCTCAAAGATTGATTCCAACAGGAACCTTGGGCCCTGCGAATCGGGGCCGATTGTTGCAAGCCTTGTACGACATTGGACCATCTAGCAGAGCGGATCTCGCACGCCTTACCGGTGTGACTCGAGGAACTATCGGAGGGATTGTGCAGCCCCTGATCGATCAGGGCGTTCTTGCGGAAGGAGAGGTGATACCTCCCAATGAAACAGGCGGCAAGCCGGCTACCAAGTTGTGGTTTTCCAAGGATGCAAGGCCGATATGCGCGGTGCTCCTGCTTCACGACCGCGTGAGTGCGTGTCTGGTCTCTTTGGAGGGCGAGGTCTATGCTCAGCACGCCGCCAATTTTCCGAAGAACCTAACACAGCCCTCCGACGCATTCGGTATCATAAGCACCTGTGTCGAAGAAACCATCACATCCGGCAACCCGATCTTAGGGATAGGTGTAGCAGTGGCAGGAATGATCAATACGGAGACGGGCACAATCGTGACCGTCAGTCTCGGGCCATTCCTGGACGGCTTACCGCTCGAAGCCGAGTTGCACAAAAGATTCGGAGTTACCGTGTGTGTCGATCAGGATACCAGAGCCTTGCTGGTTGGAGACCGATGGTTTGGACAAGGCCGCGGTCGGAGAAACTTCGCCTCTGTCCATATCGGCGAGACTTTGGGTGGGGCGCTCTACCTTGATGGGCATCTCTATCGGGGACCCGCAGGTGCAGGCGGTGAAATCGGTCATACGACCGTAGACATCAAAGGTCGGATATGCCAGTGCGGCCGACGCGGATGCTGGGAAACAATCGCCAGCTCGAAGTGGTTAACGGACGAGGCCAAGGTCAGGCGGTTGCCACAACCTCGCTCGTTGGATGTGAGCCGATTGTTGACTCTGGCCAACGACAATGTCCCAGGCGCAAGAGGATTACTTCGCGACTACGCGTTCAATATTTCGGTCGGCCTGGCGAACCTCCAGCAGTTCATGGCGCCCAATTTTATCGTTATTCACGGCGACATCGTACGAGGGGGAAACCCCATGCTTCATTTAATCCAGGAAAGCTTCCGGGAATTGGTATTCCGTCGCCCGGGCGATGAAATTGCCCTTGCTTTCGGAGATAGCGAATGCCTGGCGGCTTTACGCGGTGCCGCCAGTCTTCTTCTTTCTGAATTGCTGAATTTCGTCATCTAAGGACATCCGCAATACGTTCCTGCGGGAGGTCCGCGGTCATTGCCGGGATCTATCTGCAACTCGACCGTCACTCACTTTGCCGAGTTCGTTCGCGACCTTTGCCAGCATCCGGCGTGCTGGCAAAGATATTGACGCTGTTTCACGGTTGCTTTGACTGGTCTGCTTCTCAGAGAGTGCATTCTCAATCTGAAACTCCGCCACAATCCCGCGCAACTGTTTTGCCTCAAGGGCAAGTGCCGTGGTTGCAGCCGTGGATTCCTCGGCCATGGCTGCATTTTGCTGCGTAACCTGATCCATTCGATTGACTGTCCAGTTGACCTCAAAAAGGGTTGCGGACTGCTCGTTGGAAGCGGCCGTGACGGCATCAAGCTGAGTGTTAATCAGCACTATCTGGTCCACGATGATCTTGAGCGCCTCGCCGGTATCGCGGACCAGCTTGACGCCACTGCTGACCTCATCAACCGGATAAGATCCTTGATCTCTTTTGCTGCATGCGCAGAGCGTTGAGCAAGCTCCCGCACCTCCTGGGCAACCACTGCAAAACCTTTTCCTGCCTCGCCGGATCGTGCCGCCTCGACGCCTGCGTTGAGCGCCAGAAGATTGGTCTGAAACGCGATTTCGTCGATGACCCCGACAATACTGGAGATCTGCGAGGATGACCGTTCGATGCGTTGCATTGCCGCGACAGCGCTGGAGACCACCCCCCGGAGTGGCGCGCCGACTTGTTTGCCTCGATCGCAACATGTCGCGCCTCCGCTGTGCGCTTTGAGGAACTGGCGACGTTCTGGGTAATTTGATCCAGCGCGGCGGCGGTTTGCTCCAGTGAAGCAGCCTGGTGCTCTGTGCGGCGTGACAAGTCCTGCGCGCTCAAACTGATTTCCTGCGCGCCATCATCTATCGATTCGGTTGCGTTCGACACAGCTCTCAAGCTCTCGGCGAGCTGGGCAACAGCAGCATTGAAGTTCGCCCGCAACGGTTCGAAGTCCTCGGCGAACTTGTCGTCGAGGCTGAACACGAGGTTCCCGTCGGCGAGATGCCTTAGGCCCTCTGCAAGCCCGGTCGTTGGCTCCGCCATATCCCGCGCCCGCTGACGATCGGTCTCGGCGAGACGCGCACGTTCAATCTCGTTTGCGCCACGACTTGTCTCTGCATCCTTTCCGAGATCGCGCGCCCTCAACTCGTTGTCCTTGAAGATCTGTACTGCCCGGGCCATCGATCCGATCTCGTCGCGGCGAATCGTTCCCTCAACTGTCGAAGTAAGATCGCCGTCGGCTATGACCTTCATCGTCGTAACCATCTGTTTGATCGGTTTGACCAACCAGGCGCGAATTGCGAGAAAGCCGAAACACGAGACAGTGAAGAGTGCCACAATAGCTGTTCCCAAACTCAGCACGGACGTGTCACGGACAACGTTTGAAACGCCAGCACGCTTTTGATCTGCGTCGGAAGCGAGTTTTTCCGTGACGGATGTGAATCTCGGTGAGATGGCAGCAAAGGCGGGTTGGCAACGAGTGAGATAGAGTTGCGCACCATGGCAAGCTCGGCTTCACTAGTTCCGCCGCGACCAACAGCGATGGCTGCACCACACGTATCGGTCAGGACGGAGAATCCATCCGCCTTCAACTTCGGCAGTTCGCTCTGCTCAGGAACTGCGGCAATCGCCATATCCATGAACCTGACGAAGTTTTCTCGTGCGTCATTCAGCTGTCGTTAACTTTCAACATTTGCCGGCTCTGATAGAACGTCAGACTGAGTGCCATGACGCCAAAGACGGCCATGATGATAAAGAACTTACCGACAATGGAAACGTGTTTCACAGGCCACTCCTCTAAGCTCGGGATCACTTACGGCAGATGGATGTTCAGATTCTGATGGTTTGATGTCTCGGGTTTTAAAAAAATGGCTGCCGCCGACCTCGTAATCGACGACAGCCAAGTTGCCTGGGAGGGCAGGAGAAAAGAGTTGAAACCCCAGATGGCGATGGTAAGTGCACTTTCTGTCACTCGCGGATCGCAGTCCCGGTTACTGGATCGAACCAGTGCAATTTCTCCAGGTCGACAGTCAATGGCAGCACCTGATTGGGTCGAGGCGTCAGCGCCGGTGGTATACGCGCCACGAGCCGGTTCTTACCCTTATTGAGAAAGTCTTCGGTATCTTCAGCATCGTTGATATTGACCGACGGTGACGCGATGTCGAAGAACACGAAGGTGTCGGCTCCAAGCGCTTCGGCAACCGGGATCTGCTCGTTGAACAACGCCTCGGCCTCGGGACAAACCTTAAACATCTCTGGGCGAATTCCAACAATGACTTGTCGCCCGGCGAAGGCCGACAGTGCCCCCTGGGCTGGGACCGAGAAGGATATTTTCGTTCCAGTTACCGCAGCTTTTAGCGACCCGCCTTCCGCCGTCAGCTCGACCCGAACAAAATTCATGGCGGGCGAACCGATGAACCCCGCGACGAACAGATTGGACGGCTTGTCGTAAAGCATCTGCGGCGTATCGATCTGCTGAAGATTACTCTCCTGTCCATTAAACACCGGCTTCAGCACAGCCACACGATCGCCCATGGTCATAGCCTCGACCTGATCGTGGGTCACATAAAGGGTTGTGACGCCGAGCCGCTGATTAAGGAGCTTCAGTTCGCCGCGCATCTGCACGCGGAGTTTTGCATCCAGGTTGGAAAGAGGCTCATCCATCAGGAACGCCATGGGATGGCGAACGATCGCCCGGCCCATCGCCACGCGTTGGCGCTGACCGCCGGACAATGCCCCGGGCTTGCGCTCTAAATAACGGGTAAGATCAAGCATTTCCGCTGCGTCGCGAACCAGCTTGTCGATCTTGTCCTTGGGCATTTTTCGCTGCTGCAGACCGAAGGCCATGTTGTCGTAAACGGTCATATGGGGGTAAAGCGCGTAGTTCTGAAAAACCATCGCAATATCCCGGTCCTGGGGTTCTGTCTCCGTCACGTCAGCGTCATCCATGAGCAGCCGGCCGCTGTTGAGCGCTTCAAGACCCGCTGCCATCCGCAATAGTGTCGACTTGCCACAACCCGACGGGCCGACCAACACGACGAATTCTCCGTCCGCGACCGAAAAACTTACATTCGCAACGGCAACGGTCCCGTCCGGAAAGGTCTTGCCGATCCCGTCGAAGGTCATGGACGCCATTTTTATGTACTCCCGCATTTTTCAAGCGAGGCAAGCCGCACCGTTTGTGCGGACATGCCCCTCGCCTTTGGTTCCGGCTTTAGCCGATGTTCACAGCCTTGCCGGTCGCGACGGATTCTTCGATCGCCGCCAGGATCTTTGTGTTTGCCAGACCGTCCTGCGCATCTGCCAGCAGCGGAGCGTCTCGCACAATGCTATCGACAAAGCGGGCAATGGATTCCAAGACAAAACCGCCGATCCGTGTCGCGCCGGTTGGTGTTATGCCGATGTAGTCATTGTATTTCAGTCCGCCGTCGACGATCTTGCGCAGGCCGCCATTATGGGTGGGGTCCGCCTGGACCTGGCCCTTTTCACCAACGAACTCGATCTTGAAATCAACAAGCGAAGGATTGTCACGCGACAGGATCCAGCTGTTCTCCATGGTCACGACCGTGCCCTTGGAAAATTCAAGCACCGACACATGGAAGTCTTTCGTATCCACGCCGGCGGCAAATAGGGTACCCGAGCGGGAAACCGAATAAACACGCACGACTTCGTCTGCGAGAATGAAACGTAGGACATCGACGAGGTGGCTGCCCAGGAACCAGAGTGCCGAAGACTTTGCAGCCCAGCTCAGCATTTCGAGCGGAACGAATGTCGTATTCGAAAGACGCGCGGTCCCGTGTTTGGCCAAGCCGATCTGACCGTTTTGGATCATGTCACGAACCTGGGCGAGGATCGGATTCACACGGTTGTGGAAATCAATCATCAGCTTGCCCTTGGACTTAGCGGCAGCCGCAGCGATTTCCTCGGCTTCACGCACCGTCGTCGCAAGCGGCTTTTCGCTCAACACGTGTTTATCGGCTTTCAGAGCCGCTAGAATGATCGGCGTGTGGGTAAAGTCAGGCGTTGCGACCGAGATGGCGTCGATCTGATCGCTTGAGATCAGCTTCTGGTAGTCAGTGAAGGCCTGCATTGCGCTGTAGCTTTCCTTCATCTTCAGCGCCCGGCCCTCATCAAGATCGCAGACGCCGACCAGATCGGTCTCCGGCAAGACATTAAAGGTATGGGCATGATTGCCGCCCCAGAGACCGGCGCCGATGACGCCCATTCGCAGTCTATTCATTTCATTACTCCATTCATAAAGGAAAGCTCAGCCCTTCACCGAACCAAAGGTGAGGCCTCGTACGACGTATCGATCGAAAACAAGGAAGATGATCATCGGAGGTATCATCGCGAGCACTGCGGCGGCGGCGATGTAGTTCCAGGTCACTCCGCTCGTTGCGAAATACCCAAGTGTTCCGATCGGAAGGGTGGCGGTCGAGCGTGAGCTCAGCACCAGCGGAAAAGCGGCGTTGTTCCACGCGAACACGAAGGCGAACATCGAGGTAACAATGATCCCAGGACGAACGATCGGTAGCGTGATCCGCAACATGATCGTGTACCAACGGGCGCCGTCCACCCGGGCAGCTTCCTCCAGTTCCACTGGCACCTCATCGATAAAGCTCTTCATCAACCAGACGGAAAACGGGATCGTCAGCGTCTGTAGGACCAGGATCATCGAAAAGTAGGAACCCTGGAGGCCAATGCGCGTGATGAGGATGAAATATGGGATCAGAAACGCGACCGGCGGGGCCATCAACAGCCCGAGATACCACAACATGATGTTCTTCTTGCCGCGGAGCTTGAAACGGGACAACGCGTAGGCTGCGGGAACCGAAAAAGGCAGATTGAGTAGCACAGCACCGATCGCGACGATGAGGCTGTTGACCAGTTGCGGCGCGTTGGTGCCAGGATCGACGAGGATGTGCCGGAATGCGTCGAGATTGGGCTCGAATGTGATTTGCGGCGGCATGGTGAACGCCGTCTCGGCCGGCCGGATCGCAAGGGCGATGAACCACAGGATCGGACCGACGAAGATTGCCAGGAAGAGGAGGCCGGCGGCGTAGGTGAGTGCCGTGTTGAAGCTCGTGTGTCGGCGCGACATTTTACCACTCCTCGTTTCGGAACGCGAAGAAGACGTACAGTGCAACGATGACGTTGACGATCAGCACGGTGATCCAGGTCATGGCACTGACCAGTCCGATGTTGAAGTTCACAAGGCCCTGTTCGTAGAGTGAGTATCCAAGGGTGCGTGTAGACGTGCCCGGTCCGCCGCGCGTGAGCACAAGCACCGTGTCGAAGGTGTTGAAGATCTGCATGAAGCGCAGCATGACGATAATGATTGCGGTGCGTTTGATCAGCGGTAGCTTGATCCGCATCAGGATCGTCCATGCAGACGCGCGATCCAGGCGTGCGGCCTCCAAAATCTCGTCCGGCACGGCCAAAAGGCTCGCATAGAGAACGATTGCAAAGAACGGTGTCCACTGCCAGATGTCGACGAAGAGGATCGCCGCGAGTGCTGTCGATGGCGAGCCAAGAATTCCTTCTGCGGGAACGGGGAGCCAGAGCGACTGCAACACCCAACTCAACAGGCCACCGCCGGGATCATAGAGGTAGCGGAACAAAAAGCCGACGACGATGGGCGCGATCGTTGTTGGCAGGATCAGCAAGGCCCGCACGATGTTCATGCCAGGCAGTGCCTTGAGCAGAATGAGCGCGATCGCCAGGCCAAGCGTGAACTCAAGTGCCGTGCCAAGGATCGACAGGATCAGGGTATTGGTGAGCGCGGCGCGAAAGTCGAAAGCGTTGAAGGCCTGCACATAATTCTCGAACCCAATGAACTGGAGCGGCTCCGGGCCGATTTGCAGGTTCCAGAAATAGAAGCTCGATCTTAGGGCAAACAGCAAGGGGTAGGCGATCAGAGCGAGCAGCATCACCACCGAAGGCGCAATCAGCAAGTAGGGCAGGTTTCGTCGGATAAAGCTCTTCCGGGCGGGCCCGAGGGCTCGCGGAGAGCAAACAGTAGTCGTGTGCATTGCCAGATCCAGTTCTTCTTCACTTGGCTGCCGGCGCGATCGCTCTCGCGCCGGCCCGAGGAGAACTCTAATTAGTTCTTGGCGATCAGGGCTTTGGCCCCATCAAGAGTATCTGTGTAGCTATCCTTCTGATAAGGGATCATGAGATTGCCCTTCAGGATGCTCTCGAACAGGCTGTTGGCGCGCTCGAGGCCGGTCTTCGGCTCTTCGCTACCGGTCAGAAGCTGGTTCAATGTGAGACCCAACACGCTTTCGATGGCTGTGTAACCAGGGACAGGCGGGCGTGTGATCTTGCCGTTGCCCTGCTTCATCATCGCATACTGCACATCGAGGTAAGGATAGATCGCCTTGACTTCCTCATCTTGATAGAGCGAAATGCGCGCAAAGTCGGAGAACTGGTAGTTGAGGTCCGGCCAAAGGGCCATTTTCTTCTGCGTGGCTTTCGAGGTCGCCCATTTGATAAAGGCGTAGCCTGCTTCTTGCCTTTCGGAACTCGATGGAATGCCAAGGCTCCAGCCGCCGAGACTAACCGTCTGAGGCACGCCCTCGGCCTTCGGCAAGGCCGCCGTTACGTACTTATCCATGATGTCCGACTTTTTGCCGGTCATGTAGCCCGAGTTCTTGATTAGATAGAAGTACGGGGTCCACCAGTAGAACATGCCGATATCGCCCTTGGCGAAACGGGTGCCGGCATCGAACCAAACATAGTTGATCGCTTCAGGCGGAGACAACTTGTAGAGCTGCCTATAGACTTCGACAGACTTGATCCAGGCGGGGCTCGTCAGTTGCGGGGAGAAATCCCACGGAGCGGCCGGGAAAGATTTGAACCAATTCGCGCCGTGGCTTGCCGACACCTGCGTAAACATGTGGACGATCGGCGACGGCTGGGAACCGCAAACGACGGTTGGAAAGAGCGGCTTACCGGCGAATGATTTGCCTTCCATCGACTTCAGTGTGTCGATGTATTTCGTCCAGGTCCAGTCTTCCGATGTCTCGGTCGGCGGCGCTGTAATGCCGAGTTCGTCAAAGACGTCCTTGCGATACATGACCCCCTGCGCATAGGCGGCAACCGGCAGTGTGCCAACTTGGCCGCGCCACATATTCGAGGAGTAAAGGACCTCGGGGATGAAGTCGGATAGGTCGAATTCGCTGTCCTTGGCAATAAAATCGTTCAGCGAGATGATCCAGCCGTTGTCGAGATATTGCCCGAGCCACATCTGGTCGACGACGATGACATCGGCGTCGGAGGTCTTGGCGACAAAGGCAGACACGAGGCGCGATTGAAGGGCGTCATAGGAGAGACTCTCCAGTTCGACTTTGATGCCGGTTTCCTTCTCGTATTCTGGCACCAGCGCCTTCATTGAGAAAAAAAATGGGTCTTCAACGGACAGGACGCGCACGGTGTTCGCATCCTGCGCGGCACCCCTCCGTGGAATGGCCAATGATCCCGCGCCAGCCACAAGAGCTGCGACGGAAGCGCTTTTCAGCAGGTCACGTCGCGACATATTTCCGATATCGATTGTCATAAACAGCCTCCTCAGTTGCTTCGTATCCCAACCCCGGCCCTTCAGCGCAGCCCCTGGGCTTCCGCTTGTCGATACTGAGATTGTTACCCCTAATGTGCTTTTTGTAAGCAGTTAGTTTGTACCTCGCACAAACTTATGTTAGTGTCAAGAAGTTGTCGCGGCGAAAATTCCGGCGCGGTACTGCGGTTGTCATCGAGGTCCTGCTTGCATCACCGGAAAGGGCCTTATGTTGTATGGCCGTTCGATAATGTACGGGCTAAAAGGATCCGGTAGATTGGAGAAGAGAATTGAAGTTTGAGAGCCAGCCGTCCTATTCGTTGGGCCAGCGCACCCCTGCCAGCAGAGAAGTCGCCGTCGGCGAGAACGGCGGTAACGTGACACTTGTCTCCCAATCGGCGCTTGGAGCGATAAACCGCGGTCGCGTCCTTCAAGCCTTATATGACAACGGACCCAAAAGCCGGGCAGATCTCGCTCGACTTGCAGGTGTCAACCGGACCACGATAACCGGTATTGTGCAGCCGATGATCGAAGACCAGCTTCTTATTGAGGGAGATGCGTCGCCTTCCGACGTCAAAGGCGGCAAGCCGGCTCGTCCGCTTTATTTTAACCCCGATGCACCGATGCTTGGCGCAGTCCTCCTTCTGCCCGGCACGATACAAACATGCCTCGTGGCGTTAACCGGTGAGATCAAGGCCGTTGCGAAAGTTGAATTTGATACGCATGGCGACACAGAAGCATTCATCGCGGTCATGACGGAGACGCTTACTGCCACACTGTCTCAGGCCCAGCAGGCGCCGTTTGGCATTGGCGTGGCCTCTGCTGGAATGATCGACAGTGACAATGGAACCATTCTCACCGTCAATCTTGCTCCCGTTCTAACGGGACTTCCCCTCGTAGCAATACTACAAGAACGCTTCTCTCTTCGGGTTGCCATCGATCACCACCCCCGTGCCTTGCTTGTTGGGGACAGATGGTTCGGACCCGGTCGCGGTCAACAAAATTTCGCAGCAGTCTATACTGGCGAGGTTCTCGGCGGCGCCTTCTTCATCGACGGCAAGGTCTATCGTGGACTCGCCGGATCCGGCGGCGAGCTCGGGCACACCGTGGTGCAGATCGATGGTGCCCCTTGCAACTGCGGAAAGCACGGCTGCTGGGAGACGATCGCTGCTCTTCCGTGGTTACGAAAGGAAGCCGCCCGAATGGGCTTGCCGCATCCCAAGAGCATCACCTGTGCCAGGCTTGTCAAGGAAGCAGACGAAGGCTCGAATGCGGCAGAGGAGCTTCTCGTCCGTTACACACGGAACGTGGCTTTCGGCATCGTCAATCTGCAGCAAACACTCTCCCTCAACTCCTACGTCCTTCATGGAGACGTCGCCGGAGGCGGAATGAAGGCAGCAGAGCTGATCAGGCAGCATGTAGAGCAGCTAGTGGTGAAGAGACCTGGTCAGGAGATATCGATCACGGTGAATGGTATCGGCGAAGGCCATACGGCTCTGCGCGGCGCCGCCGGTCTGGTTTTATCCAGCCACCTCAAGCTGGTCATTTGAGGCTTTGTAGCGACACCGATATGCAACGAAGGGGCTTGCGGACCTGTTGTGTCGATTCGCGCCGGGCAAGGCCTGTCCGGTAGGCTTCTTAAAGAGACTCAGGCGCGCTATCGAATTTTCTAAGGTCGGGATTTGGGCTTGCGACCGTTAAGGTAAGGACTGCCATCGTCTGCGACGGCGGCGGAAAAGAGAGAGGCAAAGAACGGAATGCAGGCCGCCCCGATCGCGCCGGCGCGAGGGCCAAGTCGAGAGGCCTCAACTGCGGCAGCCTCCAAGCCGCGCGACGGGCCAAGGATTGGCTGACTGGAAATTGCGCGTACCAGCCTGTCTGTCACTAGTTCTGGCAGCCGTCCCCCAAGGACAATCAGCGCGGGGTCGAACATCGCCGTAGCTACACGCACCGTCTCGCTGAGCTGCTTTCCGGCGCGTTCAATCCAGATTTCTAACGCCGCTTCGGCGCTATCTGGCAACCGATCGAGGTCGATGAAGTCGTGGATGGCGAAGCCGGCACTGTTGAGGGTGGCAAAAAGATCTTGGCCGGATGGGCGCGGCTGGTCGTACGGGTAGAGAACTCCGGGCAGGCAGGCGTTTCCATTGACACCGCGGTACGGCCGCCCGTCGATAACCGCCCCTCCCCCGACACCGTGTCCGATGTGAATGAAGAACATCGGATCAGGCTGCGGGATGCGTCCGCCGAACACATACTCTCCGAGCGATGCAGCTGTTCCATCATTCTCGATGTAATAGGGCGCTTCGAAAGTCGCTTTAAAAGCTTGGTCCGCCTCACCATCATCGAAAGCCGGGAAGAAGCTGTGGGCCTTGAGGATGTGCGACATCGTGCCGAAATTGCCGGGCACCGAGCAGCCGACCCCGAGAAGGCGATCTTTAGGCGTGCCAAGATCGGTCAGCATCGCTGCGATAGCAGCCTGCGCCGCCTCTGCCACAGACAAAGCTGTGCTGGTCTCGATGTCTACAGATCGGGAGGTAAGAATCTTACCCGCTAGATCAGCAATTGCTACCTCCATTCGGGAGACCGAGAATGTTATTCCCGCGGAAAGATATCGGTCAGCCCGCAAGCTCAGCAAGCGCCGAGGCTGGCCTTGGGCGCCGGTCCGCTCGACCACCTCGATCAGAAGTCCGATCTCAATTAAGCGACTTATCAGCCGAGTGACAGAAGCACCTGTCATGCCGGACCGTTCCGCCAGGTCGACCCGCGCAATCTGCTTGCCTACGAAAATCAGTTCGACCAGTCGTCGTTCGTTCCGTGAAAGGTCCATTGGTTCCAAGAGTGTCAAATTGTCAGCAGCCAAACAGCTATTGCAATATATATTAAATTACGCAATGTAATTAATCTGTCATGAGGATCCTTTAAGAAAGCCAAATCGGAATGACCGCCAAAATGAAATGGGAGAACACCATGCACCAGATCAAACGATTGTTGAGCCTCGCCGCCGTGCTGATCGCGATCGCCTCTCCGACCTTGGCAAAGAGTCTCGTCGTTTATTCACCTCAGGGGGAAGAGAACGTTCAATGGATAATCGACCAGGCTAAAGCCGCCGGTCACGACGTGCAGTTTCTGCGCGCACCCGGAGGAGAACTTTTTGATCGGCTGGTCGCCGAGAAGAACAACCCCCAGGCCGACGTCGTACTTGGCATGGTCGACGCGTCTATGGCTCTGCTCAAAAAGAATGGCCTGTTCCAGCCATACACACCAGCCTGGGCGGCGGACCTGCCTGCGCACTACAAGGACAAGGAAGGCATTGTCTACAAATTCTGGAGCACACCGGTCGTCATCGCCTATGAGTCTGACAAGCTTGCCGCTGAGCGGGCGCCGAAAAGCTGGCTGGACCTGACAAGGGGCGAATACAAAGGCAAATACGTCATCGGCAACACCGCCTGGCAGACGACAAGGGTCTATCTTGCCGGCATCTTGGCCCGGTTCCTCGACGACAAGGGCGAAGTCACTCAGGCTGGATGGGATTTTCTTGGCGCATTCTATGCGAACGCGATCGTTGTCGATGACGCCGATGCGCGCAAGGAAGCCTTCAAATCGGGCGGTGCGATCATCAATCTGAACTGGTTCGGCGGCGTAATCAAGGACGCCAAGGAGCTCGGCATGCAAGTCAAGGTCATTGACCCGGAAGGTGGCACGCCCGTCATCTCTGAAGGCGTGGCGATCATGGCGGGAACCGATCAGCTGGAGCAGGCAAAGGCATTCGTCGACTGGTTCGGCTCTGCCGATGTCATGGCCGGCTACGCCAAGAAATTCGGTCAGGTTCCGGTGCTGCCGGCGGCGTTGGCCAAATCACCGCCAGAGGTGCAGGCGAATGCGAAACTAGTCAAGGCGCAGCCGATCGATTGGGATGCCGTCGCGCCCAAACTGGACGGCTGGTTGCAGAAGATCGAGCTAGAAATCCGGTGAGGATGTAGGGCCGGGCGACGCAGATCGCCAGGCTTCTCAGGAGTATGTTTATGCCGACCCCGATCCTCATCATCGATAAACTGCATATTGGCTATGGCGACAAGGTTGTCATCAGCGACCTCTCGCTTGAGATTCAAGAAGGCGAGTTCGTTGCTCTGCTCGGGGCTTCCGGCAGCGGCAAATCCAGCGTCCTAAGGACCCTGGCTGGCTTTCATCCGGTCATGAGCGGTCGGATTATTCTTGAAGGAAAAGATATTACCATCGAGCCTCCGGAGCGGCGCAAAGTCGGCATGGTATTCCAGAACTATGCGCTGTTTCCAACGATGACGGCTTTCGAGAATATCGCCTTTGCTTTGCGTGTGGCGAAGATCCCGCAGGGCGAGATTGTCAAGCGTGTCACCCAGATCGCCGAAACATCCGGGATTACGGAGCAACTGCACAAGAAGCCCGCGACCATGTCAGGTGGGCAACAACAGCGGGTCGCGATTGCGCGCGCGCTCGTCGCGGGCTCCAAGGTGCTTTTGTTCGACGAACCATTGTCCAATCTCGACGCCAAGGTGCGAGTGACGATGCGCCGCGAGATCAAGAGGCTCCAGCAGGAATTTGGCTTCACGGCGGTCTTTGTCACGCATGATCAGGAAGATGCACTCACCATGTCCGACACGATCGTCGTGCTGGCGAACGGTGGCGTTGAACAGATCGGTGACGGACGTACTCTTTATCGAAAGCCCGCGACGCCGTTCATCTGCGAGTTTATCGGCACCGCCAACGAACTGCTCGCACCGGTTGTCGCGCAAATTCTGGGCCGCGACGTTCGGGGGCGCATCTTTGTCCGCCACGAAGATGTGTTCGTCGGGAAAGCGGTAGAAGCCGGGTTGCCGGCGACCGTCCGCCATGTGGAATTTCTTGGCGCCCACAGCCGCATCGACCTGGATGCCGGCGGACACTTAATTTCGGCCGCCAGGATGGGGCACGAGTTACCTGAAATCGGTGAGACCGTGTCCTGGACGGTCCGGCCGGGCTCGGCGCATATCTTCGAGGAAGCGGGCAGATGAACCGCGCGGCGCCCGTCGAGCGCGTAGTCTATTGGATCGGAGTGGCGGCCCTGATCTGGATCGTCATCACCTTCCTGATCCTGCCGCTAGTCGCGTCACTTCATGCGGCCTTTTTCAAGGACGGCAGCCTGGTGGTCGGCCAGATCGCAAGCGAACTTTCAAGATCACGAAGAGTGCGCGCTGCCCTTTGGAACACGCTTTGGATGACGTCAGCGACCATGGTTACGGTGACCATTGTGGGGATGTTCCAGGTCGTCGTCCTTGAATATTTTCACGTACGCGGTCGCGCACTCTTGAAAATCGCCTATGCAACGCCCCTGGTCTTCGGCGGTGTCGTTGCGGCGGCGGGCTACAACTTCACCTATGGTCCCAGCGGTGCGGTGACACATCTGGTGAAGGCCGCCGTCTCCAGCCTCCCGCAAGCCTGGTTCATCGGCTGGTTTGGCGTGCTCTTCACGCATACCTTTCTGATGACCAACTTTTACTATCTTTTTCTGCGCGCTGCGATGCGCCGCGTCGACTACGCAACAATCGAAGCTGCGCGCAGTATGGGTGCCTCGGAATATACGATCCTGTGGCGTGTGGTACTGCCCGCGATCATGCCGACGTTCCTCGCCGTCACCCTTCTCACCCTTTACACCGCAATCAGCTCTTTCGCCGCCCCTCAGGTGCTGGGCGGTCGCGATTTCCACATGCTGAGCCAGATGGTGCTGACCTTGAACAGCCTGCGCCGTCCCGACATGGCCGCCTTACTCGCGCTTATGATGGGACTATGTCTCATGGCGCTTATACTGCTGTCTCAATATTTCGAAGCGCGCGGCTCCTATGTCGGCGGCGCGAAAGCGACTGCGCCCATCCAGCTACGCAAAATTTGCAGCCCCATCGGCAATGCAGTGCTACATTTGTTTGCCTATCTTCTCGTGGCTATCTATACGGTGCCGATCGCGCTTGTCGTACTCTTCTCCTTCGCCCCTGCCGCGAGCATCGGCATCGAAGTGATCCCATCCAGCCTGACACTGAAGAACTATACCCGCGTCTTCACCGAAGGCAGCGCCTTTCTTCCGTTTTTCAACTCCATAGTGATGAGCCTTGTCGCGGTATCGGCGGCGCTCGGCGTTACACTGTTTGCCGTCCCGGTTATTCTTGGCCGCCGCAGTTGGCTGACGCGCCTTCTGGACATCACTTTCTTCCTGCCATGGGTAGTTCCTAGTATTCTGCTCGCTGTCGGGCTGATCGTCACCTTTGACTCGCCAAACCCGCTCGTTGGAAACGCAGTCCTCCTCGGCGGCTACTGGCTCCTGCCGATTGGCTACGCCATCGTCGCCTTGCCGCTGATGGTGAGGTTCCTGAGGGCCGCCTTCGTAGGAATTGATCCGGCCTATAACGAGGCCGCCCGCTCGATGGGCGCCACCGGTCTTTATCGCTATCGCCGCATCATTCTGCCGATAGTGGCGCCGACTGTAATCCTCGTCGCCGGGATGGCCTTCAACGATCTCCTGTCGGAATACCCCTTGTCGGCCTTTCTATACAACGTCAATAACAAGCCGCTGCCGATTGCAATCGTAGACAGCTCGCTGTCTGTCGATCCTGAGCAGGCGGCCCTCAACCTCGTCTACGTCAATCTGATCATGGTGTTTTCAATGGCGATCATTCTGTTGGCCGAGCGGATCGGCCTTGGCAAAGGTCCAGAAACCACAACATTGTAGAACAGGAGACTGATCCATTGGATACCTGCATCACCGTCTGGCATTGGCCGCACCAGGAGCGTTGGTACGACGAAGGCATTCGCAACTCGCTCACCCTCATTAAGGAAGCTGGCTTCACACACATCAACTGGAATCCCGACTCCGGCAGTTCGTACTGGCTGGCCGACGCCGAGATCGAGTTTACAAGCAGGATCGTGGCCGATGCTGGGCTGAAAGTGCACTCGGTTCATGCCAGCAATGGCCGCAATCCTATCACCGAGATCGGCTACAAAAACCCTGGCCCTTTCGCGATGGAGACGCGCAAGGACTTCCTGTCGCCGCATGAATGGCAGCGCCGCAGCGGAGTCGAGCTGTTGCGTAACCGTGTCGACCTGGCGGCCGCGTTCCAGTCCCCCAATATCGTTCTGCACATCGATATCAACGACAACGTCTTCGGCAGCGAAGCCGCCGAACGAGCGTTCTTCGACCCCCTTTTCCAGTCTCTCGACGAAATCAGGCCTTACTGCGTCGAAAAGGGCGTCCAGATTGCCGCGGAAACTCTCCTCTGCGCCAACGCCCAGAATTTCCTCAACCTCTATGATCGGCTGTTCGCTCGATACGGCAAGGAGTTCATCGGCGTCTGCTTCGATTGTGGCCACTGGGAACTGATCGAGCCAGGCAAGCTCAGCGTCCTTGAGCGTTTCGCGGATCGCGTCATTGCTACTCACATTCACGACAATTTCGGAGCAGTGGATGACCATCTCTTGCCATTCGACGGACGATTAGATTGGCACACGATCGCCTCGGCGATCGCCTCAACTCCTTATCAGACTCCGCTCAACTTCGAGACGCCAATTGACCGGTATGGGATACCAGAATCCGCCTATTATCGCCGCGCTCACGGTGTTGCTGTTAGGCTTGAGGAGATGGTAGCCGAGGCGCGCGAGAGGAAAAGCAGTGATGGCGAATGCGCCTGCCCTCGACAATTCTTCACTACGTCGTGACAGAGGTAGCAGCGTTGACGTTTGAACCGTTCCGCGGTCCAGATGGATGGACAGTTTAGACCAAAGAATCTGTCGGCTTCGTCGGTGTCGTCGAATGGGTCAGCAAATGGCCTTCGGGGCAGCGATAGCCATCGGTCTCGGGTTCGAAGACGAACGTCGACTTGCGCATCATGACGGGCTTGGGCGGAGTGGGATTGCGATAGCCTGTGACGCCAAGGATCTGCCGGTCTTCCAGGCCCTTGGCGATGCCCGGCGTAGCATAGCCGGCATCCAGCCCGTCCGCGCCGACATCGAAGCCGAAACGGGTCTGCTGCCGGTCGAGCCTTGAGAGATAGACGATCGAGTCGTGGACATTGGCTGGCGTGACATAAGTATCGGTGATGATGGCGAGCTTGCCGTCCATCGTGCGATGATCGAGAGAGAAGAAGCCCTTCGGCCTGCCGTCGCGCACCATATAGCCGCTGTCTGAACGCTGCGCGTAACCTTAGTCGTCGTCACCTCCGGCCGGCGTTCCTTGTCCTTCAAGGGCTTCTGGCCGTGCAGCTTGCGTTCGGCCTCGATCGCCGCATCCAGATCGGCCAAGTAGTCGGCGCGCGACTTCTCGACCATTGCAAGATCGTATTCGCCCTTGTTGGCATTGGCCTTCAGATGGGTCGAATCCGTGTAACGCCACCGTGCCGACCAGCCCGTGGCCGATCGCCTGTTCGACGATGTAATCGAAGATGTCCCGGGCAACCGATTTGTCGTTGTAACCGCGGCGGTTCTGGGCTGAGCGTCGGGGCGTCGAACACTCGCAGCAATCTGGCGGCGGGGAAATCCCCGCCGCTTCGATGTTATCTTGGAAAGACCGGCTTACGCCATGGCCTTCTGCAGGTTCTGGTCGATCTTGTCGAGGAATGCGGTGGTCGAGAGCCACGGCTGGTCGGGGCCGATCAGCCGCGCCAGGTCCTTGGTCATGAAACCGGATTCGACGGTGTCGACGCAGACCTTTTCGAGCGTTGCGGCGAAGCGGGCAAGCTCGGCATTGTCGTCGAGCTTGGCGCGATGCGCCAGGCCGCGCGTCCAGGCGAAGATAGAGGCGATCGAGTTCGTCGAGGTTTCCTGGCCCTTCTGATGCTGACGGTAGTGGCGGGTGACCGTGCCGTGCGCGGCTTCGGCTTCGACCGTCTTGCCGTCGGGCGTGAGCAAAACCGAGGTCATCAGGCCGAGCGAGCCGAAGCCCTGGGCAACGGTATCGGACTGGACGTCGCCGTCATAGTTCTTGCAGGCCCAGACGTAGCCGCCAGACCACTTGAGCGCCGAGGCGACCATGTCGTCGATCAGACGGTGTTCGTAGGTGATGTTTGCTTCCTTGAACTGATCCTTGAATTCGGTCTCGTAGACTTCCTCGAAGATGTCCTTGAAGCGGCCGTCATAGGCCTTGAGGATGGTGTTCTTGGTCGACAGGTAGACCGGCCACTTGCGCATCAGGCCATACATCATCGAGGCGCGGGCAAATTCGCGGATCGATTCATCGAGGTTGTACATCGCCATGGCAACGCCGGCGCCCGGTGCGTTGAAGACTTCCTTCTCGATGACGGTGCCGTCTTCGCCGACGAACTTGATCGTCAGCTTGCCCTTGCCGGGGAACTTGAAATCGGTGGCGCGGTACTGGTCGCCGAAGGCGTGGCGGCCGACGACGATCGGCTTGGTCCAGCCGGGAACGAGGCGCGGCACGTTCTTGCAGATGATCGGCTCGCGGAAGATGACGCCGCCGAGGATGTTGCGGATCGTGCCGTTCGGGCTCTTCCACATTTCCTTGAGGTTGAATTCCTTGACGCGGGCTTCATCCGGCGTGATCGTCGCGCACTTGATGCCGACGCCGTATTTCTTGATGGCGTTGGCGGCGTCGACAGTGACCTGGTCGTTGGTGGCGTCGCGGTTTTCGACCGAGAGGTCGAAATAGTCGATGTCGAGGTCAAGATACGGATGGATCAGCTTATCCTTGATGAGCTGCCAGATGATGCGCGTCATTTCATCGCCGTCGAGATCGGCGACGGGATTGGCGACCTTGATCTTGTTCATGTATCTGCCTCGTTCGAGCTTGAATGGGGACGGGGTCCCGGGTGGGTGATGTGATGAGGAGCGCTGCTGGCGCCACAGGCTGGCCCCGCCAACAACCGCGTCGTAATCACGCGCTGATCCCGAATTCGGCAGCTGATCCCGTTCTATGCGCTGATCATCCGCTCCAGCTCATCCATGTTGGGGACGATGATATGTCGAAACTTCTCGATGCGAATGACGCCGCTCTTGCGCAGCCTGGTTATCTGGCGGCTGACGGTTTCAATGGTCAGACCGAGAAAATCGGCGATCTCGGCGCGGGAAAGCGGCAGGTCGAAGGCGGTGGTCGTGGCGGTCTGCGGTTCGGCGTGGGTGGCGATGAGGTGGAGCAGGCTTGCGACCTTCTCCTCGGCGGTGCGCCGGCCGAGCGTCAGCATCCATTCGCGCGCGGCGTCCAGCTCCTTCAGCGCCTGATCGTGCAGGCTGCGCCGCAGTTCCGGCGTCTCCGATATCATGCGGTCGAGCAGGTCGCGGGGGAAGACGCAGATTTCGACATCGGTCGCAGCCTCAGCCGACAGCGTACTTTCGCGCACGAAGGGCCTGCCGACGAAATCGGGGGCGAATTGCAGGTCGACGATCTGCTGGCGCCCGTCCGGCATCACCTTACAGAGTTTCACCACCCCGCGCATTATGTTCGAATAGAAAGAGCTTTCCGACCCTTGAGCGATGATCTCGCTGCCGGCATCGACCTTGCGGCGCAGCGAGTGGCGGCCGAGGTCCTTTAACTGACCGCTCGACAGTACGCCGCAGACGACGCCGTGCCGCGCCTGGCAGGAAGCGCAAGCGACGGGAGTGCCGGCGTCGGAACCCTTACTGCGTGCAACGTCCATGTCCTGATCCCTTCAAAATCCGCGTGTGCCGGATGTGGCTGCGCATGCTGGGCATACTCAGACGCTTACGTCGCGATTGCGGGTTCGGCTATCCCGATTTCCTCCGGCGCGGCTTGATGATTACCAATTTCGCCGGGACCGCGAGTTGATCCAGATCAAAGTTTCCGTGCCATGCTGTTTTTGGAAGCGCCTGCCTCGACACGAGGCCGACCCGCAGAATCCTTCAAACTTGAACGACGAAGCAAAGATCTTCCAACCCTGGGCGACGAAGCTGCCGACGTGTTTGCGCACGAGCATATCCCAAATTGTATGACGGTTACTCGCGACGGGGAAAGGGTTCAGGTCGAAAGGCATTACGGGTGCTTCAGCTGGGTCGCCCATACTCTCCCTAGCCGATTTCGAATTGACGGCCCAGTATGTTTGTGCGACGAACGTACTAAGGCGGTGCGCGCGGCTGGTGCGGCCTGAACGCGATCGACGTTGTGTCAGATGACATCCTGAAGGAATGGGCGGATGACTGTCTACCTAATCGGAATCGACGGCGGTGGCACCAGCTGCCGAGCTGCAGTCGCCGGTGCGAACGGGAGTATCCTTGCGCGGGCTCAAGCCGGGCCAGCTAACATTCTCTCCGATCCGGATACGGCCGTCGACAACATTGCCAGTGCGACCCGCGCGGCTTTCTACGCAGCTGGCATCAATGCGCGTAGCATCGCCTTGGCGCGTGCAGTACTTGGGGTCGCAGGCAATAATGTCGGCGAGGCCGTTCACTACGTGAAAAACAGGCTACCCTTCGCCCAGGCGGACATCGAGTCAGACGGGCTGATCGCGCTACAAGGCGCGCTTGGTGATAAAGACGGAGCCGTCGCCATTTTAGGAACAGGCACGATCTACATTTCCCGCCACTGCGAAACGGTGACCTACGTCGGCGGATGGGGCTTTACTGTGGGCGACCTCGGCAGCGGTGCTCGTATTGGACATGCGCTTTTGCAAGAAACGCTGCTCGCATATGACGGCATCCACGACATGTCCGCGATGACCGCCTCCGTCCTTGCGGAATTCAAAAATGACCCGCGCAATATCGTCGAGTTTGCGCGGCATGCAAAGCCCGGCGCCTTCGGCCGCTATGCGCCGCGCGTATTCGAGCACATGAAACAGGGCGATGCTGTCGCCGCGCGCCTGTTGCAAGAAGCCGCTGTTTCAGTTGACGAAGCACTTGATCGTCTAGTCGCTCGAGGAACGCAGAAGATTTGCCTGCTCGGGGGATTGGGGCCGCTGTATTCGTCCTGGATCGCTGCACGGCATCAAAGTCTACTGGTAACGCCCGAAGGCGATGCACTGAGCGGGGCCGTGGCCCTGGCTGTGTCGCGCTTCGGGCATCTGAAAGCGATCGAATGAGCGACACGCTTGCGGCTATGCTTCCAGGATGGGGCACAGACATCAACGGCGCCGGTCCGCTCTATCAAAGGCTTCGCCTGGCGCTTGAAAAGGCGATCCTGTCGGGTAAACTCAAAGTGGGCGACGTTCTTTATCCCGAACGAGACCTCGCTGAACATGTCCGCGTTAGCCGTGTAACGGTCCGCAAAGCAATCGACCATCTCGTGCAAGACGGATTTCTGGTTCGCCGGCGCGGCTCAGGAACCTTCGTAGCCGGATCGGTGGTCCGCGCAGATCAGCCTCCGTCACGCGCGTATCTTTTGACAGGTGGCATTTCCTGGCTTGGATCGGGCAAGAAAGTCGAGTGCATCGAGCGCAGCACGTCCCATCCCGCACCAGAGGAGATGATGACACTCGGCCTGTCAAGCGACAGTCGCGTCGTGCGCATCACCCATTTGCGGAGCTCGGCGGGCCAGCCGATTGCGATTGAACGCATATGCATTTCCTCCGAGTTCCTGCCCGACGCTCGTACCGTTACCTGTTCCATCTGCAACACACTCGCGGACGCAAACTTTAGACCCGTTCGTGCGATCCAACGCACTTTCGCACTTAACATCGAAGATCCGGACGCCACAACGCTTGGCGTCGCGGTCGGAACGGCTGGGCTTTTGACAAAACGCGTTGCCTATCTTGCTTCGGGCCGCGCGATCTTATTCACCCGCTCTCTTTTCCGAGGCAATGCCGAAGGTTTCGTCAGCGAGCTCACCTTTCTCGAAAACTGACCCCTCTTCTTACAAGACAGGATTCTATCATGCACGCCACCATGCAAACGAACATGCGCCGAGAGATCGACGAAGTTCAGAAGCTGCGGCCAGATTGCTCGGTCGCTTAGCGAATGACTTGGCTGCCTTCGATGCGGTTTGCGCGCCCTGGACTCCGAATTCGTCGTCACAGTCGCTCGAGGCTTGTCCGACCACGCCGCCATATCCCTGAAATATTCAATCGAGCTAAGCGCGAAATTGCAGTCGCTTCGATTCGGCTGTCACTCGCATCAAACTACGGTCTCGAGCCCAACTTGGTCGCGGGCCGCCTTCCCAAGGCAGCCACGCGCGCCGTCGCCGCTTGGATTTGCTCTGACAAATACGCTTCCCGCTTGCGGGACCCACCAACGCCATGAGCATGCTGAGCACAAAGGTCGGCTTGTGCCTGAAGACGACGCAGATCTCTTGGTGTTGACCCTAAGTTTGAGTTGAAGTCGAGCTGGACAGGTAGGCCAAAGGGTTTCGAGACAAGCGATCATGGTGATCTTGGATCAAATTTGCACAGGTTCTCCAATCTCATGGTCGATGCTTTCCGCTCGGAAACCTGCTGGCTTTGGCTGAGTGGAACCAGCACGCCATGAAGATTGCGATACTCTCGCCGCTTGAACGAACCTGCCTCCATTGGATATCTAGAGGCTGGGCGGTGACTGATATCGCGTTGATCGAGGGAAAGGATACCGCTGAAATTGAGGCGTGCGTGGAGCGTGCGGTTATTTCACTCAACGCCGACTCAGTGGAACAGGCGCTCGAGAAAATGAAGATCACGCGGTCAGATTGATCGCCACGGTCGCTGGCGCCGGACGCTTTCACCTTGCTTTGCATGCTGCTTTTAAATGCGTCGTCTTGGCAACGTCAGCCCGCAGCAAGATCGCGCCATCGGTTTTGAAAGTACGGAGACACTGGCTCCTGAGGTCGGTGCGGCACGCCGCTGAGAGGTGGCACGAAAGCAGGCCGATCCGCGTGTTTGTGATAGATCCTGGCCGAGCTCCGGATTCTACCGTCAACCCGCTGAAGGTCCGCTAGGAAGTTGTGGCCGCTGCCGCTCCGCGTCGGGCTGATCGCGTCCGTCCCCTGCCTTTGAGGAGCCATTGAGCGGGAATTGGCCAGCTCCCATTGAACCTCCTTAAAGTCGCGCGATCTTTCCTTCGCACGGTCCAACGCCTTCCAGCTCTCCCGCGTCGAAGCCGATGGCGAGTACGGCGTTCTACCCTCTGACGGAATCGACCCCGACAACGATCTTGCGATCGTTCACGAATTCTTTCCCTGGCCGGCTCATTGAACCTGCCCCTGCCTCTGGCGTGCCGCTTGCGAACTGCAAGCCGCAAGGGAGGCTTCGCCGCGGTCGAGCATAGCATGATCCGACACTTGTCAGCCGCGCCCTTGCCGCCTTTGCTCTTCGCGGCTGGCCGAAGGGTGCCCGCGAAACGACGGGCAAAGAAGGCAACGAGGGCCGATCGCCGGGCGATCGGAAATAAAATGAAGAGAACAGACATAGAAGCGCTGCGCGAACGGGTCAGTTGCGCGGCCGTTCTCGAAAGGGCGAGCTTCGCCATCGACATCAAGGAAAGCACCCGGCGGGCGATCAAGTTTCGCCGTGACGGTGAAATCATCATCGTCACGCATGAGGGGCGCGGATGGTTCGATCCGCTCAGCGATGCGAAAGGCGACGTATTCGGGCTTGTCGAGCATCTCGACCATGTCGGTTTTCTCGAAGGCGCCGAAAGGGTCGCGGATCTCGTCGGTGTCAGGATCACAGATCCGGAGTGGCAGCCCGCGAGGCGTGAAGGAGGATACAACCTCTCTCTTCCCGAGCGCTGGCAGGCGCGCCGGCGCC
Organism: Rhizobium sp. NZLR11; assembly: GCF_019685115.1. Taxonomy (NCBI): domain Bacteria; kingdom Pseudomonadati; phylum Pseudomonadota; class Alphaproteobacteria; order Hyphomicrobiales; family Rhizobiaceae; genus Rhizobium; species Rhizobium sp. NZLR11. The sequence continues at coordinate 68,252 of NZ_JABDWD010000016.1, read as the reverse complement.
CATGGCACGGATCACCGACATGGCATTATCTCCATGGCGATCGTTGCCTGCCGGTGCCGTTGCTCCGCGTGGCGATCAAAGGCGACCTTCTGCGGGAAGGGCCATACGGGAGCATGTGGGCAGCTCATACGGACGGTGTCGGCGTTGTGACTGGCTGGGAGGCGCGAGGTCCGCAATACCGAGGGTTCGCCTCTGGAGGGAACAAGGTTCTTTTCCGTCTCGGGCCGCCTACTGCGTGGCGCCTGGCCGTCACCGAAGCTGCGATTGACGCCATGAGTCTCGCGGCGATCGAGGGTTTGCGCGACGGCACGCTCTATCTGAGCACCGGCGGCGGATGGTCGCCGGCCACGCAAGCCGCGCTGTGGGAACTGACCTTCCGGCCCGGCGCCCAACTCGTCGCCGCAACGGACGCCAATGCACAAGGCGATCTGTTTGCCGAGCGATTACGGGCGCTCGCCGAGGATACCGGGTGCGACTGGACGCGGCTGCGCCCGCCCGAGGAGGACTGGAACGAGACCCTGAAGATTGGGAAAAAGGAAAAACGGGAAAAGGAAAGAGGCGTGCCGCATTCGCACCGCCCGCATCAAGGGAGGCTTCGCCCGGCGGAGCCGGCCCTTGACCCGGCCGGTCGCGATGCCGGCAGCTCGGAAGGGGTCATGAAGGATTGAAGAGGATGGCGAGGTCGAGAGGACGGCGCCGCACTTCGGTCCGAAAACGCGCAAGGAGCCGCAGATGATCCCCTCTCCCGCAATCGCCAAGGTTTTTCAGGGCGTCGCAAGCCGCCAGCAGATGTTCCGCATGTTCGATCGCCACGCGCAGCGCCCAAACCGTTGGGATGGTGATGCCGCGCCATTCTACGCAGACGAATGGTTCGAGATCGGCGAGACCGAGCATGATTACATGTTCGAGATCCTACCGCCATTGTGGATCCGAGGGTCCATGTTTGCGATGCGCGAATACATGACAGGCTCGGTGACATCAGTGTTCTTCGCGCTCAGGATCGACGAGGCGATCCGGTATTTCCATGGCTATTGCGATCTTTCCGACAAGGCATCCGTCGAAACGATGCGCGTCGCCATCATCGAGCGCGAAAGCCGTCCGGTCCGGGCCATGACGCGGCAAGAGCGGCTCGAGCATATCTGGAGCACGACTGCCGACGATTACCGCGGCTATGCCGGAGACAAGTGGCCGCAGTCCGCTCGCGGCAAGCGCACCGTCGTGCTCTATGGCGGCAACGAGGGCACTTTCCTGAAGCTACTCGAGGAACTCACCGACGGGGAGATCGCTGTGAAGCTGCCGGTGCATCTTCGCCACCTTCCCTCCCCGATCGCCGCGTGAGGAGGACGCCATGTTCACTTTTAGCGCGGTCGATGTCCGTGCGGTGATCGCGCGCGGACGCACCGACGCGGCAGCCAATGGCGGTTTCCGCAATCCTCACTATGGACTTCTCCCGGACAACGACGAACGGCACGGCCTGTGGATCGTCGGCGATGAAGGCGTCTATGTGCTTTCCAACGGAAAATTGGCAGAGGGTCAAAGGGCACTCGCGGTCTATGCCGACGAGTGCGATCCGAAGACCAATCCGGACCATTGGCACTACAAGCGCCGGTATTTCGGGGGAGACGACGGCATCGTCTTCATCGACGCTGAGAGCCTGGAAGCCATGCTTTCCACAAACCCGGAAGCCACGTATCTGCGGGCGGAGTTTGCGACGGAAACAACGCAGCTCTCCGTAATCACGCGCTCGTAGCTCGCGATCGCTGCCGCCGGACGAACCAGGTCCAATTCCCACAACTCATTTTCATCCGCCTTCGCAGCCACGGGACCTGTCCCGTGGGCGATGGCGCACATCCTCGAAAAGGAGCTTTCATGTCCCACGATCCCTTCACCCTCGATATATCAGGCAGCAGCGCATTGTCGTCCGGCTTCGGCCTGGGTGTCACCGCGTTTGGCGGTTTCGCCGCCAATGACGACGATCCCGATCCACCGCCGCCCTCCCCCACGCCGGCATTGCCTCTGCCAGCTACGAAGCGGCCGGCGACGCGGAGACACGGCGAGCGAACCAACTTCTATCTCAACGACGGCGACGACCGCGGCTTGGCCGCGACCTGGAAGGAGCGGGCGAAGGCAAATCTTGCGGCCATCCTGACTGCCACCGAAATCGAAAAACAGGATCGACCCGCCACCCGTGACGAACAGGCGAAGCTGATCCGCTTCACCGGTTTTGGCGCCTCGGATCTTGCGAATGGGATTTTTCGCCGGCCCGGCGAAACTGCATTCCGCAAGGGCTGGGACGATCTCGGCGGTTCGCTCGAAAGTGCCGTCACCGAGACCGACTACGCCTCGCTCGCCCGCTGCACTCAGTATGCACACTTCACGCCGGAATACATCGTCCGCGCGATCTGGGCGGGACTTCAGCGTCTCGGCTGGCGTGGAGGCCGGGTGCTGGAGCCGGGGATCGGCACGGGCCTGTTTCCGGCGCTGATGCCAACCGCGTTCAGGGATAACGCTCGAGTCACCGGAATCGAACTCGATCCGGTCACGGCACGGATCGCCCGGCTGCTTCAGCCGAAGGCGCGCGTCATCAACGCCGACTTTGCGCGCACCGATCTCAATGCGATCTATGATCTCGCCATCGGCAACCCGCCCTTCTCCGATCGAACGGTTCGCTCGGATCGGCAGTACCGTCCGCTCGGTCTCCAACTGCACGACTACTTCATCGCCCGGTCGATCGATCTCTTGAAGCCTGGTGCACTCGCGGCGTTCGTGACCAGCGCCGGCACGATGGACAAGGCGGACGCGACGGCCCGCGAGCATATCGTCAGATCCGCCGATCTGATCGCCGCTGTCCGCCTGCCCGAGGGCAGCTTCCAGGCAGATGCCGGCACGGACGTAGTGGTGGACATCCTGTTCTTCCGCAAGCGCCGGATCGCCGAGCCGGAGGGCGATCTGTCGTGGCTCGATCTGGAGGAGGTGCGCCCGGCCACATCCGACGACGGTGCAATCTGCGTGAACCGCTGGTTCGCAGAGCACCCGGATCTCGTGCTCGGCGAGCACGCCCTAACGTCTGGCCCGTTCGGCGAGACCTATACGTGCCGGCCACGCGCCGGTGAAGACCTGGAAACGGCACTGAAGGCCGTGATCGCTCTTCTGCCTGAGAATCGGTATGACGGCGAGCCGTCGCAGATCGACATCGATCTGGAAGAAGAGCTGGGCGAGATCGTCGATCTCCGCTCCGGCAACGACAAGGTCCGCGAGGGCAGCTTCTTCATCGATAACCGCCACGGCCTGATGCAAATGATCGACGGCGCTCCCGTCTCGATCCAGGTTCGGAAGGGCCGCACCGGCGACGGCGTTTCTGGAAAGCATGTCCGGATCATCAAGAAGCTGATTCCGATCCGCGACGCAGTGCGCGAGGTTCTCAAAGCGCAGGAACGCGACCAGCCGTGGCGAGATCTGCAGGTTCGGCTGCGTATTGCCTGGTCGAGTTTCGTGCGCGACTTCGGGCCAATCAACCACACAACGGTCTCGATCTCGGAGGATGAGGAAAGCGGTGAAGTCCGTGAAACCCATCGCCGGTCCAATCTCCAGCCGTTCCTGGACGACCCGGATTGCTGGCTGGTGGCCTCGATCGAGGACTACGACCTCGAAACAGACACGGCAAAGCCCGGTCCGATCTTCTCCGAGCGGGTCATTTCGCCTCCGGCACCACCCGTCATCACCAGTGCGGCCGATGCGCTGGCTGTCGTCCTCAACGAACGCGGCCGCGTTGATCCCGAGCATATTGCCGAGTTGCTGCATCGCGACCCCAACGCTGTCATCGACGAACTCGGTGACGCCATCTTCCGCGATCCCGCCGATGGCTCCTGGCAGACCTCTGACGCCTATCTCTCAGGCCCGGTCCGCACGAAGCTCACCGTCGCCGAAGCGGCGGCTGCACTCGATCCAATATACGAGCGCAATGTCCGAGCGCTGCAGGACGTCCAGCCTGCCGACCTCCGGCCGTCGGATATCACCGCACGTCTCGGCGCACCTTGGATTCCGGCTGCCGATGTCGTCGCCTTCGTCAAGGAAACGATGGATGTGGACATCAGGATCCACCATATGCCGGAGCTCGGGTCATGGACCGTCGAGGCACGGCAGCTTGGATATAGTGCCGTGGGAACCTCCGAATGGGGCACGGCGCGCCGTCACGCCGGCGAACTGCTGGCCGATGCGCTGAACAGCCGGGTTCCACAGATCTTCGACGTGTATAGGGATGTTGGGGGTGAACGCCGCGTTCTGAACGTCGTCGATACCGAAGCAGCCCGCGACAAGCTACAAAAGATCAAGGAAGCTTTTCAGAACTGGGTCTGGACTGACCCCGACCGCACCGACCGGGTGGCGCGAGCCTACAATGACCGGTTCAACGATATCGCGCCGCGGAAGTTCGACGGCTCGCATCTGAAACTGCCCGGCGCCTCCGGCGCCTTTGTTCTGTATGGGCACCAGAAGCGTGGTATCTGGAGGATAATCTCCTCCGGCTCGACCTACCTCGCTCACGCCGTCGGCGCCGGCAAGACGATGACGATGGCCGCCGCAATCATGGAGCAGCGCCGTCTCGGCCTGATCGCCAAGGCGATGCTGGTCGTGCCTGGCCATTGCCTGGCACAGGCAGCGCGCGAGTTCCTCGCCCTCTATCCGAATGCCCGCATCCTCGTCGCCGACGAGACAAACTTCACCAAGGACAAACGAGCACGTTTCCTGTCGCGCGCCGCCACGGCAGCCTGGGATGCAATCATCATTACCCATTCTGCCTTCAGGTTCATCGCCGTGCCGTCGGCTTTCGAGAGCCAGATGATCCAGGACGAGCTCGAGCTCTACGAGGATCTGCTCACGAAGGTGGACAGCGAGAATCGGGTGTCGCGAAAGCGGCTCGAGCGCCTGAAGGAAGGTTTGCAAGAGCGGTTGGAAGCGCTCTCAACGCGCAAGGACGACCTTCTCACGATCTCGGAAATCGGCGTTGATCAGATCATCGTTGACGAGGCGCAGGAATTCCGCAAACTCTCTTTTGCGACCAATATGTCGACGCTGAAAGGCATCGACCCGAACGGATCGCAGCGGGCCTGGGACCTCTATGTCAAATCCCGCTATATCGAGACCAAAAATCCCGGCCGCGCGCTCGTGCTGGCCTCCGGCACGCCAATCACCAACACGCTCGGTGAGATGTTCTCGATCCAGCGCCTGCTCGGCCACGAGGCGCTCCGCGAACGCGGGCTTCACGAATTCGACGCCTGGGCCTCGACCTTCGGCGACACGACGACCGAACTCGAAATCCAGCCGTCCGGTAAATACAAGCCGGTCAGCCGGTTTGCGAGCTTCGTCAACGTGCCCGAGCTGATCGCCATGTTCCGCTCCTTCGCCGACGTGGTGATGCCGGAGGACCTGAAACAATATGTGAAGGTCCCCGCACTCTCGACCGGCCGGCGGCAGATTCTCACGGCCAGGCCGACGCCGGCCTTCAAACTTTATCAGCAGATCCTCGACAGCCGCATCAAGGCGATCGAGATGCGCGAGGGCCCGGCCCAGCCCGGCGACGACATACTGTTATCCGTCATCACCGACGGCCGCCACGCGGCGATCGACCCGCGGCTGGTCATTCCGGCAAACGACGACGAGCCGGACAACAAGCTCAATCTGCTCATCGAGAACGCTTTTCACATCTGGAAGGAAACGGGCGAAAACACCTATCATCGCCCGGACGGCAAGCCCTATGAACTGCCGGGCGCCGCGCAGATGATCTTCTCCGATCTCGGCACCATCAATGTCGAGAAGACGCGCGGCTTCAGCGCCTATCGCTGGATTCGCGACGAACTGGTCCGTCTCGGTGTCCCGCTATCGGAAATCGCCTGTATTCAAGACTTCAAGAAGACCGAGGCAAAGCAGCGACTGTTCGGTGACGTCCGATCGGGCAAGGTTCGCTTCCTGATCGGCTCCTCGGAAATGATGGGCACCGGCGTTAACGCCCAGCTCAGATTGAAGGCGCTGCATCACCTCGATGTGCCGTGGCTGCCGTCACAGATCGAGCAGCGCGAGGGTCGAATCGTCCGCCAAGGCAATCAGCACGATGTCGTCGATATCTTCGCCTATGCTACGCAAGGGTCACTCGATGCTGCGATGTGGCAGAACAACGAGCGCAAGGCCCGCTTCATCGCTGCCGCTCTTTCGGGCGATACATCGATCCGCAGGCTGGACGATCTCGGCGAAGGCCAGGCCAACCAGTTCGCCATGGCAAAGGCGATTGCCTCGGGCGACGAGCGCCTGATGCAGAAGGCTGGTCTCGAAGCCGATATCGCTCGTCTCGAGCGGTTACGCGCCGCCCATGATGATGATCTGTTCGCGGTGCGTCGGCAAGTCCGGGACGCCGAACGCGACATCGAGGTATCGACCCGGCGTATCGACGAGATCGGCAGGGATATCCGACGGCTGGTTCCGACTGCGGGAGATGCCTTCACGATGACCGTCACGGGCGTTTCATACGATGAGCGAAAGGAAGCCGGCCGCGCGCTGATGAAGGAAATCCTTACCCTCGTCCAGCTTCAACAGGAGGGTGAGATCGTCATCGCCTCCATTGGTGGCTTCGATCTCGTCTATGATGGCGAGCGGTTCGGCAGGTCTGACGGCTATCGCTACACGACCCTGCTTCAGCGCACGGGCGCGGATTACGAGATCGATCTCGCTGTCACGGTGACGCCGCTCGGCGCGGTCTCCCGCCTTGAGCACGCGCTCGACGACTTCGACGGGGAGCGGGAACGCTATCGCCAGCGGCTGGAGGAGGCGCGCAGACGTCTTGCGTCATACCAAACCCGTGACGGTGGCGAATTCGCGTTTGCCGGGGAACTGGGCGAAAAGCGTCGCCAGCTCCGGGACGTTGAGGCGGAACTCGCAGCCGAGGCGCGCGAGGCAGGTACCTCTGCCAGGCAATCAGCCTGATCTTGGAAGCAGTGCCGCATGCGCATAGGTGCATTGCACAATAAATGTTTTCCATCTGATCAAAAAATGATCATAGTGCACACAGCTGGTGCACATGGCGGTCTCCTCCCAGTGCCGCCGCAACAGCTGTTCCCCTCTGGAGGTTTTTGACCTTCACACTTCGTGGGCCTCGGTTTTCCGACGGCCCATTTTTTTGTTCCCTTGCAACCAGATTGCGAGCTCTGTAGCAGAGCGCTTATCAGAAGAAGTTGGGAAAGGGAGAAGGGGAAAGGGAAGGAGAACCGGTCGCAGATCGGTCCTCCCGCCGCCGCTGTCGCTCAACCGCCGCCTCCGCATCCCGGCCACTCGTCCTTCGCAGGGCTGTTAGCCCCGCTTGTCCTTCGCGGCAGGGCTGCTCGACCGCTGTTGCGCCGGTCGGGCCGCTTTGCGGTCCGGAAGATGTCTTCAGGAAAAAATGAAGACTGGAAGGACCGGCAGAGGGCCAGGTCCGCATCCCCCGGAAAGGAACACTCCCATGCAACTCATGAAGGTCGATCCGCGTGCGCTGAAGGACAATCCCGACAATACCCGCCAGTCGAAATCGACGCCCCAGGCCGACGCGCTGCTGCTTGCGACCATCAAGGCCGTCGGCATCATCCAGCCACCCGTCATTTTCGCCGAAGCCGGCGGCAACGGCTATGTCATCGAAGCCGGTCACCGGCGCACCCGCATGGCGATCGCCGCCGGCATGGAGGAAATCGATGTTATCGTCGTCGAGGCGGCCAACGACAATGGCGCGATGCGTTCGATGATCGAAAACATCGCGCGCGAACCGCTCAATCCGGTCGACCAATGGCGCGGCATCGAGCGCCTCGTTGCTCTCGGCTGGACCGAGGAAGCGATCGCGATTGCGCTGGCGTTGCCGGTCAGAAAGATCCGGAAGCTTCGACTGCTCGCCAATGTGCTGCCGGCGATGCTCGATCACATGGCCAGGGGCGACATGCCAAACGAGCAGCAGCTTCGCACGATTTCCGCGGCGTCGCTCGACGAGCAGAAGGAAGTCTGGAAGGCCCACAAGCCGAAGAAGGGTGACACGGCATACTGGTGGGCGATCGCCACCGGCCTCACCAAGACCCGCATGTTCGCGCGCGATGCGAGCTTTGGCGACGATCTTCGCCAGGCCTATGGCATCGAATGGGCGGAAGACCTGTTCGGACCGGCTGACGAGGACAATCGCTTCACGACGAACGTCGAAGCGTTCCTCGGTGCGCAGCAGGAATGGATGAGCAGCAATCTCCCGAAGAAGGGTTCCATCGTCGAGCTCAACAATTGGGGCCAGCCGCAGTTGCCGCCGAAGGCGGAGCGTGTCTACGGCAAGCCCGGCAAGGGCGATTGCACCGCCATGTATCTCGATCGAGAGGGCAAGGTGCAGTCCGCCCACTTCCGGATGCCGGAGGCGAAGAAGGCGAACGGCAAGGCCGATCCGACCGCGCCCGGCGGTGAGGACGGAAACGAGGCCATCGATGTTGCAGCCAAGACCCGTCCCGACGTGACCCGAAACGGCCTCGACATGATCGGCGATTTCCGCACAGACGCTCTGCACGAGGCATTGGCACGAGCGCCGATCGAGGACGATATCCTCATGGCGCTGCTCGTCCTCGCATTCGCCGGGCAGAACGTCTCGGTCGACTCCGGCTCCGAAACCTCCAGCCATCTCTACGGCTCCAGGCGTTTCGCCCGGCACGCTGTCCGGCTGATCGGTGAAAGCGGCAAACTGGAGTTCGCCACGGACACGCTTCGTGTCGTGGCGAGGTTGACCCTGATCGACGCACTGTCGGCGCGGACCAACCGCACGGACAGTGGTATTGTCGCCCGGATCGCCGGGGATGCCATCGGCGCCGACACCTATCTTCCGAACATGGGCACGGAGCAATTCCTCGCGTGCCTATCGCGTCCGGCACTGGACGCGTCCTGCGGCGGTAGGAGTGTCGCTCCCCGCCCGCGCGTCAGGGACACCCGGGCTGCCCTTGTCGAGCACTTCAAGGAAGAGCGTTTCGTGCATCCGTCCGGCCTCTTCGCACCCGATGACGTGAAGCTGGGCGAGTGGCTGGCCAAGAACATGGAGCAAGGGGGCGAGGACGACGATGCACCCGCCGACGGGCCGATGGGCAGCATCGAGGACGGCGGCAACGCAGCCGACACCGGGCTCGAAGAACTGGATGAAGCCGACGCTGACACCAGCACTGAGGATCCCGATACCGCTTACGGAATTGCGGCCGAGTAACCCTCTCCCACAACGTCATACTGATCGATACCGCCGCCGGCCATCACCGGCGGCTGCTTTGTTTCCACACCTCAAAATAGGAGAACGAAGATGTCTGCGTCTTTGATTTATGACCTCGCCCCGATCGGCTCGATTGTCGTCTGGTCCGACGGCACGCCCCGCCCGCCCGAGCGCCACAGGAAGAAGCTCGCCGCCTGGGAAAACCGCAACAGCAAGGGCAGGCTGATCCGCAAACAGGGCAAGCGCGGCATCGGCAATGCCAACCTGTCGCCGGATTTCACGCTGCATGAGGGCGATTTCGGCGGCAATGGCGTCATCACGATCCGTATCCACAGGACGTTCTCGCTCGACAGCAGCCTGACATTCAAGGTGATCGAGCGCCCGCAGCTCGGCCACGTCAGGGTCTTCGACCGCGCCGGCGACAACGCCGAACTCGTCCACCTCGCCGCTAATCGCCAAGCCGCGGAGGAATGGTTGGCCCGGCATGGCTATCCCGATGCCGTGCTGGAAGAGGTCACTGCCGATGAAGTGGCGGCCGATCACGTCGAGGGGAGGGTCGCGGCATGAACACGCCTGCTCTCCAAGCCAAAGCAGCTTCCGCCCGTGATTTGCCAGGGCCGGAGTTCAGCCGCAGCGCCGATGACCTGCCTGTCGCCCGTGTCGGCGATCTCGTTTTCGCCATGGTGTCGGGACGCGATGGCCAGCATTTTCTCGTGAGCGCCTGGCGTGTGGCACGGCCGCTTTCCGAACTCAAACGCGACGACTTCTATTCGCATCATGGCGCCGTTGCGGATGAGGCGGAATTTCAAGCACGGATGTTCGAACAGGCCGAACACAGCCGCGAGCTCCGGGCGCTCGCCCGGCCAACGGTTCGGATGAACTGCTCCACCCCGTGGGGACCTTCGCAGGGCGCCACCGTCTACGCGGAGGGTATCGTCTCTCACACCACGGCCGGGCATGGCGGGTTCAAGTTGTGCAACGAGTGCAACGTCAAGATTCATCCGATGCTTCGTTGCGCAGGCGGCTGGTACGAAGAAGATACCGCGTGGGCCGCGATTGCCCTCGCCTATCCGAATCTCTTTACCGGATACGAGCGCAAGTGCGCCGATCGGACCATCCGGGATTCGTGGCCCGATGCCTGGGAAGCGATCTTCGGTCGCCCCTTGCGCCCGGTGAATCCCATGAGAAGGATCGCCGCGCCTTCGAGCGGGAGCATGCCGGCGGGACTGGATCGTCATCTCCGCGCTACGCTCGGAGCAGCATGCCGGGATAACCGAAGTCATCGCCACGATCGGCGGGCTGCGGGCAACCGATGAAGAACGCCGCTATCTCGTGCCAAGAGACGAGTACGAGGTTGGCCGATTTGGCTTCGTCATCGATCCGGCGCGCCACGCTGCCTATGACGGACCGTCGTCTTTCATCAATTGGCAGGCGCGGGTGACCAGTCCATGAAACCGGTTAGTCCCTGCGTTCTTCTGTTCCGCATGGAGGCGGCGCGGCGAGAGACCCGCCACCATCTCGATCGCATTCACCGGCAGATCACGGGCCGGGCCGAACGCAGAGCGGCCACCGAGAAGGCGAAAGCCCGCTCGCACCGCCGGGGCGGGTCGCGGTGGACGCGCTCCGACGAACAGCTGTTTCAGGATCACGTCGAGCGGCTCAGCTTCGAACGGCGAACGGAAATCGCTGCCCTAGCTCGCAAACTCCAACATCAGGAGCGGGCGATCACTACCATGCGTCTGATGCTCGGCGATGATGCGGGTAATGCGGCGGCGTGAGTCTGACCGTATGGGGGCTTTCGTGGCGGCTGATCCGCGCTGGAGGAAGGGATGCGGGCTGTCGGTCGCGAGGGGCTCTCTCCTCCGGGGTTTCGGAGCCTTAGCCCGCCCCGCCGGTCTGCCCTTCGTTTTCGCTGCGGTCTGAACCGGCGGCCGGTCGTTTCAAGGTCGCTGGCGGCGCCGCGGAGCGGCCGGTGCAGCCTCCCTCGCAAAACGGCTCCGCGTCCTTCGCAGGGCTTTACCCCGCTTGTCCGCAAACCCGTTTCGCTCGTCCGGCCGTCCCGGACCTGTGAAAGCGCCCGTCCTCAGCCGGTTCCTGTCGATCGCATCGAAGGGCAGACCGGCAGGGGCCGGAGCCGCTTTGGTGGAAACCACGAAAGGAAGATCCCATGGCCAAGCCCGCAACCAATCGACCCTCCCCCCGCGTCGTGCCGCTCCGCAAGGGCGCGACCCTCGAGATGGTCAGGCTCACATGCCCGGACACCGTCCAGGCAATGCTGATTGCCGAGAGTTTTGGAACGGCGGTGGTCGACAGTGACGGCATCCGTGAGCTCCATGAGCGCCTGATCATTGAGACCGCCGACAGCCTCTCGGACGGCCTCGGCGAGAAGGCGATGCAGATCCATCTCCAGCGCATCGTCGGGGCCTATGTCGGCTCGGCGCACGGAGCCGGCCAGTTCTACAGCCGCGCCGTCACCGAGGCCCGAGACGCCACCGCCAAATCGGCAAACGATGCCCGCGACGAGGATCTCGATGGCCCGGTCGGTTACGACAGCGCCGCCCAGCGCAAACGCGAATTCGCCGCCGACATGGGCATACAGTCCCACGCGTTGCGGATGGCCGCCGAGGGCGCAGTCGCTGCTTACAGCCACGTCATCGGCGAAGCCTGGAAGCCTTTCGACCGCCCGGTCGAAAACCCGGGCCAGTCGCTCGACCGCAAGGCGGCGGAGGCGCAGATGGCGGCACTCGGTTGAGCCGTTTTTCGCGCGGAGCTTCGGCTCCGCTTTTTCTTCCCTCTCCCTGATCATTAGGCCGGTTCCTTTGGGACCGGCCTTTTTCCAGGTCATCAGAAGGAAGAGAAACATGGACCCCGCTCGCCACGCGACCCCGTCCCGGTCGGCGGTCCTGCAGGAGCCGGTTGTCCGCCGCAACGGCTTTGCCGTCCTTCTCTCCGTTCCGGCAGTTCCGGTGCGGCATGCCACCCGATCGCTCCTGCCTTCGGACCTCCGCGACGGGGCCGCGGTGGGCGCGGCCTCCAAAACGGAGGATAATGACATGAGCAGGAAAGCCGAGGGCGAACGCGCCGACATCTATGCACGGATCACGGCCCGGATCGTTGCCGATCTGGAAAAAGGTGTAAAACCCTGGATGAAACCCTGGCACGCGGCCAACACCAATGGCCGGATTACCCGGCCGCTACGCTACAACGGTCAGCCCTATTCGGGCATGAACATTCTGTTGTTATGGTCGGAGGGAATGGCGCGCGGCTTCACCTCACCCATGTGGATGACGTTCAAGCAGGCGCTCGAACTGGGAGCGGCGGTGCGCAAGGGCGAGACCGGTTCGACGGTCGTCTTCGCCAGCCGCTTCACCAAGTCCGAGGCGGACGGCAATGGTGGAGAAGTCGACCGGGAAATCCCGTTTCTGAAAGCATATACAGTGTTCAACATCGAACAGATCGACAGGCTGCCGGAGCCGTACCATCACAAACCCGGTCCGGTGCTCGATCCTGACGAGCGCATGGAGCACGCCGATCGCTTTTTCCGCAACACCGGCGCAGTCATCCGCCATGGTGGGGTGCAGGCCTATTATTCGCCAGTCACGGACCACATCCAGATGCCGCCGTTCGAGACGTTCCGCGACGCCGCGTCTTACGTGGCAACCCTGAGTCACGAAAGTTGCCATTGGACGGCGCGCGCCGATCGCGTTGGGCGCGATCTCAGCCGATATGCCAAAGACAAGAGCGAGCGGGCTCGCGAGGAACTGATCGCCGAACTTGGAAGCTGCTTCCTTTGCGCTGATCTCGGGATCGCACCGGAGCTGGAGCCACGGCCGGACCATGCGTCTTACCTCGGCTCGTGGCTGAAGGTTCTATCCGACGACAGGCGGGCCATCTTCCAAGCCGCGGCACATGCCCAGCGTTCTGTCAACTTTCTGCACGGACTCCAGTCCATCCAGGCCGACAACAGAGCGGCTGCGTAGGAGACGTCAAGGTCGGTCGTTGTCACCCGCAACGGCCGACAGGTTTCTAGGCTCTTTCTCCGCCGGCGTGTGCTGATCGGACGTGAGGTCCAGTTTCACCCAGATCGATGGTCTTGGATCGGTGGCTTTCAGTTTTCGGGACTGCTTGATTTCGACGATAAACGGCTTTGTCTGCTGACGCATAGATCCTCCAGGCGACGAATCGCAAGCGCACGATACCGCGTTAATGGCAGGAGGCAACTGCCCGGCCGGCCGAGTTTGTCGCATCCGAATTCGACGCTATGACTTGGAGACAGGGTAACGGTTTAGCGGCTGCGGTGTCTCGGCACGGTAACGCCATGACGAGGGCCGCCATTGCCTTGTTCCTCCCATCGCTGTGATAGCCACGTCCCGCGCGGGCTCGATGAGGCATGTCTGATCGAAGACCGGCTTAGCCTCGATCGTTCTCCCGCAACGGCCGTCCGCAACTTTCTTCCCCTGCGAACTGCGTTCGCATTCCTCGCGGGGCAACAAAGCCGCTCCCCGCCGCCCTCCACGTCGTTTCGGCCCCTTCGGGGTGCGGTCCGATCGTCCCCGATCCTTGCGACAGCCATCGAGGCCGCGAAGGGCGCGGCCCGAAACAACCGAAAGAAAGGAACAGACAATGGCTACCATCGGCACCTTCACCTCCACCGAAAGCGGCTTCACCGGCTCGATCCGCACCCTCGCACTCAACGTCAAGGCCCGCATCGCCCGCATCGAAAACCCCTCCGACAAGGGTCCGCACTTCCGTATCTACGCCGGCAATGTCGAGCTGGGTGCGGCCTGGCAGAAGCGCTCCAGCGAGACCGACCGCGACTACCTCTCGGTCAAGCTGGACGACCCGAGCTTCCCGGCGCCGATCTACGCAACGCTCACCGAGGTCGAAGGCGAGGACGGCTACCAGCTGATCTGGTCCCGCCCCAACCGGGATTGAGATCCCACCAAGGCCCCGCCGCCTAAGGCGGGGCCAACGGGCTGCTTTGAGAAAGCAGGCAACGGGCGTCGAGCCCGTTTCCAGCTTTTTGGGTGCCATACGGGGAAGTGGGGTCTGCTCATATCAAGCCAATCGTGCCGTGGAGCCGGGCCAGCCTCAAGGACGAGCGGTCCCCCCAAAATGCTTGGCGCATTTCGGCTCCCCCACTCGCCGCCGCTGGCGGTCGCATGCGCGATCCTTGACCCTGACCCACCGCCACGACGGTGGGCGTCATCTTTCTCAAACATCAAGGAGATGACGATGATCGAACAACAAATCCAAGAACTGCGCGCTGAGCTGAACGCCTGCGTTGAGCCCGCCGAGCGCCGCCAGATCGAAGCCGAACTCGAAATCGCCCAGGCCGAGCTGACCATGATACTTGCCGAACAGGACGGTTCCATCAATGCCGAGCCGCCCTTCTGAGGGCGGCATAATCACCAACACTGCCAGTCCGCCGGCATCCACAGCACGGAGATGAGCGATCCACTGCCGCTCTCCTTTCGATCTCTGTCATCGACATCGGGGATGTTGCATCCCGTCCGTCGCGCCGCAAGCTGCCGGCGCCAGAATTTTCCCCACCGCGTTGCGGCTCCTCGCAGGCCAAAATTCAGGCGCCGGCAGGTCCTCCACTCTCATTTCGGCCTTTCAGGTGCTCCCTCCTTGCCCGTCATTTGGCCTATCCCCGCGATATCCGCTTTTCGAAAGGAGAATATACCGTGCAACAGCTCGCTCAATTCCTCATCGCCACCGGCCGCAGGCTCCGCGTCCTCGGCAACGTGATCTGTCACTTCTTCCGCAAGGGAAACTCGGTCTCGAGCTCACAATCAAGATCCCGTTCCTGGTCGAGATCGAGGCGTCGTTCGAGACCGACTGGAACCGGCGAGAATAACGCGCCAACAGGGGCCGCTTCGGCGGCCCCTGTTTCGCCATTTGAGAGATCGGAGACGATTGGGGTCAGCTCTGCAAATATCGCAGAGTTGTTCTGGGCCGATAGCCGCGAGTACGTTTTTGCTTCAACAGTTCAAGGAATAAGTGAACCGCTTCCTCTTCCCGTTCGAACACATGCCGTTTCTCCTGGCCACGCTTGCCGATCCGTCCCCATCGCCGGATCAGGCAAGCCTCTCCGAACATCGTCTGCTCGATCTCCATGGCATAATACCGCGCCATGTTCTTGGCTGGATCCGATCGTTCGACATAGAGCTGGTAGGGTTGCGAAATCATGCCGGCATGATCGCCACACGTCGCCGCCACGTCCAACGACATATGTGAATCTTACAAGTGCGACCGATTCATTTTCGTGAAGAATGGCGTGTCGGGCGAGGCGCCGACGGCGCACGGCTCTAGTCGCGCTGCGACCCGAGCCCGCACGCGGTCTGCGCCCTGTCGGGTTACGATCCTCTCGCGGCAAGACGCATTCCTGTGCCTGCTATCGTAATGGGATATGGCCGGAACGTCCCATGGCCAGCGGTGCTGGCAAGCGGTCGCGTCCTTTCAGGACGCGGTTTAATCTCTCTCTGACATCCCATTTTGCACCCGTCGTTCCGGCGTCAAGGACATCGCGGCCCCTCCAATTTTCCCAGCGCCGCAAGCGGCACAGAGAAAATCGGTTCCTCCGCTCGCCGCACGGCGGCCGCGTTCCGCGGTCCCGGACCCCTCACGGACTACGGTGCGGACACCTTTCGTCAGAAACGAAAAGGAGACCCTGATGACAAAGCATCAAATCACTCACCAGATTGGAGACGACCAGAAGCGGTCGGATCAACAGCCGGATTGGCTTGAACGCTTGCGCGGAAATTTCGATGCGGAGGTGCATCTTCCCGCCGATATCTCGCGCGAGTTTCTGTCAGCGGCGCTGCTTTGGGCAATCGACAACAAGGTCGATTTCGGATTGTTTCACGAACCCGGCAAGATCATCATTGCGCATTCTGGCGGCGATGAGATCTACCTTCCGTCGCGGTGGTTCGACAAACGATGGCATATCGGCCTGGACGACAAAGAGCCCTTCTTCGATCCCGCTGATTGAGATCCAGACCAGAGGCGGCTTGCCGCCTCTGGTCCTTGACTTCGCGTGAGCCGTTCCAGCCGGAGCGGCTATGAAAGGGGGGCTCTGCCGCCCCTCTCAAACCTCACCCCATGAAGGAACGGCAACGCCCCTCCTTCAAACTTCCTCCCATGGGGAAGGGGACGGTTCCCTCCTCCCTTTCCCCAAACCCCTATCCTTCTCCCGTGCCGGGGAAGCGATGGTTCGCTGTCACCCGCTCTGGCACCAGCCGTGTCGGGCACCATCCCATGATCGGGCGAGCCCTTCGCCGATCAAGACGTCGCCCAGCGAATTGCCTGCGCGAGACACGATGCGAAGTTTGCGACCGTACTTGTCTTCGTCACGGAACCCGGCCGCCAGAGAGAACTTCCCAGCGTTGAGCAGCGCCAGCAGCCGGGATTTTGCCGCTTCACCTTTGATCCTTTCGGCCTCGCAGCGGGGCGGGCTGAGTTCAGGCGTATCGATGTCGGCGATGCGGATTTTCTCGCCCTCGAACCAGAAGGTGTCGCCATCGACGACGCAGTTCGTCCGGTGGCTGTCGCCGCAGATCGAAAATGCCGCCGACAATGAATCCGTCGTCGGTGTCTTGGCCAAAGTGGCGAAACCGGGGAGAGCTTCGTTGCCGCCATAGGCAAGCCAACCTCCAACGGCAATGATCACCGTGCATAGAACTGCCGCCGCGCGTTTACGCCGTCTGATCCGCTCAGATCTTACCAGTCCTCCGCCCGCGCGCTGCCGATCGCGACCGCGTCCGGCCTTCGGCGGCTTTCTGAACGGAACTATATTCGATTTCGCCACTATCCGATTCCTCGTTTCGCCTCACCCTATGTCGGACCCGGTTTCATCTGCGTTTACGGAGGAGCTTGTCTTCGGGCTGCGGCGTGGCCGCCAAAATGGTGTGCGAGGGTCGGGGAGCAGTCGATCCCGCCTCCCCTTTTGGGGCCACTATGTTGAGGCTCCCGCGGCTGCTCTGTTTCCCGCCCGTCGCACGACGAGAATTCCCGAAATCCCGCCCGTCGGGCGTCGCTATGCTGATTTCTCCGATACTCTTCATTTTCCTGGATCAGCCTTGCTTGTTTGCACTGCGCGCCGGCTTGGATCATGCAGTTGGCGTATCGCCGATCATGTGAAACCTGTTCGTGCCGACGCATGCTTCATGTCGCCGCGCCGGAACCAGATAGCTCGTCCGCATCGGAGCGGCGCGTTTCCTGCGGTGAACACGATCTGTTCGTCGGCACGCATGCGCAGGACTTCGTGGGGCTGGATGAGTGGTCTGGCAGCGAGCTGCTTCGAGCGCGTCCGCGATGATCCCCTCGCTTGGAAACTACGGCTCACCTGGTCGATCTCGACCGTGGTCATGCCGCAACGTCGAGAAATGTAATCGGCGGTCTCGGGATCGTTGATCGCGGCGAACGAAATCCAGCTGGCGCTCTCGAACCATTTGCTTGCAGCATCGCGGCCGCCATAGGTTTCGCGCATCTGGCCGATCGACTGGTAGATCATCGTCAGCGTGATGCCGTATTTGCGTCCGGCGTCGCGCGCGGTCTCGATGATCCGCATGTAGCCGAGGCGGGCGACCTCATCGAGGAGAAACAGGGCGCGCCCCTTGATCTGTCCGTCGCGATTGTAAATCGCATTCAGAAACGAACCGATAATGACACGCGCAAGACCCGAATGGGTCTCCAATGTCTTGAGATCGATGTTGATGAAGACGTCCGTATTCCCGGCCGCGATGTCGCTGGTCGAGAACTTCTTCCCAGACACGAGAGCTGCGTAGTTTCGATAGGAAAGCCAGTGCGTTTCCTTGACCGCATTGGCGTAGACGCCGGAGAAGGTCTCCGGTGTCATGTTGACGAAGGCTGCGACGTTCTCCTTCACGAAATCCGAACCCGAATTGTCGTAGATGTCTTGCAGCCGCTTGCGCAATGTGGGCTCCGGCTCCGAGAGGTTCATGCGCACCTGCCGAAGCGTCTGCTCCTTCTCGTCCGTGTGACCGGACAGGCAGACATCGGCGATCAGCGCCGTGAGAAGCTGCAGCGCCGATGCACGAAAGAAGTCGTCACGGACACCACGCGCACTGCCGCTGTCGCTCATGATCCATGAGGCCACTGAGGCAATATCCTCTTCTTTGGTTCCGCCGAAACGGCCGATCCAGTCCAGGACGTTAAAGCCGATGTCCGGCTTCCTCGGATCGAGAACGAATACGTCCCTCCCCGCTCCGCCGCGATGCGCGGAGACCATCGGTGCGACCTCGTTCGATGGATCGAGCACGATCAGCGTGCCGCCCCATTTGAGCGCCGTTGGGATCGTCACCGACGTTGTCTTGAAACCGCCGGAACCGGCAAAGACGATCCCGTGCGACGAGCCGAACGAGCCATCGAAGCACAGCAACGGCGACTTGCCACCGGCGCCCCAGGTCTCAGCGCTGTCGGCGCGAAACGCTCGGGCGCCGACATTGTCTTTGTCGACCCGATAGCGCTCGCCGATGACGATGCCACCAGCATCGGGAAACAACTTTGCCGCCTCTGTGAGCTTCATCCAATCTGCCTCGCCATGAAGCGCCCGCTTGCCCTGAATGCGCTTCGGCTCGGCCCTTGCGAAGGCCGCATTGCCGATGAGCGCGACGCGGAGTGCGAAGCAGGCACATAAGAGCGCGGCACTCGCTCCGATCGACGTTGCCGGATCGAGAAAGGCCAAGACCGTCTTGTCGGCGGGTACCGTCTTCATGAAAGCGGAAAGGCGTATTGTCTCGCGAAGTGCCGCGATCAGGACCGTACCGCTGCATCCCGCAACGACGCCCCAACCTGCCTGCTTGATATTGATCGCGCCGGCGGTCGCGAACAGGAACAAGATTCCGACTGCGGCACTGGCGAGATAGGGAAGCGCGATCCCTGCCCGCCCCCATGCCAGTCGTGCGGTCTCGGTTTTCCCGAACCCGGATAGCCAATGTTCGATCCCGGTCATTCCGATGACGACCGGGATCATCAACGCCGTTGGTCCGACGACAAGTGCAATCCTATTGATCGTCATTGCCGAAGGCCTCCACGCCGATGGCCGTGATCCTGGAGCGCTCGGTATCGTCACCCTTGATGCGGCGCGCTGCATCGATCAGCGCGCCCAGCAACAGCGCTCGCTTCTCATAGCGCAGACCGGCCTTGACGATCAGGCCGCCGAGCTCGATCTTTTCGCGCGTGTCCTTCTTGCGGGAGTCGGATGTCATCGTCCTCACCATCCGTTCAAGCCTCGCCAGTCCCGCCTGCATTCGGGCCAGACGCGACCGTCGCGGTCGACGTTGCGCCGCTGCCATCGCCTGCCCCCTTTTTCCCTCCGGTCGTACCCCCCTGCCCTCCGCGAAATCGCCTGCTCAGTTGGTCAAACGCTGCCTGAAGCTCCGCCTCGTCGATCTCGAAGTCGCCGAGGCCTGCCTTGAGCGCGATCCGGCCAATGCGTTCCGCTTCCCGTGTCTCGGCGAGCTTGAGCTGCTCCTGCAGTTTGGCAATTTCGTCGCGGATCTTCGCGGATGGCTTCTTCATGTCCGTTTGTCTCCCTGGCTGAGAAAGCTTGTCTTTCGAAGCCAGTTTCCGGAACTTAAGTAGCGAACGCACTACTGTGAATCCTACAATCGCCAGCGGCGATGCTTTGGTGGATGATCCCGGCCGTTCCGAAGGAGCGGCTTCCAAGGGCGCAATTATACGTCGCTGGCGCGACGTGTTGCTGAGAGTGCCTGGCGGGGCCGCCGCTCCCGACGAACCCTTCGATTTCGTTTGCAACCGGGAGAGAACTTCGCCGTGGCCGTCCCTCACTTCTCCGTCAGCGTCGTCGCCCGTGGCTCAGGCCGCAGCGCCGTCCTGTCGGCGGCCTACCGGCACTGCGCCAAGATGGAGTTTGAGCGGGAAGCCCGGACGATCGACTACACGCGAAAGCAGGGGCTCCTGCATGAGGAGTTCGTGATCCCTACCGACGCGCCGGAATGGGTGCGCAGCATGATTGCCGATCGCTCGGTCGCCGGCGCATCCGAGGCCTTCTGGAACAAAGTGGAGGGCTTCGAGAAGCGATCCGACGCGCAGCTCGCCAAGGACGTCACCATAGGCCTTCCGCTCGAACTGACGGCCGAGCAGAACATCGCGCTCGTGCGCGACTTTGTGGCGTGCCACATCACCGCGAAGGGCATGGTCGCCGACTGGGTCTATCACGACGCCCCAGGCAATCCGCATGTGCATCTGATGACGACATTGCGGCCGCTCACCGAGGACGGGTTCGGCTCAAAGAAGGTCGCGGTTCTCGCCCCGGACGGCAAGCCGATCCGCAATGATGCCGGCAAGATCGTCTATGAGCTATGGGCCGGCAGAACTGAGGATTTCAATGCGTTTCGCGACGGCTGGTTTGCCTGCCAGAACAAACATCTGGCGCTTGCCGGCCTCGAAATCCGCATCGATGGCCGTTCCTTCGAAAAGCAGGGTATCGACCTCGAGCCAACCATTCACCTCGGCGTCGGCGCCAAAGCCATCGAGCGCAAGGCCGAGCAATCCGACCACAAGTCGGAGACCTCGACTCCCAAACTCGAACGCGTCGAGCTTCAGGAGGAGCGCCGCAGGGAGAACGCCCGCCGCATCCAGCGCCGTCCGGAGATCGTGCTCGACCTGATCACGCGGGAGAAGAGCGTCTTCGACGAACGCGATGTTGCGAAGGTGTTGTATCGCTATATCGACGATGTCCTTCTGTTCCAAACTCTGATGGTCCGCATTCTGCAAAGTCCGGAAGCACTCCGGCTCGAACGCGAGCGGATCAACTTTGCGACAGGTATTCGGACACCCGCGAAATACACGACGCGCGAGATGATCCGGCTTGAGGCCGAGATGGCCAATCGCGCGATCTGGCTCTCCGGCAGCACCTCCCATGGCGCCCGTGAGGTGGTGCTGCAGGCGACCTTTACGCGCCATTCCCGTCTGTCGGATGAGCAGCGAACGGCGATCGAGCATGTCGCCGGGACCACGCGGATTGCCGCTGTCATCGGCCGCGCCGGGGCCGGCAAGACGACGATGATGAAGGCTGCGCGCGAGGCGTGGGAAACGGCCGGTTATCGTGTGGTCGGCGGAGCTTTGGCTGGCAAAGCCGCCGAAGGTTTGGAGAAGGAAGCGGGCATCGTTTCCCGCACGCTGTCGTCCTGGGAGCTTCGCTGGAACCAGGGTCGCAACCAGCTCGATGATAAGACCGTCTTCGTACTCGACGAGGCCGGCATGGTTTCGTCACGGCAGATGGCGCTGTTGGTCGAAGCAGTCACCAAGGCCGGCGCCAAACTCGTCCTTGTCGGCGATCCGGAACAGCTTCAACCGATCGAAGCGGGTGCGGCCTTTCGCGCCATTGCCGATCGCATCGGCTATGCCGAACTCGAGACGATCTATCGTCAGCGCCAGCAATGGATGCGCGACGCCTCGCTCGATCTCGCGCGTGGCAATATCCGCAAGGCTGTCGATGCCTACACCGCCCATGGTCGAATGATTGGTTTGAGACTGAAGGACGAGGCGGTCGAAAGCCTGATCGCAGCGTGGGACCGCGACTACGACCCTTCGAAGACCAGCCTGATCCTCGCACACCTTCGCCGCGACGCCCGAAAGCTCAACGATATGGCCCGCGCCAAGCTGGTCGAGCGTGGCGTCGTCGCAGACGGATTTGCGTTCAAGACGGAGGACGGAACCCGCATGTTCGCGGCCGGCGACCAGATCGTGTTCCTCAAGAACGAGGGCAGCCTTGGCGTCAAGAACGGCATGCTCGCAAAGGTGGTTGAGGCCGCACCCGGCCGGATCGTCGCTGAGATCGGCGAAAGGGAACATCGTCGCCAGGTCACGATCGAGCAGCGCTTCTACAACAATCTCGGTCACGGCTATGCCACGACCATCCACAAGAGCCAAGGCGCGACCGTCGACCGGGTGAAGGTGCTTGCTTCCCTTTCATTGGACCGGCATCTCACCTATGTGGCCATGACGCGCCATCGTGAGGATCTCGCGATCTACTACGGCAGTCGTTCCTTTGCGAAATCCGGCGGGCTCATCCCGATCCTGTCGCGCCGAAACGCCAAGGAGACGACCCTCGATTACGAGAAGGCGTCGTTCTATCGCCAGGCGCTGCGCTTCGCGGAAGCCCGCGGCCTTCATCTTGTCAACGTCGCCCGCACGATCGCACACGATCGCCTCCAATGGGCCGTCCGGCAGAAACAGAAGCTCGACAATCTCGGCGCCCGTCTTGCCGCCATCGGCGCGGCACTCGGACTGGTCCACGGCAGCCACAAACACTCCATCCCGGACACAATCAAGGAGGCCAAGCCCATGGTGTCAGGTATCGCCACCTTCCCGAAATCGCTCGACCAGGCTGTCGAAGACAAGCTCGCCGGCGATCCCGGGCTCAAGAAGCAATGGGAGGACGTCTCGACCCGCTTCCAGCTCGTCTACGCGAAGCCGGAAGTGGCCTTCAAGGCCATCAATGTCGATACCATGTTGAAGGACCAGTCGGTCGAGCAGTCGACCCTGGCAAGGATTACCGGCGAGCCAGAGAGCTTTGGCGCGCTGAAGGGCAAAACCGGTCTTCTCGCCAGCCGTGCCGACAAGCAGGACCGGGAAAAAGCCATCGCCAATGTGCCGGCGCTTGCCCGAAATCTTGAACGCTACCTTCGTGAGCGGGCCGAGGCCGAATTCAAACATGAGACGGAGGAGCGCGCGGTCCGACTCAAGGTTTCAGTCGATATCCCGGCGCTCTCCCCATCTGCCAAGCAAACGCTCGAACGCGTGCGAGATGCCATCGATCGCAACGATCTCCCGGCTGGCCTCGAATATGCGCTGGCGGACAGAAACGTGAAGGCAGAACTCGAAGGTTTTGCCAAGGCTGTGTCGGAGCGTTTCGGGGAACGGACCTTCCTGCCTTTGGCTGCCAAAGACACTGATGGCAAGACTTTCGAGACCGTCACAGCAGGAATGACGGTCGTCCAGAAGGCTGAGGTCCAGTCCGCGTGGAAATCTATGCGGACGGTCCAGCAGCTTGGCGCTCATGAACGCACGACCGAAGCGCTCAAGCAGGCAGAGACGCTGCGGCAAACCAAGAGTCAAGGGCTCTCGCTGAAATGACCCGGGCAGCAACCACCCGGTCGATGACCACGCAACAACGACGTGCCACTGCGGTTCTGTCGATAGCGGCCGCGGCCACCATTCTGCTGGTGGTGACTGCCGTCGCCGGCGGCTACCGCATCAATCTGACGCCGAGCGAGCCACTGGGCCTATGGCGCATTATCCCGCTTCATCGACCGGTGGCAGTCGACGACCTCCTGTTCATCTGCCCGCTGGAAACGGCGGCGATGCGGGCAGCCAGGGCACGAGGCTATTTCCGTTCTGGTTCCTGCCCGGGCGACGTCGCACCGTTGATCAAGACAGTGATCGCCGTTGTAGGACAGCGTGTCGAAATCGGCGTCAACGTGAGAGTGGATGGGCGGGTGGTTTCCTCATCCAGTCTCGCACTACGTGATGGAAAAGGCCGGCCGTTGACGCCGTTTCCGAGCGGCATCATACCGCCAGGATATGTCTTCCTGCATTCCGCCTTCCCCGGCTCCTATGACTCCCGATATTTTGGCCCGGTGCCGATCTCCGGCATTCTCGGGCTGGCGCAGGAGGTGTTCACCTATGTGCCGTGATTACCTTCAGCCGGCGCTGCTGATATTCGCTTCGATCGCGATCGGCGTGGTGGGCTGGAGCGGCCATGTGTTGCTCCTACCCGTCGCGCTCGGGTTTCCGGTTCTTTGGTCGATCTCGCAAACGAGATCGGTCGCGGCACTTGTCTCCAGCGGATACTTCCTGGCCGCGTCCCGGGGTCTGCCACAAGGCGTTGCCGCCTTTTATTCGTCGGATATCTGGCCAGGCCTCCTGCTCTGGCTGGGTGCGTCTATGAGTTTCGTTGCCGTGCATACGCTCGTCTGGACGATGAACGGACGCGCGCGTCCGTTTCGCTACCTCCTTGCGGCAGCCGTCATGGCCGTTCCGCCGTTCGGCATCACGGGCTGGGCGCATCCTGTCACCGCCGCGGGTGTTCTGTTTCCGGGATGGGGATGGTGGGGACTTGGCTTCATGACAGCCGGCCTTGCGGGTCTCGTAACCCGCATTTGGCCAGCTGTCGCCATCGCCTTCGCAGGCCCTTGGCTGTGGTCCGCCGCAATCTGGACCGACCCGAAACTACCGGAAGGCTGGCGCGGCGTCGATCTTGATATGGGGGCTTCGCTCGGTCGGGAGCCCGGGCTTCAACGCCAGCGTGACATGATCGCAACGGTGCGTGGCGCGGCCAGCGATGGGGCCCGTTTTGTGGTGCTGCCGGAAACTGCGCTCGGTTTCTGGACACCGACCGTGGCGCGGCTTTGGACGAACGCCTTCAGGGATGATGATGGGACGGTGATCGCCGGTGCGGCGATGGTCGATGCTGGGGGCTACGACAATGTTCTGGTCGCGGTCGACGGGAGGGGCGGCCATATCCTCTATCGCGAACGTATGCCGGTTCCCGGTTCGATGTGGCAGCCGTGGCGATCCTGGTTTGGGGAGAGTGGTGGTGCTCGGGCGGATTTCTTGGCGAACCCGGTCGTCTCCATCGGCGCCAGCCGCGCGGCACCGCTGATCTGCTACGAGCAACTGATTGTTTGGCCGGTGCTTCAGTCGATGCTGCACGATCCGGACCTCATTGTTGCTGTCGGAAACGGGTGGTGGACCGAAGGGACATCAATCGTTGCTATCCAGCGAACTGCCACTACAGCGTGGTCAAAGCTCTTCGCAAAACCGATTGTTATTGCCTTCAACACCTGAGTGCTCAGGAGAAACCATGATCGACGCAGCCCTGATAAATGAATGCGCAGACCCTTCTCTCAAGCCGACGATCGTCGAGCAGTTCGTGATGGCGGCGGGCTCGGCTGATCCCTTCGCCGTCACCGTCAAATCAGGCGACCGATTGATCCTCGTTCCGAAAGCGGCATCGGCCGAGGAGGCGATTGCGATCGTGCGCCAATATGCTGGTCAAGCGGTCGTCCGCGTAGGGCTCACCCAGTTCCCCGCTGGCGTGGGAGTCAAGGAACCGGCGGATCTGAAGCCCGATCTCGTCGATCCTTGCCAGAACCTCCGGAAAGGCACTGCGATGTTCGCCAAGGTATTGAGGATCGTTGCAAAATGGTATGGCAACCCCACGAGCAAAGACGTCTTCCCGCAAATCTTCGAGGACGCGGTCTACGCATGGAAGACCGGCGAGTTCGGGGGTGTCGGCGTGTTTCAGGCGGAGGATCCTGGCATACCCATCGAAGCGCCGCAGCAAAGCGATAAGGAAGTGGATGGCGAGGAAGCGACGCCGAAAGACTTACAACCAGAGACGATGCAGGATGTTAGGCATGCGGGGATACGGATCGATCTTTCCCGCATTGGTCAACAACAGCGTTGAGTTCACCTCGCATTGGCGAGGCATGTTCCGGCCAAGCCAAAGTTTAGGCGACTCCAAAGCATGAAATTAATGCGCTTCCAGATGCCTCGTCCGCGGTTGTAATGGCGGCGAGCCAGTAAAACCCGCGTACTGACGGGTTCCAGCTATGAAGTTGCCCGACAAAAACCCGACAGGATCTGAATTCTGCTCGCTGAGCCATGAACTCGCGTGGTTGCGACCAAACCGCTCATTCGTCCAGCCTCGCAGCCGCAACCGCGTGCGGCATCAGGAATGTGGCAATCCCCGCGATGACGTCGATCAGATCGCCAGGATTGTGTGCAACGCCTTCAATGAAAGCACGCCATTGTCGCTGCTTTTGCTGGTCCTTGGCAAAGGCGTCCGTTAGGGCGTCCGGCAGGTCAATGGGGATCGGTGTCTCGCGGCGATCAAAGGTAGCGGCTATTGCGCGCGCCAGCCGATCATCGCTGAAGTCGAAAGACCTGCTGAGGATCCAGATGTCGTAGAAATCCTTCATGCGGCTGTTTACTCGCCCCAGCATCACCATTGCCTGGAACTTCTCGGCAATGACCGTTTCTCGCGCATAGGCCCGAAGCCGCGGCATCGGAAAATCGAGCATGGAAGGATAATCCAAAACCTCCACCCCAGGCTCAAGCGCATCGCCAAAACCGATGTCGATGGTCAGGTTGATCCGGGCTCCGCTGATCGAAGCGATCACCCGCAGCCTGAGCCCACCATAATCCAGTGCCTCGCGAATACGATCCACATGCAGCGTATCAGCGTCGAACGTAACGCCATCGTCGGCCTCTTGCGCCAGAATTTCCCGAAATGTCTCAAGCATCGGGTCCGGACTCGGATCACCGAAACCCAAAAGATCCAGGTCGCGCGTGCCTCGGTGCGGATTGTCGAACCAACTCATCATCAACATCGCCCCTTTTAGAACGAAGCGATCGGCGTGGGGCGACTGGCTAAGCCGGAACAATAACCGTTCAAGGGCGAAACGCGTCAGGACGAGATCGAAGCTTTGCCCGCTTGCCTTGGCGAGTTGCAACAGGCGGGCGCGCACCGAGGCGCCGACGTTTCTGATTTCTTTAGCCATTGGCGGTCAGCGCCTCGAGATACGGCCGGATCACAGAGCCAACGCCACCGCGTTCGGCCTGGTTGGCGATTTCGCCAGGAGTAGCCCTTCGTTGCCGCAGCGCCTCCTGCAGCCCTTCTATCGCTACTGAAAGGCCGATCTTGTTGCGATATCGAAAGCAATCGGCAATTGTCTTGGCGATTCCAAAGACCCTCACAGGAACGCCTTCAATGATATGGGTTTCGACGCTGTCGTTGAGAAGGCTGTCTGTGAAGCGCACGATGCGCACAGCGGGGGCTTCCAGCTTCGGCGGCCAGTCCTTACGGCCTATGGCAAGCCAGATTTGTCCGGGGAGCTGATCTGTCAGGCTGTGAAATGCCAATGCCGAAACGAGGCAGATAACGGCTTTGGGCGCGCGTTTGGCAACCTCCGCCAGGCTGTGGCTGGCGTCGAGCTGCGCATCAGGAAGTTGATAGAGACCGCGGGCAAGCCGCAGCACTTCACCATCTCGTTCCATTCGGCTCATGGTGGCAGCCGTGACTCCTGCGTTCCGCAGTTCGACGAAACGTGCTATTCCGCGCTCGGTTAGCACGGTCCGAGCGATTTGGCGTTGCGTGACTGAACTGGGCATTGATATAAAAGCTCGGAGAATAGGATCTATTATCCTAGGATTTGTATCACAATCCCTGGCGCCGAGAAAGCCCTCGCATTATGAATTCTTCACCACGACTAATTGCCTCGATGGACAAAGTTGACAATTCTAGTGGTCGCCTGGAGTAAAGATGTAGCTTGCGGCGAGGTCCACCATGCGCGCAGTGAGAGCCGGATAACCCTCGACGATCTCGTCTGCGGCAGCGCCTTGCAATTTCATCGCAGCGATTGTTCGGACTCGAGAGGAGCACAAATCTCAATTCCATTTGGCTTGCTTCGACGATTTCTCGTTGTCGCGGGCCGGATTGAAGCTGCTGAGATCCCAGATTATGCGCCTGTTTGCGTACTCACTTGGGTCTCACCAATCGGTCGCACTAATTCGACGTGGCTGACATCTAAGGCTTGAGCCAGTTCATAAATCGTAATCACAGTTGGGTTGCGACGACCTCGCTCCAGGCTACTAAGATATTGCTGGCTGAAACCAGAACGCGCCTCGACCTCTTCCTGTGTCAGGCCTTTCTCCCGACGCAGGCGGGCAAAATTCGAGCCGACCAGTTTGCGCATGTCCATGCGCCGAAAGATCGCCGTTTACACACTCGGAGTTTATCAACTAAAGTATGTAAAGCTCCTTCCCGTAAATCCCGCCAATGCGGGCGGGTAATGGGTTTAGTTGTCGATATAAGCATCAGCACATTGTCTGCAACTCAGAGATTTTGGATGTAACGGTGTCCCATTTGATGTAGGCGAACCTTCGGGGCCGCTTGGTGAGAGAATGAAAGTTTGGGAGAAGCGGGTGAACAAAGCGAGCTCATCCGATGCAAATGGTCGAGAAAAGGAAAGAGAATCGCGCTTCAGCTCGATGCAACAGTCGAAGCTTGAGGCGTTGGCTGTCTCGGCAATTCTCGAACACCGCCTCCTGATCGCCGCCGACGAAGCTGTCTATGAGGAATGGGCTCGCGCGACCGCAGACCCATCAATTTCCGCCGCCGTGCTCAAGAGCCTGCAGGAGGAGTATGTCGCGCGCCAAAAGAAATCTGAAGTCCAGCAAGAAGAACTTTCGGAAATCATCGATGCGTTAGGCTACGTCCCCGAGGTTCCACTCGATAAACATGAATGACGGTCAAACCAACCCGTGATCTTTAGCAATTGCGACGAGCTGTGGGACGGTCGCAGCCTCAAGTTTTTCGCGCGCTTTATCAAGGTAGTGCTGCACTGTCCTCGGGTTGATCCCCGTTAGCATTGCGGTTTCCGGAGCGCTTTTACCCTTTGCCGCCCACATGAGGCACATTGCTTCTCTTGGTGAAAGCAACCGTCTCGGAGCGACAATGGTCGTCGCAGCGATAATCTTCAGGCAGTAATGGATCACCAGCACCGCTCGGATCGCTTGTTGCGCATCCCGCAGTTTTGAAACGTCAGCCGTCGGCGCCGAAGATGCAAACGTCAGCATCATCGTCGACCCGAAACTTCCTTCGACGGGGATCGTCACCCCACTCCGAATTCCGTACTCGATCGCCTGGTCCCGAAAACGCCTGAGTTCGGAGGTTCCACGAGCGGGCCAATCGTCGGCCGTCCAGGAAAACATTTCCATGCGACGCTTGGCTTCAGTAACGACCGGGTCGATGCGGGAGTAATGGCCTTCGAGATAAACACCCTGCCATTCCTCCGGATAGGAGTTGAATGTGCGGATTTCCAACCCCTCAGTCTGCAGATAAGCAAAACGGTCGAAGCCGCATGCGTGCGCAAATGTTTTCAAAGCACTTTTGATCATACGTTCATCATGCGCGGCTTCTGTCATATCGATGAGAGAGCGAAGGTCACCGTCCACTAACTTTTCTCCTTTTTTCGACGGTGCAAGCCTCCCACTCGTCGCGCCGTTCTGACGCCGCGAGCTACCGGTTGCCACCGTTCGGCTAGCCGGAACCACATGGGACATTGGACGATACGGCAGTTGCTTCTACGCGAAGCAGATCCACGTTCGTTGCATCGCTTAGGTCTATTGACCTCTGCCGGGTATTCAACTCTTTCTGATCTAAAGACGATGATTTTTATAGAGATTTTTAGTCACACCTGCGCCCCGCGCGGAATGTACTTGCGACGTTCAGCGACAAGCGAAAATCTGAGCGTCCGTTAGCTGTTTAGCGGCCGCTATAGACAGAATGAAAAATAACATCCTGATCGACCAACACATTGAACTTGTAGCCCGGCCGGATGCGAATCGTCGGCTGAACGTTCAGATTCTTCGAGATCGTCTCTTCTGCTACGCGGCCAAATGACGCGGCAAAATTCCGTCTTGCTGCATCCGAAGCCGTGTCCTGCGTCGCGAGCGTCGAACTCTCAGGCATCGACATATCGGTATCCGCCCCGATGATTGCCACCAGGGCTGCAGAACCGAATGTTCTCCAGAGATGCCGGTCGACCTTGTCCTGGAAGCCGCCATAACCTTCAGCGTCAGTGCCCGCCATACCACCGATCTGCAGGGTAGACCCGTTCGGAAAAATGAGGTCCGTCCAGACGACGAGTACCCGTTCCTGGCCGAAAGACACCTTGGAATCGTAGCGACCGAAGAGCTTTGCGCCTTGCGGGATGAGAAGGCGATAACCGGTTGCGCTGTCGTAGACATTTTGGCTGATCTGAGCGGTAATGCGCCCCGGCAGGTCGGAATTGAGGCCGGTGATCAATGTCGCCGCGATGACTGAACCGCGCTTCAATTCGTTGGGTGACATCTGCGGCACGACCTGGTTCGGCAGGTAGCCGAGATCCTTGATGTCCTGATTAAAGAAGTCCTCCTTCGACGTCTGCCCGTTCTGATCGACGTTCTGCTCCATCAAGCCTGATTTCATGGCCGCGCCATAAAGGTCTGAGGCGCTGCTCGTCACGGCATTTGTCGGCTGGCGGACGGTGTCATTGGTGGAGATTGCAGCCTTCTCGACATCGGAGATGTCTACCTTTAGCGGCGAATCGAGCGCCGTGGAACGGGCCTGGAGACGCGCCATCCGTTGCCGCTGGGCTTCGCGCATATATTGTTCATCCTGCTCTCGCTTCAGGCGTGCCTTCCACTCCTCTTCGGATTCGAGCCTTTGTCGGCGATCTTGTCGATCTGTTGGTTGGCGCTCGAAGACCGGTTCCTGCTTTTCCTTTTTCTCCGCGACGACTGGCGTCGGTTGAAACACCTCCTGCTTTTCTGGGTCACCGATAATGCCGTCGGTGACACCCCGCTTAAGCTGATCGCCGAAACTGGTCGCAGGGCTGTTGGAAGCACCCTCGATGTCGCCATGATTGAAGGAAAGCCCGCGCAGTGACAGACCAATCACGACCACGCCGACGAATAGCACGATGACGATGATGGCGACGATGATCGGCAGGCGGTTGAGCCGGCGCATGCCATTCTGATCGTCGGCCTGGGCTGACGCGCCAAGTTGGAGCGACTGGACCATATTGCTCTCCGTCAGTTACGCTGCATGATCGAAAGCGGACTAGCCGGCGTGGCGCCTGCCGCCGTTGGTGTATAAGCACGTCCGAGAGCGATCGAAGGCGTCGAAACCCGCGCGAGCAGCTGCCCGTCGATTCCCTCAATTGCATAGGCAAGCTCGACCGGCTTGATGTCTTTGGCGACTTTGCCGTCCCTGACGACCGTATAACCCCGCCCCTTCAGGGCCGCCTCGAGGGCGGATGCGAACTCCGATGCGTCCGTCTCCATTTTGATCGTGGTCGTAGCACCGGCCGGGCCGATCTGTTCGGCCAGACGACTTGCCATGTCGCCGGCGATGGCGCTTGCAGCCGGTCCGGTGACGGCCACAGGTGTGGAACTGGTGGTCAGTGCGTCGTCCGCCGTTTGGCAACCGGAGAGCAGCGCGCCCACGACGAAATATGTGAGAAGCTTGCGCATGGTTCAGCCTCCCCGCCGGATGGTGATCTTCTGCTGCCGCCAACCGACACCGGAAACGAGGATCGCCTTGTCGATCGCATAGTCGACGGTCATCATGTCGTTCTTCATGCGATAGTTGACGATGCGATTTTGACCGCCGGAGACGACGAAAAGCACAGGCGCATCCTGGCCGGAGATCGACTTCGGGAACTGGATGTAGGTCTTCACCCCGTCCGAATAGACCCGCTTCGGTTTCCACGAAGCACCGCCGCTGATTGAATAGGAGAAGTTCAGCTTGTCCGGCGCGGTGCCCGGAATGCCGCCCGTTTCGAGACGGGTGTTGATGTCGGCGAGCTTGGTGGACACGTCTTCCGGATATTCGAAACCAACGCGCGCCATGTATTGGCTCGGATGGGACTTGAGTTGGATGTGATAGGTGCGCCGCGATGTCGTCACGACCATTGAGGTGAGAAGGCCTGGCTCCGACGGTTTGACGATGAGATGGATCGCCTGTCCGCCTGTGGCCCCCGAAGTGGCCGGCTCTACCTTCCAGCGCACGGTGTCGCCGACCATAACATCGCGAACGATCTCGCCACCCTGAAGTTCGATGTCGCAGACCTGCAGCGGCGAGCAGACGACGGAAGGTTGCGTTTCGCCGAACAGGAAGATCACCTTTCCGTCCGGTCCCGTCGTCACCAATCCCGGCGTGCCGCGCCACTTTTTGGAAAGATTTGTTCCTTTCACCTCGTTGCTCGTCATACTTTGCGCCTGCGCGCCCGCCGCAAGCAAGAGTCCGGCCATGCAGCCGGCGGCCGCGATCAATCCCGTTTTTTTCATTGAAAGAATCCCTACCCTTAAAGCTGTGCCGTCCAGTCGAAATCCCGGACGTAGAGGCCGATCGGATTGAGGCGGATCGTCGCCTCATCCTGTGGCGCGGTGAGCGTCACCGTTGCGATCCCGCGGAACCGCCGCGTGCCGGTTTCCTTGCCCTTGCGGTCCCGCTCGTATTCCGTCCAGTCGATCTGATAGGTCTGGTTCGAGAGCGCCACGATGTTGTTGACCTCGATGGCAACGGTCGAGGACTTTGCCTTCTCGAACGGAGAATTGCCTCGGAACCAGGCGTTGACCTTCTCCGTCGACGGATCGGAGGTGCGAAGAAGAGCGTAGGTGCGGTCGATATATTGCTTCTGCACCACTGCATCCGGCGTGATCGAGCGAAAGCTCGTGACGAAGTTGCCGAGTGTGGCGCGCACCACGCGGACATCGGCATACTCGATCTGCTCGGGGAAGCCTGCGGTGACCGCAGTTCCGAGCTTGTCGACCTCGACGATGTAAGGCACGAGCCTCACTTGCGTGCTGAGATACATCGCGTAGCTGAAGCCGATGACGGCCATTACCAGACCGAGGACACCAACAATCCGCCATGCGGCGGCTGCCTTCACATAGGAACCATAGCGTTCGCTCCATTCCTGGCGGGCGGCAAGGTATGGGTTTTCCGGGGCGCGGTTCGCTGCCATTTATTCTTCCCTTGTCTCGATTACGGTTTGTCGTTGCGTTCGGGAGGAGGCTTCGGTCCGCTATGACCGCCGCGCTGTTCATCGAGCTTCGCATTGGCCAGTCCGAGAATGGACCCGGCATAAGCGCCCGGAGAGCCGATTGCCTTTTCCTTCGCGGCTGATCCGGCTGCTTGCGCGCCGGAACTGAAGCTCGCGCCCATGCCGCGAAGAGCGGCACCTGCAACGGATGAACCAGCAGCTCGTGCGGCTTGCGCGGCCGCAAAGCCTGCGCCGGCGGCGCCGGCGGCGAGGAAGCCAGCGCCTGCGGCGAAAGACGCCGCCTGCCCGCCGTGGCGGATCGCTTCCATTCCTCCGGACACCGATGCGCCCTGGACAACGCCCTGGATGATGCTCGGGACATACATGGCGATGATGAAGACTACGACGGAAATACCGGCGATCGCCAAGGTCGTAACGAACTGGTCCGATGAGGCAGTCGGAGCTTGCGCAAGGCCAAGCAGGACGTTCGATCCGATCTTGGCGATCATCACCAAGGCCATCAGCTTCATGCCGACGCCGAAGGCATAGACGAGGTATCGAACAGCAAAGTCTTTCGTGAAGGACGAACCACCCAGCCCGAGCATGATCATGCCGGCGAGCAGTCCGACATACATTTCGACCATGACCGACACGAAAATCGCTGCAACCAGCGAGAAGGAGATAACGACGATGCCCATTGCTAACACCGCCGCGATCGCCAGCGCATTGTCTTCGAAAACCCCAAACTGTGCCTGCTCCGACATTTGCGACGCGACGCGGATTCCGGCGTCGAACACCTCAGCGGGCGACGCTGAACCACCGCCGGCGCCAATCTGGAAAAGGCTGTCGACCACCGCTCGCGCAAAGGTCGGACCTTGGGTCAGAACGAATGCGAAGAACCCGATGAACATGATCCGCCGCACCAGTTCGGCAAACCAGCTGTCCAATGAGGCTGACTGGATCGCCAACCAGACGGCCGCAATGCCGATCTCGATCGTTGCGAGAATCCAGAATAGGGATTTCGCCGCCTCCATGATGGTGGTCTCCCACCCCCTCGCAGCAGACGAGACCTGGTTTTCCAATTCCGTGAGGACTTGCCCCTCCTGCGCGAATGCGGGAACGGCATAGGCGAGGAAAAAGAGACCTGTCATCAGGAACGAGCGTGCGACAGCAACCTTCACCATCTCGGGCGCATCTCCTGACCTTCCTTGATCGGCGGCAGCTCCTTGTCGGAGCCGAAGAATTTTTCCCGGACGGCGCGCTGCTCCTCGGTGAACGCAGGTGTTCCTGTGTTTCGGGAATTGACGATCAGCACTGTCATTGCAGACGATGCAGCGGCGACAGCCAACAGCAAGGCAATCAGGACGGGGCGGCTCACCAGCGCGGCTCCATTTTCTGGCCCTCCGGAACGCTCTTGACCTCGGCGTTGAAGAACTTTTCCCGCCGCGCCTGCGCCAGATCCTTGTCGGTCTGTTCCGTCTGAAGCCATGTTCCCATCATTGTCATCTGTTGGGAGACGAGGCCGCGAAGCTTCTGCATTTGCGCGACTTGCTGAGCGGCGATCTCGTGCCCGACCTGCAAAGCCTTCATCTGCCCGTCAGCCGTCTCGGACATCGACCGCAGCGAGGACATCGTGTCTTCCTCGCTCTCGAACTGGTCGGTCGTCAGGCTCGCGGCCTTCAGCGAGCTGGTGATCGTGTCACGGTTGGTGTCCGACCAGGACTGGTAAGTCGAGGAGAAGGTTGCGTTGCTCGGCAAATTGGTCTTGAGATCGGCATAGCTCTGAAAGCGCTGCTGAAGAACGTCGTCCGCATTCCCCATGGAAAAGGCGATGCCATGTCCCTGGTCGACGATACTGCGCAGCTGGTTGAGATCGCTTTCGACCTGCCCCCAGATATGATCAGGAAGCTGCGCGGTGTTTTGCAACATGTTCTCGTAGATCTTCAGCTGGTTCTGGATCTGCTCTGCAAGCTGGCTGATCTGCGTCAGCTGATTGTCGACCTGGATGCCGGAGCTTTTCATGAGATCGACAAGCTGCGCATTGTTGGCGAGCTGCGTCCATTCGGTCGCAGCGCCGGTGGCTGTCCCAGCTTGCACCGTGCCTGAGCCTCCAATCGTGAGAGCGGCGGCTGTTAAGCAGACGAGCCATCTACTTGAGTAGCGATGCGGCATCGTGAACTCCTCTCGTTTCAAGCCAGTGGATCGGCCATTCGTGGCCATGTTCGGATTTCAGTGCGCGAATGCGCTTGAGGTCCTCTTTGCCCGACGCGCCGACAAAGCTCAGTGCGATTGGCCCAAGCGACATGTCGAAGAGCCGCCGGCCGTCGGGGGTAGCGACGTAGTATTCGCGCTTGGGGATCGAGCTCGAGACGATCTCGATCTGACGCTCGTTGAACCCTATTCGCTCATAGAATTCTCGCGTGCCCGACTCACGAGCGGCGCCATTCGGAAGGCAAATCTTGGTCGGGCAGGATTCCTTCAGCACGTCGATAATCCCGGATCGTTCGGCATCCGAGATCGATTGGGTCGCAAGAACGACGGCGCAATTTGCCTTGCGCAGCACCTTAAGCCACTCGCGTATCTTGTCGCGGAACACAGGGTGGCTGAGCATGAGCCACGCCTCGTCGAGGACGATCAGACTTGGCGACCCATCCAAACGCTTCTCGATCCGGCGGAACAGGTAGGTCAGCACTGGCACGAGATTGCGCTCGCCCATATTCATTAGTTGCTCGATCTCGAAGGTCTGGAAGGCGCCGAGCGTGAGGCCGTCCTCTTCCGCATCGAGAAGCTGCCCCATCGGGCCGTCGACGGTGTAGTGATGCAGTGCGTCCTTGATCTCGCGCAGCTGCACGCCGCTGACGAAATCCGAGAGTGAGCGACCAGAGGCGCTCGCCATCAGGCCGATCTGCCGAGAGATGGCGTTGCGATGATCGGGTGTGATGGTGACACCCTGCAGACCGACCAGCATCTCGATCCACTCCGCCGCCCAAGCCCGGTCGGCAACACTTTTGAGTTCGGAGAGTGGGCAGAAGGCCAATGCCCTCCCCTCTTCCACACTGTCGCCGCCGATTTCATAATGATCGCCGCCGGCTGCGAGCGTCAGGGGCAGAAGTGAACTGCCTTTGTCAAAGGCGAAGATCTGCGCATTTTCGTAGCGACGAAACTGCGCGGCGATCAGGGCGAGCAACGTCGACTTGCCAGAACCGGTCGGACCGAAGATCAGCGTGTGGCCGACATCATCGACGTGCAGGTTCAGACGAAACGCTGTCGAGCCGCTCGCAACCTGCATCAAGGGCGGCGAATTCGGTGGGTAAAAGGGGCATGGCGCGACGGGGTTTCCGGACCAGACTGAGTTCAGCGGAATCAAGTCGGCGAGATTGCTGGTGTTGATCAGCGGCTCACGGATGTTGCAATACCAGTTGCCTGGCAAGCTACCGAGATAGGCGTCAGTGGCGTTGAGCGTTTCGATCCGTGCCCCGAAACCTTCCGCCTGGATCAGCCGCCGGATCGCTTCGGCCTTCTCCTGGAGTGCTTCGCGATCGCTGTCGAACAACACGACGACCGGTGTGTAATAGCCATAGGCAACCAGTTGCGACGAGGCCTGCGCGATCGCATCCTCAGTCTCGACTACCATCGTCATCGCGTCCTGGTCGACGGATCGACTTTGTGTCTGGAATATCTGGTCAAAGAACGGCCGGACCTTCTGCTGCCATTTCTTCCGCGTCCGTTCGAGCTTTTGCCGGGCCTCCTCGGCATCAAGGAAAATGAAGCGCGATGACCACCGATAAGTCAGCGGCATCAGGTCTAGGCTGTTGAGAATACCGGGCCAGCTCTCGGCCGGCAGACCGTCGATCGCAACGACGCCGAGAAAAAGGTTTTCGACCTTTGGCGTCAGTCCATGCTCAAGCTCCGCGGTGGCGATCCAGTCGAGATACATGGGAACGTCGGGTAGCCGGATTGGATGGCTTTCCCCGGTAGTGCAGAACCGCGCGAACTGCAGCAGCTCGTCGTATCTGGCAATTCGCTCGCCTCCCCTTTCGACCGTTTCACGGGTTTCCATTCGCCGGATCGAAAGCGTGTTGGCCAAATACTGCTCAAGCTCTCGCACCGCGTTCTTGAACACGAAGAGCACCGTGTCCGCGTAGGATTTTTTCCGGCTTTCCTCATCCGAATAGATGTATTTGCTGAGAGCAGTCTTTTTGGATTCGAGCGGCCGGTGGGTCAGGATCAGCGCATGCTTGCTCTCGAAATGGCCCTGCTCGCGCGCGAAATGCGCCCGACGCTCGGCATCGATTGCGCGGGTTACCGGGTCGGGGAAATGGCATCGATCTTCTGATGGATAGTCGACCGTTGGAATACGGATGGCCTCCACCTGGATCATCCAGCCGCTTCCGAGCCGCGACAGAACGGCATTGATCTGCCTCGACAGCTCGTTACGCTCGAGGTCGGTCGCGCTTTCGGAGTCCGGGCCAGCGAAATACCAGCCGGCCATCAGGCTTCCGTCCTTCAAGAGGAGGACACCATTGTCGACCAGGCCGGCATAGGGAACGAGATCGGCGAAGGAAGGGCCGGTTACCCGGAAGCGTTTGAGAGCTACCATGGCCGCCTCCTCAGTACCGTCGCCACGGCGTAGTGGTTGCCTTGTAGTAGCGCTTGTAGGAAATGTGCCTGATATAGACTTGCCGCATCAGTGGGTCGGACTTCGCCATCATCCTGAGCAGCCCGACGATCACGACCCAGACAGTGACGCCGAAGATCGCCGAATAGGCCGTAAGCACGACGAAGATCAGGATCACTGCTGCAAGACCGGTGATCAGGACCAGCTCCCGGTCGGCGCCCATGAGCAGGTTCGGGCGAGAGAGCGCGCGATGGATGCGGTTACGCCGCAGGCCGGACAGGGACTCAGCCATGATCTTCCTCCCCTCCTCTGTTCGAACCAATTGACGTGATCTGCTCGTCGGTCAGCCCGATCGAAGCGCCGGTCGCACCGAACAGGCCGACAATGTTGGTGGCGCCGAGCAGGATGCCGGCGACAAGAACGACGTACACAAGTCGCCGCGCGAAATCGTTGAGCTCGCCGCCGAAGATGAGCATGCCGCCGGCGATGGCCACGGCTGCAAGCGCGATCGCACCCGCGACCGGGCCGGTTATCGATTCCTGAATCTGCTGCAGTGGCCCTTCCCATGGGAGGCTGCCGCCGGAACTGGCGAGCGCCGGCGCGACAGAGGCAAGAACGATTGGCGCCGCCGCGAGCGCGGCCGCGATGAGGGTATGCTTACGCGACATGGCGCGCCTCCTGTTCTTCAGTGGGCTGATCGGATTCGATCTCATACTGTCCGTTGATGAACCGCTCGACTTGAATGATGTTGCGAACCAGCCGCCCCCGCGGTGTCCGCTCGATCGAAATGACCAGGTCGACCGCCTCTCCGATCACCTCG
This sequence comes from Rhizobium sp. NZLR11, assembly GCF_019685115.1. Taxonomy (NCBI): domain Bacteria; kingdom Pseudomonadati; phylum Pseudomonadota; class Alphaproteobacteria; order Hyphomicrobiales; family Rhizobiaceae; genus Rhizobium; species Rhizobium sp. NZLR11. The sequence goes on along the minus strand of NZ_JABDWD010000016.1, from coordinate 29,988 downwards.
TGCATCGGCTGCTGGCTTGCCTCGGCCGTGAGCTGTTCAAGCCGACGCAGCGCCGACATGGCGGTGTTCGAGTGGATGGTCGCCACGCCGCCCGGGTGGCCGGTGTTCCAGGCCTTGAGCAACGTCAGGGCCGCGCCGTCGCGAACTTCGCCAACGACGATCCTGTCGGGGCGCAGCCGCATCGTGCTCTTGAGGAGCCGCGCCATGTCGATCGTATCGCTGGTATGGAGGAGAACGGCGTTCTCGGCTGCGCACTGGATTTCGGCGGTGTCTTCGAGAATGACGAGGCGATCGTCTGGGGCGGATTTGACGATCTCTCGGATCACAGCGTTCGCAAGCGTCGTCTTGCCCGAGCCCGTTCCCCCGGAAATGATGATGTTCAGCCTCGTGGAAATGGCACTGCGGATCGTTGCGGCTTGGTATTCTGTCATCACGCCGGCGCAAATATAGTCTTCGAGCGGAATGAGGCGTGATGCCCGGCGACGAATCGCGAAGGCAGGCTTGGTGACAACGGGGGGCAACAGTCCCTCAAAGCGATGGCCACCGATTGGCAGCTCGCCGGAGATGATGGGCTGTTCCGTGTCGACCTCTGACTGCAGCGCGTGCGCCACTGTACCAATGACTATCTCGGCGGCAGCGGATGACATCTCGCCGGCGGGCGCAACGCCGTGACCTAACCGTTCGATGAACAGCTTTCCGTCTGGATTGAGCATAATCTCGACGACATTCACGTCATCCAGGGCAACACAAAGCTGATCGCCGAGCGCATCCTGAAGTTTGCGGACGAGCCGAGGGTGAGAGCGAAGCTGGTTCACGTATTTCTCCTTAGGCTGCCAGGCTGACAGGGGGCGAGTTCAGAACGGTAGTTGGAGGGGCGAAGCCTGAGGAACGTATCTGCGTCGGCGGACAGCGTGCCTGCTACGGCCATCGTCACGCCGATCTTCTTGGGTTCGCCTAAACGATGCAGCTGCCACCCAACGCGAGCGAGGATCCGCTCAAACCGAAGATCGGTCACCGTAACAATCTCAGTGTACGCATTCGCCATGCACCATTCGATGATGCCAGCGAACATGGTGAGCGTCGCTTCATGGACCGAGCCGTCCGCCCTCCCCTCCGTGAGAGCCGTATCGACGCAGAACCGGGAACTCTCGATCATCGCGGCATGACCGTTGAGCTGACCGTCGGGGAGAAGCGAGGGGAAAACATCGGCTACCATCGTCGGACCAAGCGCCGGAAGAAGTCTCGCGCACCCAGCCAATTGGCCGGTCTCGGCGATGGCGAGAACATAGGTCGGTCGAAGTGCGTCAAAGCCATCGGACTCGTACCCCGCCGTTACGTCCACCTCCCAACCGAGGCGGTCGGAAAAAACCCGCGCACGTAGCTGGTAGTGGAGGTGAAGGAGGTGAGCCTCTTGAATCGTCCGGGGTGCTGAAAACGCGAGAACCTGCATGAACTTTCTCCGTCGTTGTTGGTGGCGGCGAAATCAGCACAGAATTGAATCGAGAGGCAGTTGTAGGATCCTACAAGTCGCACTCACGCGAGTCGGCAAGGAAAAGCGATAAGGGGTGATCGAGGGGGCCTTGCGCAGCCACATAAACGCGGGGCGCATTGTAGGATTCACAGTAAAACGGACCATGAACGCGGCGGGCCATCCCCCTAGCTAAATCCGTGAAAACGCAAGGAAAAGAAGCTATGGGTGTGCAACCCGTCGATTTTGCCTTAACCCTTTGTTAACCTTAATTCTCTTGCGGCTATCTGAGAATCGGGAGATAGTTGCGAAAATTATGGCTATGGGGCCATTTTTTCGAAAGTTCAGCCTCCCGGGAAATAGTTTTCAAAATGAGCCATCAGCAGCCCAACAGGTTTGACGTTGAGATCGCCCAGCAAGGGGCGAAGATCTCAAGCGCGTTGCATATGCTGCGCAGCCAGCAGTATCCTCCGGACGCTCGGAAGGGACTGCGCAAGTTTCAGCTCGGCGAAGTCGCCGAATTCATGGGCGTTACCCAGAGCCATCTCCGGCAAATCCATTCCGAAGGGAAGGGCCCAGAGATCGAATCGGTCAGCGGCCGACGCTACTATACCGCGGATCAGATGCTGGAACTCCGCGAGTACCTCGAAGCCAACAAAAAATCCGACAAGCGCTATTACGTTCCCCGTCGTCGTGAAGGCGAGCCGATGCAGGTCGTATCGGTCGTGAACTTCAAGGGCGGAAGCGGCAAGACGACGACAGCGGCGCATCTGGCGCAATACCTAGCCCTCACCGGTCACCGTGTCCTCGCCGTCGATCTCGATCCTCAGGCGTCACTTACGTCGTTGTTCGGCATTCAGCCCGAACTCGATGACACCGCGTCTCTATACGAAGCGCTTCGTTTCGATGATGAGCGCAAGCCGATCTCAGAGGTGATCCAGCCGACGAACATTCCTGGACTAGACGTTGTCCCGGCAAATCTCGTGCTGCAGGAATTTGAGTACGATGTGCCCCTGTCCATTTCCTCCCGGAAAGGTGACGAGGGCCGGTTGTTTCACATGCGCATTGTCAATGCGCTGAAGGAAGTGGATGACAGGTACGATGTTGTTATCATCGACTGCCCCCCGCAACTCGGCTATCTAACGATCACCGCGCTGATGGCCTCCACCGGCATCCTGATTACCATCCACCCGCAAATGCTGGACATCATGTCGATGAGCCAGTTCCTGCAGATGCTGGGCGGCATCATGACCCCCGTTGCAGAGGCTGGTGCAGAAATCCGTGTGGAATGGTTCCGTTACCTCGTAACGCGCTTTGAGCCGACCGATATTCCGCAAGCACAGATGGTCGGCTTTATGCAGTCTATGTTTGCACAACAGATGCTGCGAAATCACGTGCTTAAGTCGACGGCGATATCGGATGCATCGATACGAAAGCAGACTTTGTATGAGGTTGAGCGCGGTGATTTCGTTCGCTCGACCTATGACCGCGCTATGGAGAGCCTGAACGCGGCCAATGGCGAGGTCGTGGATCTCATCCACAGTGCATGGGGGAGGAAATGATCAACTTGTCAGCCGTTTTTTTCCCGCTTTTTACGAGCCGAGCCAATGCCTTATCGCATTTGATGGCGAATATGGAGGCCGATGATGTCGCGTGAAAACCCGTTCGCAAAACTGGATCTTTCCTCGCTGAACGAGAAAACGCCAACGAAGCCTGGCTACGGCATGACTGGCGCTGCAAAGACAGTCGTCCGGTCCATTGAGGACCTAGCGGAGAATACGAAGAAGCTCATGGAGGGCGAGGTGATCGTGGATTTGGATCCGCGACTACTCGACGTCTCCTTCGTAGCCGATCGACTTTCAGACGACGGGGAGGAATTTCAGGAGCTCAAGCAAGCGATCAAAGAATCTGGGCAAACGACACCTATTCTGGTTCGACCCAGTTCGTCAGACGGACAGCGCTACATGGTCGTCTTCGGCCATCGTCGCCTCAAGGTCGCTCGAGAACTCGGAATACCGGTCAAGGCCGTCGTCAAGAAGTTAGACGACATCAACTCTGCGATTGCGCAAGGACAGGAAAACTCCGCCCGCTTAAATCTCTCGTTTATTGAGCGTGCTTATTTCGCACAGAACCTGATCGCGTCCGGGATGACGAAGGACGTGGTCAGATCTTCGCTGGCGGTTGATGAGGCAATGCTCTCCAAAATGCTAGGCGTGGTCGATGTGGTCCCTGCCCCGGTCATCAAGGCTCTCGGCGCGGCCAAGAAAATCGGCCGCGACAAGTGGTTGAGCTTGCGCCAGCTGCTGCTGACCCCTGCCCTTCTGAAGATCGCCACGGGCTATGTGGAAACGGCTGAGTTTCTAAAGCTCGAGGAAGAGGCGAGGTTCGATAACCTGCACGGGTATCTCACCCGGTACAAGAACAAGTCAGCGGCCAAGAATCCGAAAAGCCCGAGATCGTCGAAAGAATGGACGTCGAGCGATAGTTCGCTGAGTCTCACAATGAATGCCAGGTCAAAGAAGGTCGCGATCGAGCTTTCGAATGCGGAAGCCAAACCCTTCAGCGATTGGCTTTCTAGCCGCATGGATCATCTGTACGACGAATACAGGCAGTCCAAACCTGAACGCAACGGAGATTAGACCGCAAAAGAAAAAGGCCCCCGAACGGTAAACCGCGAAGGCCTCTCTCGTTATCCTTAGCAAGATCGAGAATCGCATTTCCCGGAATCACAGTCAAGAGTTTTGGCACCGATTTGGTGAGCGGATTTCCTTTGCCTGAAGAAAGGTGAAAGAAAAATGCAAACGAGACATGTAACGACGCCCTTTGGGCGGCGGCCGGCGACGCTTGCCTTGGTGAAAGGGCAATTGGCGATCGCGGCTTCAACACCAGGCACGCGTGTCGAAAAGTGGAAAGTATTTCGCGATGTGTGCGAAGCGAGGGAACGCTTTGGCCTGCAAGACAGAGCGCTTGCCGTTCTCGATGCCCTTTTGACGTTCTACCCTGATCCACAGCTCGATGGCGAGAACGGACTTGTTGTATTTCCATCCAATGCGCAGCTGTCCGTTCGCGCTCACGGGATTACCGAGAGTACACTGCGCCGCCAACTCGGAGCACTCGTCGATGCAGGACTTATCCAGCGTCGTGATAGTCCAAACGGAAAACGTTATGCACACCGCGATCGAGCTGGGGTGATCGAACAGGCTTACGGCTTTGATCTGAGCCCGCTGCTTGCGCGTGCGACCGAGCTTGCCTTGCTGGCTCAGGACGTAGCCGCGGAGCGTATGCGCTTTCGCCGGGCGAAGGAAGCACTCACGATCTGCCGCCGAGATGTCCGCAAGTTGATAACAGCTGCGATTGAGGAAGGCGCTCCCGGCAATTGGGAGCATGTCGAAATGATGTATATTAGAATTCTGGGGCGGCATCCTCGCTATCCGGACAGAAATCAAGTCGAAGCCACACTCGATGAGATGGAGCTCTTGCGTTCTGAGGCACTCAACCTTCTGGAAATGCAATCAGAAACCAAAAATATGCACGGCAATGCCATCTCAAATGACCGCCACATACAGAATTCAAATACCGAATCTATAAATGAATTTGAACCTAGCTCCGAAAAAGAGCAGGGCGAGAGCGGGCCGGAAGAGCCTCAAGCAACGAGTGTGACGCCTGGAGAGACGAAGGCAAAGCTCGAACAGATCAAAGTGTTCCCGCTGGGAATGATTCTTCGAGCTTGTCCGCAGATTGGAGACTATGGGCCGGGGGGCGGCGTTTCACATTGGCGAGAGCTGATGACTGCGGCCGTGGTGGTCCGCTCGATGTTGGGTGTCAGCCCGTCAGCCTATGAGGAGGCCTGCAATGCGATGGGGCCAGAAAATGCCGCAGTGGCTATGGCGTGCATTCTCGAGCGATCAAACTTCATAAATTCTGCTGGAGGCTATCTTCGCGACCTCACGAAACGCGCGGAACGTGGGGAATTCTCGCTTGGACCGATGCTGATGTCTCTGTTGAAGGCAAACGGTGATACCATACGTCGCGTGGGATAGACGCAAACCGCCAAATTAGTTACTACGATGCCGATCCGGCTATTTTCCCAATCCCGATTGTCAGCCGTTTTTTTTGAAAGATATTCAAGCAAATACAGATAATTAGAGGAAATGAAGCAGGTTAATCCCCCAAGTTGCCTAGAAGGCTGGGGACGAAGTTGGCAGCCTCCCAAAAAGAGTTGCCTAACATTACCAGCACGATCGACTTGAGGTACCCATCATGTTGTAAAAATGCTGGAGCGAGATTGCGATTGTTAACTGGAAAGCTACATAACCAATTAGGGGAGGGCCTTCACCTTAATGCCCTGGCTACGCGGCAGGCAAAACTGTGTGCGCGGCTAGTGAAGTTCGACGGCCTCCACCTCGTCCAGACGCTATCGGGTCTGTCGACGATCCCCGAAAATCAGGTTGCCACGTACCGGATCGAGGCCTTGATCCATCTCGCCGTCGCTTTCTGCCGGGGAACGCAAATCCCGTCTGATGCCCAGATCCGTGAGTGGCTCAATGATGACCTGCTTCAAGACCCCCTTGGCCTCGGTGAGGATCCTGTCGAAGATGTTTTTGCCACCGTCGTGCCAGCATGGGGAGGCGGCGTCGTCCTGCTCGAAGGCTCTTGGATTGATAACGGGTACTACCTTCAGAACCTTCTGGCTGCCCTGCTCTGTTTGCCCGATGAGGAATGGGCTCAAGCCGCCTATCACCACGTAATGGCCATTCTCCAAATTGCCCGCGGGGTTTCGGAGCGAACCGGTGTCAAACGCTATGGCAAATGTGCGTCCCGCCCTGGAAAAAAAGTCACCGTTTCGCCAGGTACAGCCGAGGCAACGCGGTCGGCCGCGCGGTTCAGCGTCCAGGACCTGGAAAACCTTCGTATTCATGCTTGGCAAATCGCCCCCTTTGTTCTTGCAGACAATGAGCGCGACGTCATTGGGTCAGACGTGCTCGGGCATTCGCTCCTGGAGCGGTACCCATTGCTGAGGCAGGGAAACGACTGGCTCCTCGCCTTGCCGACCGCAATCGGGGCAGCAGCACGCCGCTTTATTCTGGAGTTTGCCCAATCGGAGAACGCGTTGCCGCGCCTCGAGGCCACGCTCCGTGCTGTCGAGCTTCAGGACGTTCGGACATTTTTCGCATCAAATCTTGGCTTCAGCAATCGGATTTCGGATGACGATCTGGAGCAGCTGAATTCGCGCACCACCCTAATTAGGACGACATTCGGAGATGGCTGCCATGCTGTTATTGTGCACATTGGCGACGATCTTACCGAGACACTGCAAACAGGACTGCTCGGAGTATCCGAGGTGGGCGAAGGAGTGATGGAATCGGTTCGCGACGCTGAAACCGAACTTGCCAGTCGCCCCAACTATCGGCACGGGCTAACTCTTTTCGTCCATGGCGGAGTAGGGCGAGGATCGGCTAGAGATGCTGCATCTTCTCCGGCCAGTTGGCATCACGTCGACTTGTCGCTGAGCGATGGGTTAAGAATGAGCTGGGATGGGGACTTCACCGCGAAGCGGATCTGGAAAATCCTGGAGCAACAGGAGAAGCTTCACTCGCGCGGTTGGCAAATCGAAAACCCTTACGGCTTCATCAATCTCTACGGTTATCTGCAGGAACGCAATTTTGAAGTTGTGCCCGTCGAATTGCCGTTGTCAGGGATAGCGACCCTCGACGGTGGCTACGCCGGTCTGGCGCGTCATCGAATAAGAACGGAGAGCGACTACCATCTCACTATAGGACCGGACGGGCGGTCGCTCATCGAGGTGCAAAGGCGTTCCACGTCCTCGTACTTCAAGGAAGTCAGTCAACTCCCCATTTTCGTTTCGCCGATGGATGCTCTCCAGGACAAATTGCGGGTTGTCGTCGAAACAGAGCAGAGACCGTGGTGGATCGACCAGGAATTCGGACCGTTTGGCAATCGGGCGTTGACCCTGAACATCTGGGACGCGGCACAGAAATGGCTGCTCAGGTTGGCGCCTCTTTTAGAGCATGAGCTGACAACCCTGCCGGCCGGCCCGGTTGCGATGGAATTACTGTTCTCTGATCTTGAAGACCTGTCACAACTGGCCCCGATCGCTGCCGATCAGCTCGCGCGTCCAAATGTGACAGTGTCGAGCGGCGTGATCAGGATCGATTCAAGGATTGCCAGTCTATGTGGTTACATCCACGAGACGAACATTGCGGAGCGTTATCTCATCGCAGCGATGGCGCTTGGCGCCAGCCAGCTGGCGGGATTGCCTCGCTCAGTCGATTGGGCGGACGAGCTCGCTGTAAGGATTGCTGGCACTAAGGACGCCCGTTTTGCACATGCGATCCCGGCAGGAGACCCCGAGCAGATGATCCAGGCGGCGTTGCCCCTACCGACGCCGCTCTATCAATCAGACGAAGACCGGGCCTGGTCCGACCTCGGGCTGGCGACGCTAGCTGGCGCAACGGGGCGTGGGATTGTTGAGCAAGGCAATGTCAAATCTCTGCTACATGCTGCGGTGATTCGGCTTTGGGATAGAATCCGTGCTCGGCTGGCAACGATTGATCGACGAAGTCTGGTCGTAAAAGCGGTTGTTAACCATGAGGCTATCGATCGGGATAGAGCCGAGTGGGGCCAGACCGCTGCAGCGCTTCTTGCCCTGCACAAGGATCAGGGAGATGTCCTGTCGACACACAATGAGCAGGAGGGGAAGCGGGCTTCGGCCGGAGTGGCCAGCCGAGCGATGGCGGAAATGGCGTTGTGTACCTGCCCGACCGAAGGCGGCATTTCCTGCACGGAGATCGACTTCGACCAACTGCTTGCGGAAGTCTGCACACTGATAGACTGTGCGACGCAAAGCGATGCCTACTACTACGGTTTGGCAACAGGTCCTCTTAGGATCACACCGAGTGGATGCTTCCTCTTTGATAAGGGTTTCTACGATCAGCTGCATAAGCCCTATACTCACGCGCACGGTGACCGCGCCTTTCGCGATGCGGCCGCAGGCTACGCGGATTCATTTGACAAATCCGAGCCTGACGCGCGGAGCCCCACGGCTCCGGTGCTCGATCCCGACCTCATCGCGGGGGTGCGCGCTGAGTTCGGCATGGGGCTAGCGGAGCTCATCGAGCTGTCGCACAGCGTGGCGGAAATGGCACTCGGAAATGGTGATATCCTGGTCTCGATGACCAGAACCGAATTTCGTGAACTGCTGGCTGATCTCGGCACCGATGTCGACGTTGATCGCGCCTACGTATCTCTCACCTTAAGGCCGAGGCCCCAGTGGGACGAGTTAAAGCCGGAAGGCGCCCGTCCGCGGGATTGGGAGCCTTGGAGAATGAACAGGAAGCTGTCGCTGACGCGACGCCCGTTTGTTCAGTTGAGCGATGGCGAGGACCCCGAAATCCTGGTTTCTTCGGTACTCCTGTTACGAGTCGTTCGGCGCTACTTCGAGGTTATCGAAGGCAGGTTAGGAGCCGAATTATTCGATACCAAAGAGATCGGAAAATGGATCGGCAAAGTCGTCGATCAGCGCGGGCATGCCTTCAATCATTCCGTTGCGGCGCGATTGACGGAGCTTGGCCTGACGGCACTGCCCGATCAGCTGATGACACAGTTCCACGGAAAGAAGGAACTTGGAGATGTAGACGTGCTCGCCTGGAACAAGGAGGGTGATGTCTGGATCATTGAGTGCAAACGGCTGCTGCTCGATCGAACGGTTGGTGAAGTTGGTGAACGTCTTGCTGATTACACGACTACGGGAATGCGAAACGGCAAGCGGACGCCAATCCAGAAGCATCTCGATCGCATCAGCTTTTTCAAGAATGATCCAGGCGTTTTGACCAAACTGACAGGCATTGCCCCGGCGAAAATTCGCCTCCGGTCTGCGCTCGTGACGAGCGGCATCGTTCCTATGCAATTTGCAAAAGCAATGTCCCAGCTCGTCAATATCGCGACGGACTATAGAAGTATGGGAGCCGCGGGGTTCACGCCTAGTGGATGCGCGGAGCTACCATAGCGCCCTAAAGCATTTGCGCTGCCCGGCCGTTGCGTCGGGCTGCGCTAAATTCATTTAGACCGAAGCCGCGAAGCATATTTGCATTCTTACAGAATGCGACCTGCGGCTGACTGTGCAGGCGAGTTTTCGATGAGCGAATTCGAGTAGCGGTGCTGCGTGATCCTGTCAACTCCATCGATTTTACGATCAATCGGCATATGCCTGGCTAGGCTTTCGGCCACGTCAGTCAGGGCAGAAAGCGCAGCCGCAGGCAATACATCGGGGCGTGTCATTCCCAATCCCTCTTAGCTCTCTTCGAAGACCGTTGGAAGCAGGCACAACGCGTTTGGTGGAATGATGTCATGTGTCTGGAGTGGAGTTTTGCTATCGCGGAGAGGCCTACTCCGCGAGAACGTGCCCGTTAACCTGATATCCGTGGCGAGGTTTCTGCGCTCCACCCTGAAAACTACGAAGCGCTTTTGCTCGTCGTCGTATTCATTGTATGGCCTCGCAGCGACCAAAGCGTCCTCAATATGAAAATTCTCCTCCCGCATAAGCGGGACGGATCCCTCATTGAGTTTCAGGATGGCCATGTCGATACCACGTCGCATCACCTTGCCTTTGTCCCGCTCGCAGACGGCAAAGAACAAAGGCTGGCACTGCGGAAGTGCGAGCGACCGAGTGTATATTGGTTCATCCTTGTTCCTCGGAAACCGAGCGATTTCAGTGTTGAGATCAATGAAATCCATTATGTCGTTGTCTCGGTCGGTGTCGTCGAGATACAATGGCTCTGGTTCGAGCTCTATCCGGTATTGGGCATCCAGATATTCGCATCGATGACGATGCGCCTGTTTGCCGGTGATGACCAAAGCAGAGTCGTGGCGAACCACCGGCGAATTCGCTGTCCTCTCTGCAGAAAGCCAATTGAAAGAACCGTCGATGAAGATCTTGTCGTCTACAACGAGCGATTTATTGTGAACGTTCCGAAGCTGATGGATTGATACCCCAAGGGAGCGGAGCGTCCGCACGCTCCGCTCAAATCGCTTCTTCAAGGTGACTTTGCTGCCCTGGGTGAGGGTCTGCCGCTTATTTTTACTCAAACCTGGCTCTTCCCGGTTTGACGCGTAGTCGGTGTAAATATGTATTGATATCCGATGCGCCTCCTTTGCCAAACGCTCGGTGATCGTCCGCACGGCTTTGTCCGTTATCCAAGGCGAAGAGATGATTAATTCATGATCCGTCTTCTTGAGGCAGAACTCCAAGAGCTCACAAAGACGTTTAGTGCCCGCTACGAACATGCTTGAACATTCGCAATGACATATCTGGAGTTCTTGGTCACACGTGGCGCATAAGAATTTTTTGTCGGTCATACTCTACCTGGCTCTTGCCAACTTCTCATGTAACAAAGAACGCTTTCAAAGCGTTTATGAGATTGCTCGTTATAGCATTCGGACGCCTAGGCCGCTGCCGTGGGTGACGTCGGTTAGCAACTCAAGGCCCGCTGCACCAATCGCTAGCGTGAAAATTCGCTCTTAATCGCAGTACTCTTGTACCCGACCTTGCTCAAGACGGCCCTCTGTCGAGTTCGGTCAGAGAAGTTTCGCGGCCCGGCCGCTCCTCCTTGTTGCATTGTTATAATAGCTAGACGCCTGCTGCACGGAGCGATGGCGCGACTGCTCCATAGCCTCGGGGAGGGGAATGCCGCGATTGGCCGCTTCTGTCAGATATCCCGACCGCAATCCATGCGCGGAAAACTCCCCAGCATCCAACCCAGCCATTTCGGCCCGCTGCTTGAGGATAGCATTGACCGACTGCGGATCGATCGCCCGCTTCGAAACAGTCCCCCACCGCCCGATCGCCCGAAACACGCTGCCGCTCTCGATCTTCGCGGCCACCATCCATGCATTCAGCGCCTCTACCGGCCGGCCGGTCAGGTATACGACATCGTCCTGCTCGCCGGAGCTGGTCTTGGTGCGGCCCAGATGGATGGCAAGTGAGGGGAGGGGAGGGCCGTCCGGCTCCTCGATCGGCGGCTCGACGGTCAGCTGCTCGCACCGCAGGCCGGCGATCTCGCTGCGCCGGCGGCCGCCGGAGGCAAACGCGACCATCAGGATCGCCCGGTCGCGCAGATCGCGCAGGCTGTCGGTGGAACAGGTCGACAGCAGCTTTGCCAGCACATCGCCGGTGACCGCCTTGGCGCTCTTGCGGCGCCGCGTCCGCGGGACAGCGCGCACGGCGAGGCGGATTGCTGATTTCACAGAAGGGGAGGCGAAGGCGCCGTTAAAACCGCGCCATCTGGTTAGCGTCGACCAGTTCGCCAGCCGCCGGCGCACGGTGGCTGGCGCGTGCGGCCCGACGGATCTCAGGAAACCCTGGCTCCGAAGCTTTTCGTCGACGGCGGCCGGCATGCCGTGATCGGGATCCATCTCGTGGTGCTGCGGATCCCAGAGGTGATGCGCGACGAATTTCAAAAGCAGCGCCTCGGGTGCCGGCCAGGGCAGGGATTGTCCGGTCGCCGCCAGTCCCCAGGCTTCCAGATAGGCAAGGTCGGAAGTCAGCGCCCGCAGCGTGTTGTCGCCCATGCCCTGGTTGACGAGATGGCGCAGCGTCTCGACATCCTGGTCGGTGAGCAGCTCGGCGAGCTCGTCGCGGCGCTCGATCGGCAGCACGGCGGCGATGGTGTCGAGCTCCTCGGCGCGGCACTCCACCGCGGTTGCTGATTTCTTGGCTTTGGCCACGGGCGCTCCAAAATCGCAGTTTTGGCGGCCTTCAGGGCCGCCATTTGCCCCAGTTCTTTCTGATTTGCGACTCCAGATCAACTGCCATCGATAACCAGTACTTATCGATGGTTAGGCGTGGCCTGGAGCATCATATCCAGTGGCGAACTGTAATACCGAGATAGATTTCCTTTAGCAAATCGTTTACCATGATTTCAATGGCTTACGATCTCGCGAAAATCAGCATATCCACCTTGATGCGGCCGGCTTGACGCCGGTGTCGCCTTGACGCGTCTCGATGAGCGGATTGCCCGTTCGCCGGTCGGTCAGGGATGGATCGAACGCCAAAACTTCGCCGACGCCTGTGCCTCGCTGTGGATCGACGGCGAACTCGTCCACCTGGAAGACCTCGTCCTCCATGACGCCACCCGCGATATCCGCACACCCACCCATGAACTGACAATCGCCCGTGACATTTTGCGAACTCGCAGGCGCATCGCCGCGCAGACGCCGGACTGGGCGTTATCGACAGAGGGTATCCGAACTTTGCGACGTACGTCGGACATTACTACGCTCGGCGCTGAGGCGCTGGAGCCGGCCGGCGTCATTCGGCCCGCGGTCACGGCCGATCCAGAAGATGAGTGGAAAGACATCGACGAAGCTGACGGGATTCCCGGCGTCGATTATGCTGCCATCGATGCGCTGCTCGCTCGCTCTGACGCCGCGATCGAACGAGCCAAGAAGCCCGGCCGGGCTCCGGCCGATCCGCTGGTCTATGATCTCGACTGGGACGAGGATTCCAGGCTCGACGAATGCGCGGTGTGCTGCGGCATGTCGAAAATCTGCCGGCGGTGCTGCAGGCGATCGTCGCCCTCGATGCCTGGAACGAACTGTCGATCCTTCAACACGCGCCTTGGCTTGGCAGACTGTTGGCCGCCTCGATCCTGCGCCAGGCCGGCATCACCAGCGGAGCGCATCTGGCGGCGATCAATCTCGGCCTCAAAACCATTCCCGTCGATCGGCGCCGGCATCGCGAACGGGAGACCCGACTGCTCGCGATAGCGCACGGGCTTTTGGCGGCCGCCGAGATCGGGCTGAAGGAACATGACCGGCTGGCGCTGGCGAAAACGATGATGGACCGTAAACTGGAGGGGCGGCGGACGTCTTCAAAATTGCCGGAACTGATCGAGCTGGTGATGGCGAAGCCCCTGGTGTCGGCTGGGATGGTGGCCAAGACGCTCGAGGTCACGCCGCAGGCGGCGCGGCGGATTGTTTTGGAGCTGGGCCTGCGGGAGATGACGGGGAGGGGGAGGTTTCGGGCGTGGGGTGTATTTTAGATTACAGGCATTGGTGATGCACAATGGTGGTTTGCGCAGAATCCTGTCGGTGAAGAAAGTGCATTTTTTTGTGCCTTGCATCGCCACGGCCGACAATTCTGGTGCGGTGCTTTTGCCGCTCGACATAGGAAAACATCATGTCACCAGAAACGTTCAACAAGCTCGCCCCGTTTGCCGTAGCCTCAGGCACCTTCCTCTACGGAGCCATCGCGACAGAGCTGCACCCGCTGCTGATCGCGGCCATCGCCGCCTGTTCCGGTCTCGGCTATGACTGGCTGGACCGGAAACTTGCCTAAGTAGGGGCGGGCATTCGGCCCGCCTCTTTTCTACCTCGAGGATAAAAAGAAAGGCGCTCAACCGTTTCCGGGAGCGCCCTTCGAATGGAGGAAGGTGGTCACCAAATCCGTCACCACGGCTGTCGCGATCGCCTGAGTTGTCGTGATCAGGCTAGTCTTCAGTCGTTTGTAAACGGTCCGCACGTTGGCAATAAAAGAGTTCGTTGTTTTCATGTGGTTGTCCTTTCCATTGGTGAGAGCGTCAATCGCTATCGCTAATAAGAAGAAGGCAACCGCAACGAGCCACGTGGTGGGATTTGAACCCACTTCCATCCCCGAAACTGTTTCCACACAAATAGTAATCAGCCGCGCCGGCTGCAAGAACATCGAGACGATAATTTTTTTGTGCACCCATAATTGACATTTGGGGGCACAAGACACATATTCTAAAAATGTGGTCACAAGGAACTGCATTGTGGAAAAAGACGCTATCATAAAGGCTAGGATCTCCAGCGGCACCAAAGCTGATTTCGAAGCTATTTGCCAGGGGATCGGCGTCCAGCCGACAACAAAAGCCCGAGAGCTGATCGAGGAGTTCGTTAAGGCAGAATATGGACGGCTCACCGATCGTCTGACAGTCCATATCTACAGGCCGAGCGGCTATGACTACGGAGCTTGGCGGGTGAAGATGCAACTCCGCGACCCATCCGAAATGCAGTTTTTCAGTGCATCGGTGCCATTTCCCCTTCCTGAGCTGCCTAAACGCCGCCTGCATCCCGACGACGGTTACTTGTCGGTCGTGAGCAGCAAGACTGGGGGATTCACGCTTGGCGGGCAATTCGTCGGCGGCCTTTGGGAAGGCCACCTCTATAGCAATGGCGTCGAGGAAGACCAGAACCCGACGAAGCTAGAGGAGGTTCAGGCAGCGCTTTATAGCACCGTCATCGCCCTGATGGATCGTTCAAGAAAGGCTGGTAGCGATAAAGACGCCCAAGGCAGCTGACTCCGTCATCACGGCGGGTCCCGCCTGTCTCAGCGAATTTTGATCCGCAAAGCCTTCGCCATGTGACGGAGGCGCACGTCGCACCTCCGCAACATTGGAGACCAAAGAATGATGCCGTTCTATTATGCAATCATAGCGATTATGTACCTTCTTATTGCAATCGAGTACGCACGCCACTGAAGCACATAGCCGTCTTCCTGGGTCCGGAAATCGATCGTTTTCCGGACACAGAAATTGATGGCGGCTGGACCACCTGTTTTCTGGCCTTCCGTTGTCTGGAAATCCTGTCAGGAAATCTATTAGGCAAGGCGCAAATATCTTGATCGGGCGATCCGGGTTCCCAACCTACTCCCTTGGGCGGAATGCTGGGCTATGATCGCTACAGGAAAGAACAGGAGGAAAACCGGGCTCCGGCAAAGCCGCCGCGGAGAGGAACTGGTGATCCCGTCGGGAACGTCATCATGTTGGCCGCTCTGGCGGTCGGCGCCTATGTCTGGTTCCACGCCCTTCGCGCACTGTCGATCCCGGCGCCGCCATCGCCGCGGGCATCATCGCCGCCTTCATCATGCTTGGTTCCGTCGCGCACGCTGTGAACGCGAGGACTTCCTGGCATGCCACCCGTCACAAGCTTCCCTGGTCAGGGCGCTGGAAATTCCGCTCTGCGGTCGGCAACGCTGTCGGCAACGTCGCGGGAGCACCGCGGCGGAGGAGGAAACAGCCAGGAGAGGCCAGAAATGTCGGACGGAACAACGTGAAGGCGGCTCCATCCCGGAATGCTAAGCGCCTGAATCAAGCCGGCTAGGAGTTCTCGAGGTCATTGTGACGGGTGCGCAGCGCGACCGTGCAGTAGATCTCAAGCAGGCATTGTGCGGTCGGATCGACCTCTTCGACGAACCGGAAATCCATGGCTCTGACCCGCGCCTTCGCTCCTGTGAAGGCGGCGATGAAGATTTCGTTGAGGGACAGGCCCTTCCGACTCGTGGCGCCCGCCTTGTAGGATTTCTCGATGAACCCGGTCTCGATGCGCGCGAGCTTGAAGGCGAAGGGGGCGCTGTTATGGTCGGAGCTTGGCCGGCAATGATCGCCGTACCGCTGGCGCAGCCGGTTCGTCCGGCCGACATAAAGATGGTCGTTCCCCTCGCTGAACAGATAAACGCCCCGCGCCGGCATGATCTTCGGCAAATTGCCGCCGGACACCGGCGCCATCGCGATCAGGGCCTCGAACTTGGGATGAAGCGCTTCCGCGTAAGCCTTAAAGTCCGGATGCACCGAGCTTCTCTTTCGCGGTCAGGCGCCGGAACATGGCGGCGGTCAAAGCAGCGGCCTTCTCGTAGTTCGCGCGGGATTCAGCTTCGTCAGAACCAAAGCCGGACAGGCCCATGCTGAGATTATAGCCCTCGCCGCCGAAGAAATGCTTCATACGCTGGACGCCGAGCTCGAACGAGCAGGGGACCTCCTCCTCGAACTGGATGCTGTTGGCCATTGCTTTCGCGAGTGTCACGAGCTGGTCTTCCGTTGCGTGCCTCGCCGGATCGCGGAAGGTCAGGTCGGTATAGGAGTGAAAGTAGCGCAGAAAAGGATTTCCGTCGTCCGGCTCCCGGTCGTTCATCTTGCACTCGCATCCGATCGACATAAGAAGAGAGCCGGCCTCGTTCAGGGCACGGATGAGATCGGCAAGGCCGGGGCTTTTCATGCACTCGGGAATGGCGTCGACCAGCTCCGGATGGTCGCGCAGATCCATGAATCCGTGATTGCTGGACTCTTCCCGCGCTTCCGGAACATATGGGACAGGCGGTCCGGAATCCGTTGTACGGTAGATGATGAAGCCTGGGACTTGTGCGATCACTTTGTCCGTCATTATGCTCACTTCAGTTGAAGATGCCCTGGGGAGAGGGCATCCGGAAAGGGACAAGCCGAACCGATTCGGCTGGTAAACCCGGCGGCATTCGACCGAGAGGCAGACAACCAATTAACTTGCTGTTAGTGTTTCCGCGCGGGCTGACGTCCGTGCGATTGGGCGGCGACAAGAACATTACTTCGGCATCGACATTCTTAAAGGTCATGCACGCTGCAATCCTCTACCCGGCGTCGCGTTGTGTTTCGTCGAACAGGCCCGCGGCACGCACCTTAGCAACACTCTCGAGCCCATGCTTTGCTTGCTTAATCGAAGGACGACGGCTCCAGCCGCCTGCCGCATAGTTGGCGAGTGTCATGCAGATGCTGGCGAGCTTGAAATGCAGCACTCCGCTGCGCTGACCGGCCTCGGCCGCCGCCACCCAGACCGCCGATGGAATGCGCATGCATTCCTCGATTCGATCATAGTCAGCTACCTGGAGAGTTTGTGCGCGTCTTTCCGCCAAAGCGCCGGTCGTGGTTGAGGTGCCGTTAAGCTCTGCCGGGAGCGGATCCGACAGGGTCGGCAGGTGATTGCGGACATCAGCCCAGCAGTCCTCTTTCTTGAACCATTCCGTGGGATTGTGGTTACCGACGCTTGCACGCAGCGCCTGATCGATCAGCGGAGCCCAGGCGGAGATGAGGGCCTCCATCTCGTTCGACAGCTTTTGTTGGCGCCAGACAAAGTCGAAATCGATCCGGCCGCCGGTGCGCTCTCCAAGGGCGGCGATCAGATATGCGACAATATTCACGCCATACGCAGGGAATTTTATCGTTCGGACCAGACGCTCAGTCGTACGATAAAGAATAGTGAGCGCAATCAGCCGGTGGAACCAAGCAGTGTCCGGAGGTGGAGCGGTCAGCTCCTTGCGGCGCTGCATGAACGCCTGGAAGTTTTTCTGACCGCCAAAAGCGACACGCCAGGGGAAGCCGTCCCACGCCGACAGATAACGTGCGAGGTCGAGCTTATCGAAGCGTCGGGACTTTGGCGTCTGCTCGCGGAAGGCGCGCTGCTCGGTAGTGCGGTAAGAAGCCTTCTGCTCGGCTGCGAGCCATGATCCGCGCGCTCGCTCATAAAACCAGCGCCCGCGCCCGCTTTCGAGCCACTCGTTGTTCGCCAATGTCTCCACCTCGCGGTGGAACGGGTCACTGGCCGAGAAGTCGGCCTGCTGCACAGTATTCTGTCGGTTCGCTGCGCGGGAGATCGAGGAGACTATTTGCTCCAGATCCCCCTCGGTCACTCGGATAATCTTGACCGGTACCTCCACCGCGCCAAGCGCAACGCTTTCCTTGCGCCGTGCACGGTGAAGCGATGCCGTCGTCTGTCCTCCATTGACGATCTGCAGGCCCCGCAGACCGGTCAGGTACACCGCGCCACCCTCATACTCGAGCCGGACCTCATCGGCAGTTGCGACCACGCCGTTGTTGTATGCCAGAAACATCTCCGGCTGTTCGACCAGCGTGCGGCGCAGTTCGGCATTTACCGATTTGCGCCCGGAAAGTCCCAGAAATGCGCGCACGTTCAGCTCGAGGAGGTGCGTGCCATATCGATCGTAGATGCGAGACAGCACCTCCCCAGGGAAAGCCGCAAGGAACGCGTCGTAATGCCCTGCCCCCGAAGCGACCGGCAGACAGGCGATGCGATGACCGGCCAGGGCGACAAGGTCGACGTCAATATCACCGCGGGTCTGGCCTTCTCCAAGAACTCTGTGTAGCCTGACAATGTCATAGAGCTCGATCTCGATCGACTTTCCATGACTGTCGACCGTCGCGGGCAGCGTGCCCCCTGCAATGCAGTCGGTCAGCACGACGATCCGGAAGCGGTCGATGCGCTCGCCAAGCGCCGCCACGCGACGCGCGAGGTCCCCAGCCTCTGTGTTGGAAGGCTCGATGCGGTCTGCAAGCCCGCCAATGCATGCAGCGACATAGGTGCCAGCCTTTTCTGCAGTCTTTAGAAGGTCTGAGGCGGGAACGCGACGCGGCGGCACGTCGCCCGAGTAGTGCGTCGCGAAGAGAGTAAGTTGGCCAGCGTCCTCATCGATCACGTACCCACTAATCCGGAACGGTGACCGGCCGACCTTCCCCTCTTGAGGTAGATCAAAGGCCGCCTCGAAATGACCAATTTCCTCCAGTTCATCGATGACTATGCGGGTGAAGAGCGCCTCAGTCGACGGGATGTCTATCGTCGGATCATCACGCGCCTCATCGACTTCATCCGCCAGCGCTCGAGCGAATTCCGACGTTGCATTCTCACTCATTGCCCGTCCCCCCGAACGTGTCTAACACCGTTGCCATGTCGACGGCAAAGCCGGCCAGCGCACGCACCTCAACCTGATAGGTGGCCTCGGCGATACCGAGCGATACATCGTTCCTTAGAAGCCGCGGGAAGCCATCGCTCACCGCGTAACCATCAATCCCGGCGCAAGCGACCCGCGGCCCAGCGTTGGCGTCGCCGCCCGGTAAGAGTCCGCGGCGCAAAAGCGCATTGCGAAAAGCACTACGCGCCCGCTCACCGTTCAACCGTTGTTCGATCAGTGTGGTGATCTGGCCGAGCGTGTCGCCGGAAACCGACTCTACAAGGCGGACGTGCGCGATGTGCAGCGAGGCGAGCCCGGCGTCGTCAAGCTGATCGAGCGTCGAAATATGGAGTTGTCGCGTCGGCCCCAGCGCAGTCTTGACCTCAAGGCCATGACCGGAGAGCACGAAGTCATGCAACCCATCATCGGGTGCCTTCCACGCGGCGACCGCTTCAGCGTTCTCATCGAGCAGCCGATCGAGGACGAGGAGCTCACCGATTAGGCCAACCATCTCGTTTCTCGAGAGACCACTGGTCTGATCACGCAGAAACGCTCGCCACGCAGCGAGGCGTGCGGCGAGGACGGTGACCAATTCGTTTTCGCCTTCATCTTCCCAGCGCAGGACGGTGCGGATGCAATCGCTGCAAATCTCGGCGAAAAGATCACGTCGGGAGGGTTCTTCGAGTGAGAGGACAAGCAGGAGGCCAGCAGGATCAGCGGCTCGCGACAGCCGCAGGCCTGCGGTCTCAAAAGAAGCGATGGAATTACCAGCGCCACCCGGCAATGCAACGAGACACGGCGCGCCGTCGATTTCTCGCAGACC
This sequence comes from Rhizobium sp. NZLR11, assembly GCF_019685115.1. Taxonomy (NCBI): domain Bacteria; kingdom Pseudomonadati; phylum Pseudomonadota; class Alphaproteobacteria; order Hyphomicrobiales; family Rhizobiaceae; genus Rhizobium; species Rhizobium sp. NZLR11. The sequence goes on along the minus strand of NZ_JABDWD010000016.1, from coordinate 10,170 downwards.
CGCGCGGAGGTCGAGTTGCGCGGGTCGGGAAAGCCGTCGGGTGCGATACAGCCGGTCCCCTGGAGCTACAGCAGCCAGCTCGTCCCACTCCCCCAGTAATGCGGCCGCATCAGGAGTCATGCTCATGGTGCCGCGCGCTGCTGGACGGTATTTTCTAGGCGCCAGTTGGCCGAAGCTGTCGGCGAGGTCGGGAAGCTCACCACTACACCCCAGAGTGGGATTCCAGGTTCAAGGCCGGCGCCTGCCGGGTCGATTGGATAGAGAATGAGCAGACCGCGACGCGGATCCTCACCCCGGACCCTTCGGATCCAGGGACCGGCCGGACGGTCGGCGGGAGGCTCGCCTTCGTCGGCTAGTACCTGATCAGTTTCTGCCTGCGCGCGGCGATACTGATCGTCACTCAGATCGATGGCCTCGTCGAGCGGGCTGAGGATCGACTTGGTGATAAATCGCGCAGTGGTCGAACGGGCGATCGGCGAGCGACGAACGCTGGGCAGATCGCGCCCGGCCACCTGCACAGTGGCGCCGACACCAGCAGGTACGAACACCGTCCAGTCGTTCAGCTCGCCCCGCCCGAGCTGCGTAGTGATATAGCCCGCCATGCGCTTTCCATCGACGTCGCTACTTTCCGGCGGAAACGCCAGGGCCTCAAGCAGCGCGGCGACACGGTTGCCACGAACATTCCGCCAGATGAACCCCGCTGCCGGTGGTCGGCCTCCCGGCCGGGCCGGATCGATCTCCGGATCCTCCAGTTCCTCGAGAAGGCCGTCGACAGCCGCAGCATTCGCGATCGTAGTATCGGTGTCCCGGTATTGCACCGTCTGGATCTTGCCTTCGCCGGCGTAGGTGACCGGACGAAGCACAGCATGCCGCCGTTTGTTCGCAGCCGTCACGTTCATGATACTGTGGTCAGCGATGCTGAGACCGTAGAGTTTGGGAGTGCCAGCCGTAACGCGCATATGTGCCAGTTGCGCGCGGAGATCCTCGTTGACCGTAGCCAAATGTCGGAACCAGGTTTCCATATCGGTGGTGGTGTACAGCCGGCAGAGATCGGCATAGCCGCGGCGGTAACCGAACCAGCGCCCCATCTGCAGCAGGCTGTCATACTGACGGGAGACACGCAGGAAGTAGCTGGTCGACAGACCTTCGAGTGTCAGCCCACGTGACAGCTTGTCGCCACCAATGACAATGACCGAGAGGCTCTGCCCGGCAGCGTCGGCAGCATCATAATCGACCCCCGTGCGGCTGCGGCCGTTGGATACCGCGACCTGAATTCGGTCAGCCTCATTTCCCAGCCGTGCTGCGACCTCATCCCAGCCGATCCGACGGACAGAACGGCCGTACACAGACGATGCCATCGCCTCGGTGGTCGGTTCGAAGTCCTCGCGCCACAGCCGCTCGAGCTCCGCCATTTCGATCGGATCGGCCGCAGCGATCGCATTGCGGATCGAGCGAAGCTCTCCTTCGACCTGGGCATGGACCGGGTCATGGACATCCTGAAATCGCGAAACATGCACAAGCATGGTCTTGTGCGCGTTGGCTTGGCCGCGCGCGGCTCGTGCTGCGCAGCAGACGACAAAGCTGCGGATCGCCTCCGCGAGGCTCGGCGGGACTCGCGTCACGCCCCGGTATATCGGCCGCAGCGTCTTATCGTGCGGGTCAGGAATCCAATTCTCAGCGGTCTGGTCGAGATGGCGGATGACAGGCAGTCCCATTGAATCAGCGTCGTCGTCGCGACCGAACACCGCGAGTGGTCCGAAATAATCGTCCGGAGCGGACAGCGAAACGATAAAGGCGGAAGGAAATAGGTCGGCGCCATAGTCCTCAGCCGCACGCTCATCATGGATCATGATGTTGGCGAAGGGAGTCGCAGTGTAGCCGACATAAGCACTGCGCCTGAACCCGCCGAGCAGCTTGCGGATCTCGCCGTTGATGCGTTTCGGATCATAATCCTCATCGAAGCTGCCGTCCGGGAGGAAGCCCTGATCTCCCGTGTCAGGCGATGCCTGATCAGCCTCATCATCGATCACTAGCAGTGGTGCGTTGCGCGACTCCTCGGGCAGTCGCGCGATCCAGCGATTGAGGTTCTTGAGCACTGCGCCGTTCTTCTTGAGGACAAACACGAACGGGCGGTTAGCCGGCGCGAAATTGGAATTTTGCGCAACCGTGCGGTTGAAATCGCCGTTCAACTGGGAGGTAGTCAGACTGTCGACCAGTTGCACCGGTCCCGGCAACAAGCCGACTCCGACCGGCCGCCGCCCCCCGCTTCCGGCATTCCCGGCGGTATCGAAGCCGAGAAAATCCTGGTCGAGACGCAGCTGGGTCTGGCGACGCAGAATATTGTGCATGCCCGCCAGAACGATAATTACGCGATAGCCGGCATCAGCGGCACGGTTGATGACCCCTGCATAATGCGCGGTCTTGCCTGACTGAACATTGCCGACTACGAGGCCGCGCCAATTCCAGGGCACATCCCGGTTGGGATCATCGATCAGCTCAAGCACATCAGCGGTGCTTTCCTCAAGCACCTCGAGCGCGCGGGGCGCCCACCCGCTCTCGCCCAGCTTCTGCAGATAGCGCGAGAAAAAGGCGCCCGGGCGACGACGCTCGCCAAGATACCAGGGTGGCGGTTGCGTTTCTCCGAGCAGCCGGATCGACGGTCCCTGCGCAACCACGAAAAGGGCCTCAAGATCGCGCGTCGCTGCTTGAACCTCATCCTCGGTGAAACTGTGTCCACTGGTAAGCCCCACAAGCGGGGCCGAGGCGCGCACCACCGCCATGATCTCATCCGTGCCCAGCGTGCGGTCGCCGGCTCGCGGACCGAGTGCAACGCGGGCAGTGTTCGCAAGCTGTGTGACCGGATCCATCAGCTCAATTCTCCCCCAATTTTTGGATGATGGCGGCGCGCAACGCAGGCTGCGCAACGCCAAGCGAACGTAGCACCGAGTCGAGCCGATCTCCACTATCGTCCATCTTATTCATGCTGCGCACCAGCGTTGCAAGCGGTGCAGCGAGTTCGGCAATCTCGGTTGCCACCGGTTGCGCAGGATCCGCGCCGCCCTGTTCGGCGACATCCAGCCAAATGCGTTCGACCGGAACGGTGAGTTCGAGGGCAGAGAGCAGTCCCTCAAGCAGCCTCGATTCGGCACCGAGCGCTTCAACCACAGCCGAAACTGCAGGATGGTCCCGTCGTACACGATAGCGTGGCACGGCCTTGGCGCTGCGCGCTTCCCATGGCCATGCTCCCCCATCAGCGTCGCCCCGGCGGCCCTTGCCACCCGATCCGACACCACGCCAAGCGAAGACCTCGCGAGCGCGCCGCCTGCAGTCCGCGCCAAGACCTGCTAATCGTGCCCGCGCCCAGGCGGGCGGTCGAGCGACAGACTTGCGAATATCGATCCGCCACGTCTCGTCCATCGCGACGGGGAGATCGAGAGCAATACGCGCGAGCCGGCTTGACTCCTCGCGAGTCCAGGCTCGAGCGCCGCCGAGGCCAAGCCAGCCTCCGGCAGAGACGAGGCGGTCGCCGCGGTAGACGTAGAACCCTTGCCGTTCGATCCAGCCGCCCGGGCCGCCGGCGTCTTCCCATTCGCGTTCGCTCGCGAACCGGTCACGATGAGGAAGAATATATGGCCGTGCCGTGATCGCGCCTTCAGGACTGCGAATGATATCACGCGGCAACGCAATGGTTGCATCATGTCCTCGGCAAAACGGATCCCAGGCGGCAAGGGGCCGGCCGTTAACGCTGATCGCGAGCCGCCGTGCTTCGCCACTTAAAAAGCGGTGAAAGGTCATCGCAAGATGCGCGCGGATATCGGAGATGCGGTCATTGAACGCATCGCGATCAAGCCCCCAGAGCCCGCCGAACCGGTCCATCCGGCCCCAGCTCACCAGCGTGCCATCGCCTGACGTCTGGAATTCGGTCGCCAGCTCACCTGGCGGCGACTCGTCAGGCGCGTCGGCGCGCCATTCTTGCCCGACGTGGTCGACATCCCAGGCCAGCCGCGCGACTACGCCCTCGCGGCGCGACGCAACGGTCAGCTCGCGGCATTGGGACAGCGAAGCAGTCTTCAATCCCAGTCCAAACCGCCCGAGATCTCCGCCTTCTCGTTCGGCGTCGGGTCCAGCGCCCCCGAAGCGCATGGCCTCAACGAGCCGATCAAAGCTCATACCGGCACCGTCGTCGAGAATTTCGGCAATTGGATTGCTGTCGCGCCATTCGAGACGGATACGGACCTGCCGCGCACCGGCAGCGAGCGAATTGTCGACTAGATCAGCGAGCGCGGTTTCGGGTGAATAACCAAGACCACGTAGAGATCTCAGGAGTGCATGTGGTGATGGCGTGATCTCGATAGGACGCAAAGAGAATCTCCGATGGCGGCAGTAGAAACGCGTGTCTGCCAACGCGTACATGAGCCGGACAGTGCGGAGAGTGGAGCTGACCGGCGCGAAACCGCGTTCTCGCAATTCTGTCAGCCCGTCTGGGAACTCATCCGATCCTGCACATCGCCTCCGGCCATGCATTGATGAAAAGTGGTGCATAGTGGTGCGATCTGGTGTATCACGGTATTAAGGAGTATCGCAATCTTGGCAACAGTAAAAACCGTCCGCACAACCGTATTACTGCCAGAAGGCGTGCATCGCCAAGTGCAGGCGTTGGCTGCTGCCAATGATGTATCCTGTGCCTGGGTGATTCGACAGGCAGTTCTGCATTATCTTGCGACGAAAGCCGGCCAGACTGAGTTGCCGTTCGGAAGCGACCGGTCATGAGCGCTGACCCGAAAGTCATCCGCCAGAAAATCCAGCGTTTACACGCCGGGGCGCGCCCTCGTGTGCTTGATCTCTTCTCGGGCTGTGGCGGGATTTCGCTTGGTTTTCAGGCGGCGGGTTACGAGATCGTCGCCGCGGTCGAGAATGATCCTGAAGCGGCCCGCTCGCACGGCCTCAACTTCCATCATGGCGAAGACCGCCACAGTATTGCGCGCGATATCACTGCGACATCTCCTACCGATCTTACCACGGCGCTTGGTCTCGGCTCGGCGGCGAGTGCCTTCGATGTCATTGTCGGCGGTCCACCCTGTCAGGCATTTGCGCGTGTTGGACGCTCAAAGCTGCGCGAGATAGCCGAACACCCCGAGGCGTTCCGGCATGATCCGCGCGCGCGGCTCTATATTGAATATCTCGCCTATGTGGAGGCTTGCGCTCCGCTCGCGGTGGTAATCGAGAACGTGCCGGACATGCTCAATCATGGCGGTCACAATCTCGCTGCAGAGATCGGCGAGATCCTCGCCGGCAAGGATTATGTTGTCCGCTACACGCTGCTCAACGCAGCCTTCTACGGCGTGCCGCAGATGCGTGAACGGATGATCCTCATCGCAATCCGCAAGGAGCTTGCGGACGATGTCGAGTTTCCCGCGCCGACGCACTGGATCGACCTGCCGTCCGGTTATCAGGGGTCGCGCGCTGTCGCGCTTAAATTGGCGACGGGGAAGGATCTACCTACTGCGGCAACTAGCGGCAGCGGATATAAGGCTGCGCCCGAAGCTGATGATACCCTGCAGCCTGCGGTCTGCACCCAAGAGGCCATCGGCGATCTTCCGGAAATCATGGCGCGGGAACTACTTGCCGAAGGGACGCTCCGGCGCGGCACGCGGCGACTCGATGCGATGCTCCCTTATGGTGGGCATAACCAGCAGAACGACTATGTGAAGGCGATGCGGGCTTGGCCCGGGTTCGAGGGCGGCTCGCATGTGCGTGACCATGTGATACGATACCTCCCGCGGGACTATCGTATCTTCGCCGGCCTGAAGCCGGGTGATCAATATCCTGAGGCGCATCGCTACGCACTGAGCCTGTTCGAGTCCGAGCTCGAGCGGCTCCAGGCACTGGGTGAGCGGCCGGAAGACGGCGATTCCGAATGGGATGCTCTCAAGGCCGCTTTCGTGCCGCCTTACGATGCCGGGAAATTTCCGAACAAGTGGCGCAAGATGGAAGCAGTGACGCCCGCCCGAACTCTCCTCGCGCATCTCGGCAAGGACGGCTACAGCCACATTCATTACGACAGCCGGCAGGCACGGCCGATCTCCGTACGCGAAGCTGCCCGCCTGCAGTCCTTCCCTGACGGTTTTCGCTTCGCGGGAACAATGAACCCGGCCTTCCGTCAGATCGGCAACGCCGTCCCACCGCTGCTGGCGCGCGCGATCGCACAGACACTGCACAGGCAGCTCATAGGGGAAGCAAGCTCAGAGGACCTGCCGCTCGCGGCGGGCGCGGGTCGCTGATGAGCCGGCGCGACGAGATTATCGTCGTCAGATCACTGGCGGAATCGGACCTGGGTATCTTCTCGGCGCACCGCCTGAGCGCCACCAGCAAGCAGCGCGCGATCGCGCTGACCACGCCTGTCGCGCGCAAGCTCTTGAGCGCGCAGCTGTTCGAAAACGGCGGCGCGGATATGGATTTGATCTGTGTCTATGGAGGCTATGGCAACCGCGAACTCAGGAACATTGGTAAAGTCGGCAAGAATTGGCGCCTCGGCGGCCGCAAGATCACGGCCAACGCTTGCGCTTTCCTCGACAGTAAGGATTTCGTGCTTCTGCGCTCAGTTGCGGACAATAACGGCGATCAGCCGATTCTGATGACCTTTATCGGCCGCCAGCGTGAGCGTCTGCTCCATGCGGGGATCGTTGCTAGCCTTGCCGTCGAATTTCGGGACAGCGTAGCCGTGCTGTCCGCGGGGTCGGATGCCTTTCACGCCTTGTCAGCAGCCTTTCCTGCCGTGCCCGCCGATCTGGCGGTCGGTGCGCCCTTGGCCGAGGACGATGCTGTCTCCCGGGAGCAGGCGGCCGGGAGCGATGGCCGATAGACTGACACTGGAGCAGCGCCGGCTCAATATGAGCCGCATCCGCGCGAAGAACACAGCGCCAGAATGGACAGTACGCCGGCTGCTGCACAGCCGCGGATTCCGATACCAACTGCATCGCGGGGACCTGCCGGGCAAGCCTGATATCGTATTGCCACGGTTTCGCACAGCTGTCTTCGTGCATGGCTGTTTCTGGCATGGTCACACCTGCTCCCTGTTTCGTACGCCGGCGACTCGCACAGAATTCTGGCTAGCCAAGATCGCTCTGAACCGCCAGCGCGATGCCACTGCGGTGAGCTTGCTCAAGGAGCTCGGCTGGCGCAGCCTGTTGATCTGGGAATGCGCGCTTAAGGGACGCGGCCGCCTGCCAGAAAGTCAGCTCGCTCAAAAAGTTACAGCCTTCTTGAACAGCGACGCCATGTTCGACGAGATTGCAGAGAAACGTATTTCACCGACAGCGGAGGAGATTTTATGAGCCAAGCCCTGCCGGTTCCGCCAACAGATCCGTCGGACGCGCTCGCTGACTTAAGCGACATTGCTTTGCTTCGATTGCGCGCCCGGGTGGCGGCGGAGCTCAAGCGACGCGGACTGGCGTTGAATGTCGGGCAGGTCGCCGAAAACCTTGCGATCGCCCTCTACAACGCTACTCCGGGTCGTCCCAATCTACAGCCTGCGCCGACCGGCACGCAGAATGTCGATGCCCTCTCCCGGCGCGGCGACCGCTATTCGATCAAGGGCGTGCTCGATGCGCGTAAGACCGGCACCGTCTATCCGGATCGCGATGACCGGGAGAAGCAGCTATTCGAATATTTGATTGTCGTGCGCATCGATTCCGACTGGCAGCTGCTGTCGATTTACGAGTTCGACTGGAAAACGTTCTGCGAGGTGCGCAGCTGGGACAGCCGGATGAATGCCTGGTACGTGGGGCTTGCAGCAAAGACCCTTTCGCGAGCGACGCTGTTCACGCCCCAGCCAGGCTAGTGCCTCGCCATGAGCCTCTGAAACTCACGGGCGCGTCCAAGGGACTTTTCGGGCGGCCTTTGCGAAACATGTGCGGCAGGAGTTCAATCAGCGCTGTGAATGTTGCGAAAACTTGCGATTGCTGCGACTAGATTGGCATGAACCCAGGCGGCCTTCTCGTCACGGGTGAAAAGTCCGTCGAAGTAAGTGGCATACACAGCGAAACCGAGATCGATGAGATCATTGCTCATTCGATCCATGCGCACCACCGCTTGACTGCCGCCGCGGATCCACCAGAGCAGATTGATCACTATCCCCAGTGCATACCGAAAGAGATAGGCGCGGCACACGAGGGTTTCGTCGAGGCCCTCCCACTCGATTTCGTAATAGCCTGCCAAAGTTTCCCAAATCTGCAACGCGGCGCCGAAGGTGGTGAAGACCATCTCTTCGGTGTACTTGCCGTTCGTCCTGATAATCCGAAGCTCCTGGTGATTGAACATCTGCTCCTGCATCTCAGGAAAAGACACGGCGATGTCCATCGCGCCTTCGATCAACGAAGGTTGCAGAGTTCGTGCCCAGTCCCATAGCGAGTTCAATTGAGCCGCCGCCAAGTCGTCCATTGGTTCGTCAGACCTTACGAGGCGAACAAGTTCGCCGATCTCTCCTTCAGGTCCTTCGAAGACCAGTCGTTTCAAATCCTCAGCGACCGCAGGATCCAAGCTCGATATCTGGCCCCCAGACCGAAGGAGGATCACCTGCTCAGCATAATCGCCGACGACAGAAAGCCCCCAATCTCAGCCCTTCTAAGGATTGCTGCTTGTAGAGTTCGTACCACGCGAGATCCGGGAGTATCGCTAGATTGCCGCATTCTTCCTTAAAGTAGCGGCGGAGTTCGTCCGACTGCAGCATATTGCTGTCGATCACGTAGGCCTTCATGATCATCCTCGTTGAGCGGGTGCTAATGTCCCGTCTTCACGATTGCTGGAACCGCTGCAGGAACTTGGATAGCGAAGCGTGGTCATCTGTGACAGTAAAACTCTGGACCACGATCTCATCGCCGCCACGCTTCCGTCCGCAGCTCCTTGAGTACCGCCCGAAGCAGGCATTGGGTTATTCGACCACCTTTTATGAGAGCCGCAGAAATCGATCCAATGCTCTTTCTGCTAATTTCGCTAATTGCATCCCCGCGATTCAGAGCTGGGGGTTGAAACTAGATAAGTTATTTCTTGTTCGCGGAAAAGCCGTTGTCGCAGGACGAACACCTTAGGTGACGCTACAGCGTAGCATGAACGAAAAATTGGCTCGCACTGACGGGTGCGTGTACCGCATCCGCTGCCAATGGCCACTCCGCCGACAATAGTCCCGTCGTTGCCGGAGCCGTTTAGCAGTGTCTAGCGCTCCCAGCATGTCTCGGTAGCGAGATACTCCCATACGACAGTCTTCACCCTCACGGCGTCGGACCAGTCTATAGAATAGCGGTAGCGACCGGGCTCGACCGTGGTCCAGCCGCCGACCATCGCTTCCTCGTCGAGCAGTTGGACGGTCATGCGACTTCCGACTTCTGGCCAAACAGAAAGTTCCGCGCCGGTACCGACAGTCTCGAAGGCGTCGCGCTGCTCTCGACTCAACTGCTCCAGCGGTACGAATGCAACGTGATCAGGCGCTTCGAGCAGCGGCTCGCCGATCTCGTGATAGGCGTGGCCCCGAGCGTTTTTTACAATGACGCGCCGTACCTTGTCGGGGTGGGGAAAGAGGGTGAACGGCTGGAGGCTTTCGAACAAAAGAAGCTGTCCGTCCGGCCCTTTCTTCAGAGATCGGACTACGTGCCGGTTACTCCGCAGAATGGTTGCCGCTTCGGGATGTTTCGTCGGATCGGGATAGAGGCTTCCAGCCATAACCGCGTGAAGCACGCAAAGGAGGTAGTTCTCGTCTGGCGCGAAGCTGGAATTACAGCGTCGACAGACGATAACCTGTGGCAGATAGTCCATTTCATCCCCCGCGCCGCTGTCATAGTCGGCGCCCCGTTCTCGAAGTGTCTTCGTCAGGAGCGACTTGGTCGGAACATGGTCGCGATTGCTCTCGACGTCGGCAATCACCGCGCCACAGTGGATGCACCAGGCCTTAAGCCGATCGTCAGTGAAATCCTCAATTTCTCGCACCCGCCGAATCCTTCGTTAGTGTTGTTTGTCTTCGCAGTGAGCGATCACCTGAACGAAGGTAAGGAGTAAGCGGTGTTTTCCTCGCACATTGAGCAAGCTCGATTGGGCTTTCCGAAAAATGCCGCTACGACATTGATGGCAAGAATGCGCCATTAGCGGTCATTGAAACTGATGCTAGTGAAGTCATCGGTT
>NZ_JABDWD010000015.1:0-154861 GCF_019685115.1 Rhizobium sp. NZLR11 | reverse complement strand
GGCTGTCCCAGGTCACGAGTGACCTGACCGTCCAGAGGCAGCGCCGCAGTGCGGCCCGCGATCATCAGAGCGTGGCAAGCCTCAACGAGGTGATCGCGCTTCTGGTGCGCCAGAGCCGCACCCTCGAAGGCGAGATTGCCTCGATGATCGATGACGATCCGCTCTGGGCCTGCCTCAACCAGGCCTTTCGCTCGATCAAGGGCGTGGCCAACCGTACCGTTGCCCGGCTGATGGCCGAATTGCCTGAGATCGGCCGGATCTCCAACAAGGCGATCGCCAAGCTGGCCGGCCTTGCGCCGATTGCCAACGACAGCGGCAAACGCAGCGGACATCGGCCGGTGCGCGGCGGGCGCTCCGGACCACGCGCCATTCTGTTCCTGGTTGGCGCCATCGCAGCCCGACACAATCCGCATCTGGCGGCATTCCAGCAAAGGTTGCAAAGCCAGGGCAAACCGAAAATGGTCATCCGCATCGCGCTCGCCCGAAAACTCCTGGTCATTCTCAATGCCATCATCAGGGACGGACGACCATGGCAAAACGCTTGACAAATAAGACAGTCGCTCTCCCCGCTGGGGAGAAGAGGGAGATGACCAAGTCTCGATCCGACCTCAACCCTCTCCTAAACAGCAAGAAACGGACACCCATCTGATTTGATCACCCGCGTCGGTTTGAAGCGGCTCGGCAGGCCGCAGCGTCGATTGTTTCTATATCCTAGCCGCTGGCGAAGGCGTATGGCTGAACAATCCACACCAGCATCCCGGTTGCCCGTGCCCCGCTTCACCCCGATGATCCTTGCGGTCGCCCTGTTCATGGAACAGATGGATTCGACCGTCATAGCCACCAGCCTGCCGGCGATCGCGGCCGATATCGGCACCTCGCCGATTGCGCTGAAGCTCGCCGTCACCAGCTATCTCGTGGCGCTGGCGATCTTCATCCCGATCAGCGGCTGGATGTCGGATCGGTTCGGCGCGCGTAACATCTTCCGTTTGGCGATCTTCGTTTTCATGATCGGCTCGGTCGCCTGCGCCTTTTCAAACTCGATCGCGGCCTTCGTCGTCGCGCGGCTGATCCAGGGCGCCGGCGGCTCGATGATGACGCCGGTCAGCCGCCTGCTGCTGGTCAGGGGAACGCCGCGCCACGAACTCGTCGATGCCATGGCCTGGCTGACCATTCCCGCGCTGATCGGCCCGATGATGGGCCCGCCGATCGGCGGTTTCCTCACCACCTATCTCAGCTGGCACTGGATCTTCTGGATCAACGTGCCGATCGGCGTGCTCGGCATCATCCTCGTCACGCGTTTCCTGCCGGCGGTCGGGCGGCGCAGCCCGCGGCCGATGGATTTTCCGGGCTTCTTCCTCTGCGGCATCGGCTTTTCCGGCTTCGTCTTCGGCCTGTCGGTGATCAGCCTGCCGGCCGTGCCCGTGATCTACGGGTATGTCACGGTGGCTATTGGCATCCTTGCCGGCCTCCTCTATCTCCTCCATGCCCGCCGCGCGCCCTATCCGCTTCTCGATCCGAAGATGTTCCGCTACCCGATGTTCCGAGCAGCGATCCTCGGCGCCTCGAATTTCCGCATGGGGCTCGGCGCTCTGCCTTTCCTGATGCCGCTGATGCTGCAGCTCGGCTTCGGCCTGACGCCGCTGCAATCAGGCTCGGTCACTTTCGTCAGCGCGCTCGGCTCCATGGGCTCGAAATTCGCCGCTTCGCGCACCTTCAATGCCTTCGGCTTCCGCACCGTGATATCGATCACCACCTTGCTGGCGGCGATCTTCCTCGGCATCAACGGCCTCTTTACCGTCGAAACGCCGCTGTATTTGATCATGGCCTGTCTGCTGATCGGCGGCCTGTTCCGCTCGATGGCCTTCTCGGGCGTCAACGCCATGGCCTTCGGCGATGTCGATGACGCCGACAGCAGCCAGGCAACCGCAATCAACGCCGTTGCCCAGCGGATCTCCATGGCCATGGGTGTGGCGATTGCCGGAGGCATCCTCGAAATTTCGAGCAGCTTCCACGGCGGCAGGCTGCTGGTATCGGATTTCCACATCGCCTTTTTCAGCGTCTCGGCGATTTCGGCGCTGGCCTGCATCACCTTCCTGCGCCTGCCGCGCGATGCCGGCGCCGAACTGACGACGCGCCGCCGCAAACGCCGCCAGCCCGAGCCCGAGCCCGAAGAGGCAATCGCGGAAAACAGCTGAGCAAGCCAAATCCCCGGCGGGCGCAATGGCGGATACGTGTGCTCCGGCATCCCTTTCCACTTTATGATTTATTCACACATCAAAGACACACTGCGTTTGCGCGTTTTGGGTTGCTATCAGACATGGGCATGAGTGCTCGTGATGTGACCGTCAGCGGCGATGCCCGTGTTGATACGCCGGTCGGGAACATCGCCGACCGAGCCGCAATTCCAGGCCCCGCGGAATGTTCCAATTTTTGAAAACGATGCCTCTGACAGCCAAGCTGGCGGCGATTATCGTTGCCGTCAATCTTTGCGGCATTTCCGCCTTCGCCACCTACACCTGGATGTACGAAACCAAGGCGTTAATCGACGGCGCCAAGGCAAACTGGTCCAAGGATGCGGAGCAGTTTGCGTCGCTGGCCGCGGGCGGCGTGAAATGGGGCAAGGCCAACGCCGTGCGTGAGGCCTATTCGCTTTACCGCGGCGATCCATCACTCGATCTTGTGCAGTTTGCCGCCTTCAACGCCGAACCTTCGGCCGTCGATACCTGGACACGCGACGGCATCAGCGGCTTGCCCGCACCGGCCGATCTGGCAAAGAGCCTGAGCGCGAAGCCTGAGAAAACCACGATCGACGACAGCGGAATATCTGCCGGCGTTGTGACGATCATCGCGCCGCTTCCGTTGGATAAATCGGGCAAGGCGACCGGTTATGTCGTTACGAACTGGTCTGTCGAAAAAATCGCTGCCGAAGTCAGGCAGAAGGTTCTGATTTCGCTGCTGACGCAGTTCATGATCACCGCCATGGCCGTTGTCGCTTTCCTTCTCGCTATGCGCAGCCTCGTCGGCCGGCCGATCCGGATCATCAGCGAACGGATCAGCGCCTTGCAGAAAGGCGATCTGGCCTCTCCCGTCACCTACAGGGAAAATGGCGATGAGATCGGGTTCCTGGCACGTGCCTTGGAAGTCTTCCGTAACGAGGCAATTGCCAAGGTCGAGAGAGAGCAAGCCGCTGCCGAGCAGAGCGCCTCGTTCGATGTCGAACGGGCACGCAACGCATCGTTGACGGAAGAGGCCAACAACGCTCAGCGGCTGGTCATGAACGCGCTCGCCAATGAATTGGAAAAGCTTGCCGCCGGTGACTTCTCGATACACTTGGCCGATCTCGGCCCCGAATTCGATAAACTGCGGCAGGATTTCAACCGCATGGTCGAAGCGGTCGCGGCAGCACTGACCGAGATCAAGACCGCTTCCGTTGCGGTTGAAGGTGGGTCAAGCGAAATAGCCTTCTCCGCCGATCAGCTCGCCAAGCGAACCGAGCAACAGGCCGCAGCCTTGGAACAGACCGCCGCGGCACTGGATGAGGTGACCACCACGGTCAGAGCATCGTCGCAACGGGCCGAAAATGCCGGGAAGCTTGTCGAGGAGACAAAGCGCAGCGCTCATGTCTCAGCGACCGTGGTTCGTGACGCGATCGGAGCGATGGACCGGATTCAGACCTCGTCGAGCCAGATCGGCCGGATCATCGGCGTCATCGATGAAATCGCCTTCCAGACGAACCTGCTGGCGCTGAATGCCGGCGTCGAGGCGGCGCGCGCCGGCGAAGCCGGCAAAGGGTTTGCGGTCGTGGCGCAGGAAGTGCGGGAACTCGCCCAACGGTCTGCCAATGCGGCAAAGGAAATCAAGAACCTCATCAATGTCTCCGGTCAGGAGGTTGCAGCAGGCGTCGGGCTGGTGAATGAAACCGGCGATGCCCTGTTGAAGATCGAGGAGCAGATCAACCGCATCAGCGACAGTATCGCTTCCATCGTTCAGTCCTATCGCGAACAGGCGACGGGTCTGCAGGAAATCAACGGCGCGATCAACCAGATGGATCAGGCGACACAGCAGAACGCGGCGATGGTCGAGGAAACCAACGCGGCCTGCCAGGAGCTGCTGACCCAGGGACGCCTTCTGCAGGACTCAGCCGGCAGGTTCACTGTTGGCACCTCTGCCGCCAGCCCGCCCAAAACCGCTCAGCCGAGCATTCGTCAATCTCGCCCCGAGCTCAGGGCCCCCGAGCCCAGGGCCTTTGTGCAGCGGCACGCAGGAAATGCCGCCGTCGCCGCTGCTCCCGGTGCCTGGGAAGAGTTCTGACCTCACCTTCGTTCAATGCGCTTTTATTCCACAGCATCCCATAATCAGGAAGGGAACAGTTATGAAGAAAGTCGTCTCCGCATTTCTTTTGGCCTGCACCGCAATTGCAGCGTCGACCGGCGTATCCATGGCGCTGGATGCGAAGCTCGCCCCGATCTCCGACTACGTGACGAGTGACGTAAAGCCCTGGCTGAACGATCCGGTCGTCATCGAGGCTATCAAGGCGCAGAACGCCGCAAACGCCAGTTTGGGCCAGGGCGATATCGACGCCCTCGACAAGAAGTGGCGCGCCGAGGTCGATGGCTCAGACCATTCGATGATCGACGGCGTGCTCGGCAATGCGCTGTCAAAATTCCTTCAGGAGAAGAAGGCTGCTTCAAACGGCAAGATTGCCGAGGTCTTCGTCATGGATGCAAAGGGGCTGAATGTCGGTCAAAGCGATCCCACGTCGGATTACTGGCAGGGTGACGAGGGCAAGTTCCAGAAGTCCTTCGGAGCCGGCAAGGACGCTGTTTTCGTCGACGATATCGAAAAGGACGAATCGACCCAGGCACTGCAGTCGCAGGCAAGCGTCACGATTTCCGACGACAAGGGAACGCCGATCGGCGCCATCACCGTCGGCGTGAACGTTGACGCCCTATGATCTCGGGATCTGCATTTAATTTGTCACCGTAATCCAGACCCAACAACGCCCAGCAGCATGCGCTGTTGGGCGATTGTTTAAGCCTCCTGCAGCGGCAATTGTGCCACAGCTGAGCGCCCGGCTTTTGCGCCGCAAATTCTGCGTGACAACGCACGGCCGCGACGCTACATACGCCTTATGTCGACCACTTCGATCTACGCCTCGCGATTTTATTGGTACCGCTGCTCCCAGCGGACGCGGGTCCATGCGTAACTGAAATCGACGCAACGACAACCCGAACAGCCGCTAGTCTACCTGGCGGCTTTTTTTGTTCCGCACGGTATGACCAAACAGGAGCCTTGCCGTGTCTGATACCATTGATGATCTGCGAATCCTCGAGATCACCCCACTGACCAAACCCGCCGATATCATCGCCGAAATCCACCGCAATGCCGCCGTCACGGCAACCGTGACCAGCAATCGTGATGCGATCCATAAGATTCTACATGGCGACGACGATCGCCTGATTGTCGTGATCGGCCCCTGCTCGATCCACGACCCCATTGCCGCCCGGGAATATGCCGCGCGGCTGGAGGAGCAGCGACGGCGCTTCACCGGCGATCTCGAGATCGTCATGCGCGTCTATTTCGAAAAACCCCGCACCACCGTCGGCTGGAAGGGCCTGATCAACGACCCGCATCTCGACGGCAGCTACCGCATCGAGGAAGGGCTGAGGATCGCCAGACGACTGTTGCTCGATATCAATGCGACAGGGCTTCCCGCCGGCGTCGAATTCCTCGACACGATCACGCCGCAATACATTGCCGACCTAGTCAGCTGGGGCGCGATCGGCGCGCGCACGACCGAAAGCCAGATCCACCGGCAGCTTGCCTCCGGCCTTTCCTGTCCGATCGGTTTCAAGAACGGCACCGACGGCGGCGCACGTGTGGCGCTCGACGCCATCCTTGCCGCTTCGCAGCCGCATCACTTCCCTGCCGTCACCAAGGACGGACAGGCTGGCATCGCCTCGACGACCGGCAATGAGGACTGCCACATCATTCTGCGCGGCGGCAAACAGCCGAACTACGAAGCGACCGATGTCGAAGCGGTCACGGCCGAGGCCGTCAAGCTCGGCCTGACCCCGCGCATCCTCATCGACGCCAGCCATGCCAATAGCGGCAAGGATCCGATGAACCAGCCGCGCGTCGTCAGATCCGTGGCCGCGCAGATCGCCGCCGGAAACCGCCACATCAAGGGCATGATGATCGAGAGCAACCTCGTCGCCGGCCGCCAGGATCTCGTTCCCGGCAAGCCGCTGGTCTACGGCCAGTCCATCACCGATGGCTGCATCGACTGGGATATGTCGGTGACGACGCTGGAAGACCTGGCGCAATCCGCCCGCGTCCGGCGCAAGGCCGCTGTTTAAGCTTCCGGAAAATAACGCACATAGGCGAACTCTTCGCCATCAGGAGACCAGCAGGGCACGTTGATCGTGCCCTGCCCGCCGAAGAGCTCGAACAGCGTCTTCAGATTGCCGCCATCCATGTCCATCAACCGCAGCCGCACGTCGAGATCCCGTGGGTGATCGAATACCGAGGGGTCGTAGGACAGGATCAACACCTTGTCATTCTTAGGCGACGGATGGGCGAACCAGTTGCCCTGATTGTCCGAGGTCACCTGCTCCAGCCCGGTGCCGTCGGGATGGATGCGCCAGATCTGCATCAGCCCGGTGCGGCTGGAGTTGAAGTAGATCCATTGCCCGTCGGCGGAATAATCCGGTCCGTCATTGCGGCCCTCGCCATGCGTCAGTCGCGTCTCGGCGCCGCCTTCGACCGAGATCGTATAGATGTCGAAGAGGTCGTCGCGGATGCCGCAATAGGCGAGTTCGCGGCCATCAGGCGACCAGCCGTGCCAGTAGGACGGCGCGTTCTGGGTGACGAGCCGCGGCGCGCCGCCCCCGATCGGCAGGACATAGATCGTCGACTTGCCGAATTCGGTCTTGTCGGAAATGACGATCTCAGTGCCGTCGGGCGAGATGCCGTGATCATTGTTGCAGTTGACGGCAAAGCCGGTATCGAGCTTGGTGACTTCACCGCGACCGAGCGGCAGCCGGTAGAGCCGCCCGTCGCCGTTCAGCAGCAGGTAGGAACCGTCAGGCGAGAAGTTCGGAGCCTCCACCAGTCTGTCCGTCTGCCAGACTTCGCGAGCCCTGCCCGTCCTGACATTATAGATCTCGACCGAGCTGCGCATGCTTCCTCCCCCGCATTTCTATAACAACTGCGCCAGCGATCTCGATCGCGCTAGCGATCCCGGAACCGGTTGGTGATGGGATACCGCCGGTCGCGTCCGAAATTCTTCTTGGTGATCTTCACGCCCGGCGCCGATTGCCGGCGCTTATATTCGGCGAGATAGAGCAGGTGCTCGATGCGATGGACGGTCGCCACGTCATGGCCGCGCGCGACGATCTCCTCGACCGCCATCTCCTTCTCCACCAGGCATTCGAGAATATCGTCGAGGGCGGGATAAGGCGGCAGCGAATCCTGGTCCTTCTGGTCGGGACGCAGTTCGGCCGAGGGCGCCTTGTCGATGATATTTTTCGGGATCACCTCGCCTGACGGCCCCAGCGCACCCGGCGGCACATTCTCGTTGCGCCAGCGGGCCAACGCATAGACCTGCATCTTGTAGAGGTCCTTGATCGGATTGAAGCCGCCGTTCATGTCGCCGTAGAGCGTGGCGTAACCGACCGACATTTCCGACTTGTTGCCCGTCGTCACCACCATTGAGCCGAACTTGTTGGAGATCGCCATCAGGATGACGCCGCGCGCCCGGCTCTGCAGGTTTTCCTCGGTGATACCACTGTTCGTTCCCGCGAAGAGATCAGACAGCGCGCTGCTGAAGCCCGTCACCGGTTGCTCGATCGGCACGATGTCGTAGCGGCAGCCGAGCGCCTTGGCGCAATCGGCCGCATCCTTCAAAGAATCTTCCGATGTGTAGCGGTAGGGCAGCATGACGGTGCGCACCCGCTCCTCGCCCAGCGCATCGACGGCGATTGCCGTGCAGATCGCCGAGTCGATGCCGCCGGAAAGGCCGAGCACCACCGTCTTGAAGCCGTTCTTGTTGACGTAGTCGCGAAAGCCGAGCAGGCAGGCGCGGTAGTCGGCTTCCTCGCCTTCGGGAATATGGGCCATCGGTCCTTCGGCGCAGTGCCAGCCAGACCCACCGCGCTTCCACGTCGTCACCGCCAGCGCCGTCTCGAACTGGCTCATCTGGAAGGCGAGCGATTTGTCGGCATTGAAAGCGAAGCTGGCGCCGTCGAAGACCAGTTCGTCCTGGCCGCCGAGTTGTGCGGCATAGACCAGCGGCAGACCGGTCTCGATCACCTGCTTCAGCACCACCTGATGGCGGATATCGACCTTGCCACGATAATAGGGCGAGCCGTTCGGCGACAGTAGAATCTCGGCCCCGCTTTCGGCCAACGTCTCACAGACGCCAAGATCGCCCCAGATGTCTTCGCAGATCGGAATGCCGATGCGCACGCCGCGGAAATTCACCGGACCCGGCATGGAGCCCTGGTCGAAGACACGCTTCTCGTCGAATTCGCCATAGTTTGGCAGATCGATCTTGTCGCGCACCGCAATCACCTTGCCGCCGTCGAGCACGGCGACGGAATTATAGCGCCCCGTTTCGTCCTGCCGGGGAAAACCGATGACGACACCCGGCCCGCCATCGGCGGTATCGGCAGCCAGGCTCTCCACCGCTTTCCAGCAGGCGCGAATGAAGGCCGGCTTCAATACCAGATCTTCAGGCGGATAACCGGAAATGAAAAGTTCGGTCAGGACGAGCAGATGCGCGCCTTCCCGAGCCGCATCGGCGCGCGCTTCGCGTGCCTTGGCGAGATTGCCGGCGACATCGCCGACTGTCGGATTGAGCTGACCGATGGCGATGCGGAAGATATCAGAAAGAGCGTTTTCCTGTGTCATGTCATTTATTTAGCCTGCACCTTCCGGGACCGCAACATGTCCGCAGCAAAAGCCGCACCTTGCTGTGACGAAATTTTTGTGAACGGACGCGCCGCGACCTCGCGGCATAGACACGCATTGCAATTTGCCGGCGGACCGGAATACTGGCGCGCAAATCAACAGCGTCGATAACGGGCACCGGAAACAGGCCATGTCTAATCTTTCGAACTTCATGCACCATCATTTCGACAAGCCGGCCGACGAACTCGGCGATATCGAAAAACGCGTGCTGGCGAAGGCGCACGAGCGCAAGGTCATCTCGACCGATGTCAACGCCGCTCTTTCCGCCGAGGCCTCGTTCGGCGAGCGCATCGCCGACAGCATCGCCCGCATCGGCGGTTCCTGGTCGTTCATCATCGCCTTCTTCGTTTTCCTCCTCGCCTGGACGGTGATCAACACCATCATTCTGGTGAGCGGTGCCTTCGACCCCTATCCCTTCGTCTTCCTGAACCTGATCCTGTCGATGCTCGCCGCCATCCAGGCGCCGATCATCATGATGTCGCAGAACCGCCAGGCCGAGCGCGACCGCTTCGAGGCCGCCAAAGACTACGAAGTCAATCTCAAGGCCGAACTCGAAGTGCTCTCCCTGCACCAGAAGATCGATATGCGCGTGCTGACCGAATTGACGGCGTTGCGCGAGGACGTGGCGCGTCTCACCGCCGAGCTTTCCGCTAAGGGTTAATGCATGTCGCCCGGAAGTGCAGCGGTTCCGGGACAACGACATGCATAAAACAAAGGGCTAAAGTGCGTCGCATGCATCAAATGTGATGCGACGCGCTTTAGACAGGGTTCACCGCATATTGCGGCAGGCCATCCGATATCTCGTAGAAATCGCCCTTGTCGGCGCAATAAATGTGATGGCCGAAGGCCAGGCCGCTCGGCTCGTCGAAGGACCCGGCCAAAACCGAAATCTCCAGCGATTGGTCGCCCTGCCAGAACAGCGCGGAGCCGCAAGTCGAACAGAACCCGCGCTGCGCTTGTTCGCTCGACCGGTACCAGCGGACCGCTTCCGTGTCTTCCACCGAAAGAGCCGCCCGCGGCACGTTGACGGCCGCATAGTAAAACCCCGTCTGCCGGCGGCATTGCGAGCAATGACAGCCAACAACAGGTCCGGGCTTCGCCGCAATTGAAAATCGCACGGCGCCGCAAAGACAGCCGCCTGTATGTCGTTCAGTCATGGTCATCCCCTGTTCCTAAGAGACGTTGCCGCCGATCTTGTCCGGCGTCAAATCCGGTTTTCTGAATGAGCCATCAGGAATCTTGAAAGCCGCCTGGCCTTGTGCGCTCTCGGCTGACGCGTTACCGCTGTTGCATCTCGACAACATCCGCCAACCTCATCCCGTCCCGGCATTGAATCGGCCGCTATTGTCGGCGATACTCAAGGTCAAATTTCATTTAATCCCCGGGAGACTGACATGAGAACGACCCTGTCCAAACAGAAAGGAAACATGGCCCACAAGGACATTTTGCCTCATGAACATTCGGTTCTCCCGCGCGAGGAAAAGCTCGCGACGCCATAACGGCTTCCCCAAATTTTTCCAGAACGATCCCGCCGACCGCGGCCGACGCTGGTCGCGCATGCGAAAATTCGTTTCCTACTATCGCCCGCACCTGCCTTTGCTGCTGGCGGATCTGTTGTGCGCCATGCTCGTCGCCGGCACGGCGCTCGCCCTGCCGCTCTGCGCCAATGTCGTCACCAGCCGGCTTCTGGTTCTGCCCGATGCCCCGCAGGCCTTCGCTCAAATCCTCGGCATGGGCGGCGTCATGCTGGCCGTTCTGGCGGTCCAGATCGCCGCGATCTTCTTCGTCGATTATCGCGGCCATGTGATGGGGGCTCGCATTGAGGCGACGGTCCGGCAGGAACTCTTCGAGCACTGCCAGAAACTCTCGTTCAGCTTCTACGACCGCCAGCGCACCGGCCAGCTGATGAGCCGCATCACCAATGACAGCCTGTGGCTGGGCGAACTCTTTCACCACGGTCCCGAGGATCTTTCCATCGCCCTGCTGAAATTTGGCGGCGCCATGCTGGTGCTGTTCTACATCGATCCGCCATTGGCAGGCCTCATCCTGCTGCTCACCCCTGTGGCGTTGGTTTATGCGCTGTATTTCAACCGGCGCATGAACCGCGCGCTCGAAGCCAGCAAGCACCAGATCGCCGCGGTTAACGAGCGCGTCGAGGATGCTCTGGCCGGCATCCGTGTCGTCCAGTCCTTCGCCAACGAGGCGCTGGAACGGGAGCGTTTCGCCGAGCAGAACCGACGCTTCCTTGAAAGCCGCGCCGACGGCTACCGCAGCGAGGCGTGGTTTTCGGTCGGCACCGAAACCTTCGCCCAGCTCGTCACCATATTGGTGATCATCGTCGGCGGCCTGCGTATCCTGGCAGCGGAACTGACCGTCCCGGATATGCTCACCTTCCTGCTTTGCGTTGCCGTGCTGGTCGATCCGGTGCAGCGGCTGGCCAATTTCGTGCGCCTCTGGCAGGAGGGCTACACCGGCTTCATCAGAGCCATGGAGATCCTGGAGATCGATCCCGATATCATCGACCGGCCGGCCGCTCATCCGATGCCGGCGCCAAGGGGCGAGATCAGTTTCTCCGACGTCGCCTTCGGCTACGAGGCCGATGGCCCGCGCGTGCTCGAGCGGCTGTCGCTCACCATCGCTCCCGGGGAGTTCGTTGCCCTGGTCGGTCCTTCCGGGGTCGGCAAGAGCACGCTTTGTGCGCTGATACCACGCTTCTACGATGTTGAGGCCGGGGCGATCCGCATCGATGGCACCGATATCCGCGACGTGACGCTGGCCTCGCTGCGGCGCCATGTGGGCGTGGTGCAGCAGGACGTCTATCTTTTTGCCGGCACCGTGGCGGAAAACCTGCGCTATGGCAGGCCCGGCGCCGGCGATGCCGAGCTGGAGGCAGCCGCCCGCGCCGCCAACGCGCACGATTTCATCATGGCCCTGCCCCAGGGTTATGACACCGATATCGGCCAGCGCGGCGTCAAACTCTCGGGCGGCCAGCGTCAGCGCATCACCATCGCCCGGGCCTTCCTCAAGAATCCGGAGATCCTGATCTTCGACGAAGCAACCAGCGCGCTCGACAACGAAAGCGAACGGGCGGTGCAGCAGGCGTTGCTCAGCCTGGCAAATGGCCGAACCACCCTGGTCATCGCCCATCGTCTCTCGACCGTCCGCCATGCCGACAGAATCCTGGTGCTGACGGCCGACGGCATCGTCGAACAGGGCACCCATGACGCGCTCATGGCGAAAGACGGCGTCTACGCCAACTTGCATAGCGTTCAGGCCAGCATCTGATCGCCTGCTCCATCCTGAGACAAAAAAACCCGGCATCAAGCCGGGTTTTTCCGCATCCGTCTGGGGCTGCTATCAGCCGTTGACGACCATGCGCTTCTCGTCGCGACCGCCCTTCATGCGCTCGGCAAGCAGGAAGGCGAGCTCCAGCGCCTGGTCGGAGTTGAGGCGCGGGTCGCAATGCGTGTGGTAGCGATCCTGCAGGTCGTCGGCGGTAACGGCGCGGGCGCCGCCGGTGCATTCCGTCACGTCCTTGCCGGTCATCTCGATATGGATGCCGCCTGGATGCGTGCCTTCGGCGCGGTGGATCTGGAAGAAGCTTTCGACTTCCGACAGGATCCGCTCGAAGGGACGGGTCTTGTAGTTGTTGAGCGTGATCGTGTTGCCGTGCATCGGGTCGCAGGACCAGACAACCTTGCGGCCTTCACGCTCGACGGCACGAATAAGGCGCGGCAGGTTCTCTGCGACCTTGTCGTGGCCGAAGCGGCAGATCAGTGTCAGGCGCCCGGCTTCGTTGGCCGGGTTCAAGATGTCGATCAGCTGCAGCAGATCGTCGGCCTGCAGCGACGGGCCGCATTTCAGGCCGATCGGGTTCTTGATGCCGCGGCAATATTCGACATGCGCATGATCGACCTGGCGCGTGCGGTCGCCGATCCAGATCATGTGGCCTGAGGTGGCATACCAGTCGCCCGAAGTGGAATCGACGCGGGTCAACGCCTCTTCGTAGCCGAGCAGCAGCGCCTCATGGCTGGTGAAGAAATCGGTTTCCCGCAATGCCGGCTGGTTTTCCGAGGTGATGCCGATCGCCTTCATGAAATCCATGGTTTCGCTGATGCGGTCGGCCAGCTTGCGGTAGCGCTCGCCTTGCGGGCTGTCCTTGACGAAGCCCAGCATCCACTGGTGCACGTTTTCGAGATTGGCGTAACCGCCCATCGCGAAGGCGCGCAGAAGGTTCAGCGTCGCGGCCGACTGCCGGTAGGCCATCGCCTGACGTTCCGGGTTCGGAATGCGCGACTCCTCGGTGAACTCGATGCCGTTGATGATGTCGCCGCGATAAGCCGGCAGCGTCACGTCGCCCTGCTTCTCGACATTCGACGAACGCGGCTTGGCGAACTGGCCGGCGATGCGACCGACTTTAACGACCGGCAGCTGCGCGCCAAAAGTCAGCACGACCGCCATCTGCAGGAAGGCGCGGAAAAAGTCGCGGATATTGTCGGCGCCGTGTTCGGCGAAGCTCTCGGCACAGTCGCCGCCCTGCAGCAGGAAGCCATTGCCTTCGGCGACATTGGCAAGGTGCTTCTTCAGACGGCGCGCTTCGCCGGCGAAGACGAGGGGCGGATAGCTGGCGAGCTGAGCTTCCGTTGCAGCCAAAGCGGCTGCGTCGGGATAATCGGGAACCTGCAGGATCGGTTTTTGCCGCCAACTGCTCGGGGTCCAGTTCTCTGCCATCTCACTCACCTCACTCACACCCATCTCTGGGATGCCCGTATCTTTGATTGCGGCGGCTTATAGACCTTTAGATCGGGCTTGCAAAGACCAATCGCCCAAAGCTCGAATGCCGTACCGGCGCCATCGGGCAGAGCTCGCATATAGGTGGCAGAAATCTCGGATTCCATCGTTAAACCGGCATATACCATGTCAATTTCCCGATATTTTAGACTTCCAATGTAGAACCACGGATGATTTCAACATTGGGGACATGGCATGGCGATCCTTCCGCTCAGCTTCATATCGGATCGTTCGGGCAATTTCGGCATCATGACGGCGTTGCTGATGGTGCCGCTCCTCGGTACGGCAGGCATGGCGGTGGATTTCGGCCACGCGCTCAGCCTGAGGACGCAGCTTTACGCGGCAGCCGATGCCGCCGCCGTCGGCTCGATCGCCGAAAAATCCGGCGCAGTCGCAGCCGCCATGACGATGAGCGGCAACGGCACGATCTCGCTCGGCAAGACCGATGCCCGCAGCATCTTCATGTCTCAGATGTCCGGGGAGCTGGCCGACGTTCAGGTCGATCTCGGCATCGACGTCACCAAAGCCGCCAACAAACTGAACTCGCAAGTCTCTTTCAGCGCGACCGTGCCGACGACCTTTATGCGTGTTCTGGGGAAGGATTCGATCACAATCTCGGGCACGGCGACGGCCGAATATCAGACCGCCTCCTTCATGGATTTCTACATCCTGCTCGACAACACTCCTTCGATGGGCGTCGGCGCCACCGCGACCGACGTGGCGACGATGGAAAAGAACACCAGCGATACCTGCGCCTTCGCCTGCCACGAAACCCAGAACAACAACAACTACTACAATCTCGCCAAAAAGCTCGGCGTCAGCATGCGCATCGACGTCGTGCGCCAGGCGACCAAGGAGCTGACGCTGACCGCGAAGTCCACGCGTGTTTCCGATAATCAGTTCCGCATGGGCGTCTATACCTTCGGCACCAAGGCTGAGGATGCCAATCTGACCACTATATCCGACCCGACGGACGATCTCGATAAAGTACGCAGCTATACCGACGCCGTCGATCTGATGACCATCCCGTATCAGGGTTATAACAACGACCAGCAGACGAGCTTCGACAGCGCGCTAACACAGATGAAAACCATCATCACCACCCCCGGCGACGGCGGCACCGCTACCACCCCGCAAAAGATCCTGTTCTTCGTCTCGGACGGCGTCGGCGACAGTGCAAAACCGAAAGGCTGCACCAAGAAACTGACCGGCGACCGCTGCCAGGAGCCGATCGATACTTCTTTCTGCCAACCGCTGAAGGACAAGGGCATCAGGATCGCGGTGCTCTACACCACTTATCTGCCGCTGCCGAAAAACAACTGGTACAATACGTGGATCAAGCCCTTCCAGAGCGAAATCCCGACGAAAATGCAGGCATGCGCCTCGCCCGGCCTCTATTTCGAGGTGACGCCGACCGACGGTATCGCCGATGCGATGAAGGCGCTCTTCCTCAAGGTCATACGCGCGCCGCGCATCACCAGCTGAGGATACCGCTGCTTAGATTCTTTTGCCGTCTCGGATCCGGTAGCTTGGCGCATACATGGTGACCAGCTCCTCGGCCGCTGTCGGATGCAGCGCCATCGTCCGGTCGAAATCGTCCTTGGTGCAGCCGGCCTTCAGCGTGATGCCGAGCAGCTGCGCCATCTCGCCGGCATCGTGGCCGAGAATATGGGCGCCCACCACCTTGCCGCTCGCGGCATCGACGATCAGCTTCATGATCATCCGCTCGGCCCGCCCGGAAAGCGTCGCCTTCAGCGGCCGGAATTGGGCGCGGTAGACTTCGAGCTCGCAGTAACGCTTGCCCGCCTCCTCTTCCGAGAGCCCGACGGTGCCGATCTCCGGCTGCGAGAAGACGGCGGTCGGGATCAGCTCGTAATCCGGCCGGGTTGGATTGTTCTTGTATTCGGTCTCGATGAAGCACATCGCCTCGTGGATCGCTGCCGGCGTCAGCTGTACCCGATTGGTGACATCGCCGAGCGCATAAATGTTTTCGACATTGGTGCGGGAATAATCGTCGACGATAATGGCGCCACGCTCATCGACGGCGACGCCCGCAGCCTCGAGGCCGAGACCTTCGGTGTTCGGATCGCGCCCGAGCGCCAGCATGACAACGCCGGCCTGCAGCGTGCCGCTGTTCAGCGTTTCCAGAACGAGGCAGTCATCGCCCTTCGAAACCTTTTGCAGCGTGTCGTGGCAAAGGATGCGGATGCCCTTGGCGACCATCGCCTCGTGCAGCCCGCGCCGCAGATCCTCGTCGAAGCGCGACAGGATCTCGGCGCCGCGATAGATCAGCGTCGTCTCGACGCCGAGGCCATGAAAGATATTGGCGAACTCGACGGCGATATAGCCACCGCCTGATATCACGATCGATTTCGGCAGCTCTTCGAGATGAAAAGCCTCGTTGGAGGAAATGCATAATTCGTGGCCGGGAAGGGCTGCATGCGGGTTCGGCCGTCCGCCGGTGGCGATCACGATCGTCTTTGCCGTCACCGTCTGACCCGTCTTCGTGAGCCGCACAGTATGAGCATCGACGAGTTCGGCGCGCGTTTCGAGGATCTCGGCATTGGCGCCTGCGAGCCCCTTCTTGTAGAGGCCTTCCAGCCGGGCGATCTCGGCATCCTTGGCGGCTACTAGCTTCTTCCAGTCGAAGCTGCTTTCGCCGACCGTCCAGCCGAAACCCGCCGCATCCTCGAAATGCTCGTGGAACTGCGAGGCATAGACGAAAAGCTTCTTCGGCACGCAACCGCGGATGACGCAGGTGCCGCCATAGCGGTACTCTTCGGCGATCGCCACCTTTTTGCCGAGCGAGGCGGCGACACGCGCACCGCGCACGCCTCCGGAACCACCGCCGATGACGAAGAGGTCGTAGTCGTAGGAAGACATGAGGAGCTCCGGAAGGGAATCGCAGGAAGGATGTTGCTGATATAGGGGCGATCGCCCTGAAAACAAAAGCCCGCTCCTGCATCATCCCGTACGCATCGCCGAATCTTCCCGGCAAACGGTTGACCCGGTCGCCTGAGGCTGGCAGGGCAATCCAGGGATAGAAAACGATGCCGGAGCAAAAGATGGATCAAACTCTCTTCGCCAATCTGTGCAAGGCTGGCAAATTCAAGGAAGCGCTCGGCCTCGCGACTGAGGGTCACGAGGACGAAAAATATACGCCGAGCCGCTTCTCGATCGACAAGAAGACGAGACTGCCGATCTTCTATCGCGGCAACAAGCGCGTGGAACCGGATGAGGAAGGTGTGTGGCAACTTGCAAAGAACCCGAACCCCTGATGCATGTCACCAGGAGGTGTGCAGCGGTCCCAGGAAACGACATGCATAAAAGCGAAGAGCTAGCTTCCCCGCATGTTCGATGCATAGTGATTGCTGCTGTCAGCGGGTGATCCCGAAATCCGTCGGCATTTTCTCAAGCTGGGCTGCTTCCGTCTCGACGCCCGCAACCGACGACCCCGCAGGCCCGCGGCTGAAACGTTCGATCATTATCGAGATGGCGGTATCGGGTCCTGCGATCAAAGCGACGACGGCCCCGTCCCTTTCATTGCGAACCCAGCCCGTCAAACCGAGCCGTACCGCCTCATTGCGCGTCCACATGCGAAAGCCGACACCCTGGACCTTGCCTGATATCCGCACTCGGACAGCGTTGTAACGATCGGGTATATCTGCAGTCACCTGAAGCCTCGCCGGCGGCATTTGCCGCATCATAACAAAAAAGCCCGGACGATGCCGGGCTTTCGCAATTTGATGGTGGAGGCCTTACTGCTGGGTAGCCGGAGCGGGAGCGGGAGCGGCAGCCGGAGCAGCCGGGCTTTCGGTTGCCGGCGGCGGCGCCTTGATGACCTTGGAAAGCTCGGTATTGCTCTGCTTTTCCAGGTCGCGGGAAATGCCCTGCGCCCAGATGTCGGCAGCCTTCGCCGTCTCGCGAGAGGCGACCGGGCCGTCGCGCAGCAGCTTCTTGCCGACGTCGGAATTATAGAAGTCGGCGATCGCCTTCAGTTCCGCGGCGGTGAAGGTCTTGGCATAGGTGAGTGCCGCCTCCTTCTCGAGATCGCCGCGGCGCGGCGCCAGCGCTAGCGCCTGCGCGTCGACCGTCGACGAAATGATGTCCTGGTAGTTTGGCGAATCCTGGATCAGGCCGGCCTTCAGGCGCTCGGCGAGACCGGGCAGGATGTTGTCGAACTGGGCAGTGGCGCCGATGGCGTCGATCGCGGCGCGAGACGCCTTCAGCTGGTCCTCGGAGACCTCCTGCGCCTTGACGGCGGAGCCGAAGGCAAGCCCGGAAAGAACGACGGTCGCAGCGGCGAGACGGCCAAGACCTGCAATGTTCATCATGAGTGTATGCTCCTGTTATCTGTTTGTCTGCAGTGTTCGCACACCCGCAGGACCGGCAATGATCGCAAGTGCCGCCATATTGATAAAGAGCCCGTGTTCGACGACGCCGGGTATGGAATTCAGCTCGCTCGAAAGCGCCTCTGCATCAGGAATGCGGCCAAAAGATGCATCGATAATGTGATGACCGCCATCCGTGGTAAACTCTCCGTCACCGGACTGGCGCAAAGCCAGTTCACCGGAAAGACCGAGCCGGGCCGCGACCTTCTCGATCGCGATCCGTGTCGAGACGAGCCCGAACGGATTGACTTCGATCGGCAGCGCGAAGGCGCCGAGCATATCGACCAGCTTGCTCTCGTCTGCAATGACGATCATTCGTTCGGAGGCGGCCGCGACGATCTTTTCGCGCAGCAGCGCACCGCCGCCGCCCTTGATCAGCCGGAGCCCAGCATCGAGTTCGTCGGCGCCATCGATCGTCAGATCGAGTGCCGGCAGCTCGTCCAGCGATTTCAGCGGCACACCGAGTTCGACGCAAAGCCGCGCCGTTCTTTCAGACGTAGGAACGCCTTCGACCCTGAAGCCGCCAGCGACCTTCTCGGCCAACAGGCGAACGAATTCTTCCGCCGTGCTGCCGGTGCCAATCCCGAGACGCATCCCGCTTTCGACATGGGCGAGTGCGGCCGCGGCGGCCTTGATCTTCATTTCGCGGGCATCCATGCGCCGCCAGCTCCAATTATTGCGTTGGATGTGCTGTTTACACGGCTCGCCTGGCAAACGAAAGTCAAAATCATCACGGAAAATGAAAAGCCGAAACAGATGCCTGCGGCCTCCCCCGGCGATCTTCAGGCCGTTGCTTTCCGCTGCATGATCGCCTACCTCAGAGGCGATCCATCGTCCTCAGGGGCGATCCCTCGTCCCCAGGGGACGATCCGTCATTCCCAGAGGCGATCTGTCGTTCGCGGAGGCGGCTCGTCACCTCAAAGGACGATCCATCGCTTAAAGAGGCAAGCCCTTGATCCCCTCCTCCGTCCGCCCGGCGCTCGTCGTCTTCGATCTCGATGGCACCCTTCTCGACACCCATACGGACTTGGTCGAGAGCCTGAACCATACGATTGCGGCCCTTAGCCTCGAACCGGTCAGCTATGACGACCTCACCCATCTCGTCGGCCACGGCGCCCGCGTGATGATCGAACGCGCCTGCCGGCTGCGCGGCCATCCGCTTACTCAGGAAGCCCTGCCGCCCCTGGTCGAGCGTTTCATCGCCCATTATGCCGGCAACATGCCCGGCCGCACCGAGCCCTATCCCGGCCTGGTCGCCGCGATGGATCGGCTAAAATCACAGGGTTACCGCCTCGCCGTCTGCACCAACAAGATGGAAAGCCTGGCGCTCGGCCTGCTGGACAAGCTCGATCTCGCCAGCTATTTCGCCGCCATCACCGGCGGCGACACCTTCGACGTGCGCAAGCCCGACGCCCGCCACCTCACAGGCACCATCGAACGCGCCGGCGGCGACCGGTCCCGCACCGTGATGATCGGCGACAGCATCAACGACATCGCCGTCGCCAGGAATGCCGGCGTCCCGTCGATCGCCGTGCCCTTTGGTTATTCCGACGTGCCAGTCTCAAGCCTCGATCCGGATGTGATCATCACCCATTACGATGAGCTGACCCCGGAACTGGTGGAGAGGCTGTTGCGGGAGTTTGCAGCGAAGGTCGCCGTCTGAGGCTCTCGCCCAGTTCTGATCCTTCCTTTGCCGGCGTACCGTGTGAGCCGCCCTCTCCTTCGTATTTCCTACCTTGGACTAAGCCCAGAACGAAGGCGTTCGAATCCCGCACAAAAACAAAACGGGCGGCCCAAAGACCGCCCGCTCCGTAATCTAATAAAATCAGCGTCAGATCTGCGCCCCACGCGCCTTGGTCGTCGCGTCGAATGCCTTGTCGACATAGCCGTCGCGGCCATAAACGTCGTCGAAATATTCCACCACGCCGTCCTTGTTCGGCCAGGCTGTGAAATAGGACACGTAAACGGGAATCCTCTGCGGCACCTTGACCGCATGGTTCTGCCCCGTGGCGATCTGCTTGGCAACGTCGTCGACCGTCGTTCCGAGCACTGCAGCTGCCATCGCACGCGGATCGGCAAGGCGCACGCAACCGTGGCTCAGCGCCCGCATGTCGCGCTTGAAGAAGCTCTTCGACGGCGTGTCGTGCATATAGATCGCGTGGCTGTTCGGGAACAGGATCTTCAGTTCGCCGAGCGCATTGTCACTGCTTGGCGGCTGGCGCACCGAGACGTTGTCGGTCGAGCCGTACCAGTCGACGCTCGACGAGGCGACCGCGTGGCCGTTCACCTCAACCTCATAACCGAGCTGGTCGAGATAGTTCGGATCCGAGCGCAGCTTCGGCAACATCTCGTTGATGATGATCGACTGCGGCACGCCCCAGAAAGGGTTGAACTCCACCGTCTCGATCTCGTCGTCGAAGAAATAGGTCTGGTTGTTCTTGCCGCCGACCACAACGCGCATCGACAGCTGTTCCTTGCCGCCATTGTGGTAATAGACCATGAAGGCCGGCTGGTTGATCATCACGTAACGGGAACCGAGATCTTCGGGCAGCCAGCGCGCCTGTTCCATGGCGACGACGAGCTTGTCGATCTTCGAGGCATTGCTATCGCCGCCGGTCATGGCGCGCACCGTAGCCTGGCCGATGACGCCATCGGCCTTCAGTCCGCGCTCCTTCTGGAAATCCTCGACCAGCGAGACGATCTCAGGCAAATAGTCGCTGCTGCCTGCGTAAGCAGCAAGCGTTGCCGCGTGATCGGTCCTCAGCGTTTCGGAACCGTGCTTGCCGATCGCCTTGACGATATTGGCGATCTCGGGCGAGCTTTCGCCGGGCTTCAGCAGCGTATCGAGCGAAACGACGATCCGCTCCTCATTGCCGCCGTCGGCTGCGCGAAGCTTGGCGAGTTCCGCCTTCAACGCCTGGAACTGTGGACTATCGGGTGAGCGGTTGGCGATGTAAGCGCCGACATCGGGGCTCATGCGGGCAAGCTTCAGCACCGGCGCCAGATTGACCACCTTGCGCTGGAAGTCGTGATAGCCGGAGATCTTGTTCGGATCGATGCGACCGCGCGCGGTGTCCTGCACGAAGGCCAGCACCTTGGCGGAGAGTTCGAGCTCGAATTGCGTCAGCGCCCGATCGCGGAAGGCTGGATCGGGATTGGCCGGGTCGATATCAGGCGTCTGGATGGCGTAATCTGCCGGGTCGAGGCCGACGGAGGCCGCATCGGCAAGCACCAGCATCGCCGACTTGGCACCATCGTTGATCTGATTGCCATCGACCCAGACGAGCGGGTTGCGGCTATCGCCATAATAGGCTTCGAGCGCCTTTGCGACGTCGGCATTGGCACGCACCTTGGCCTGCGCCAGGAAACGGCGCTGCACGGCGGGTTCGGCGCTGGCATCGCCGCTCGCCGATACATCGGCGACCGCGCCGGTGACGACAGGATCGGCAAACTTGCCGGTATCGACCAACTGCAGCGTTTCGGTTTTATAGGTGTAGTAACGCGGGCCGCTCACCTTCGGCAACGGCGCTTCCGGATCAAGCCCGCCGAGCGAGCCGCCGACGGCGCCGCGCGGCACCGGACGGCCAGGCGCCTGATCCATGAAGATGGTGCTCTGGTTCCGCTGCCTGTCGCCGCGCAGCATCTCCATCAATGTATAAGCATGCGCAGGTGCGGCATTCATAACCGCTACGCCGCAGGAAATTGCCAATGCGGATGCCGCGCTTTTCAAAACGAACGTCATATATCTTCCAGTCCCGGTGTCATGCTGTTCTTGTCACGAGCGCAAGGCTCAATATCTTATCCCGCGAAACTCATGCAGCGTAAGGCCTCATTGATCAGAAACCGGCCTGCGCCGCCAGCGCCGGCGGACTCAATTTTGTGTGACGGAGATCCTGCACGGCGCCGCGCAGAAGTTCACACAAAATTATGAAATTATTAGTTAATTTTTTACCCAATTTTTGCCGCCAGACCAATGTGGCGAAAACGCCCAGACGCATAAAATTTCGAAAGTGGCCTAAAAGGCACGCCGCACAAGCCTCGCAAACATGACTTCCGACTTCAATATTTCGCATGGCGTCCGGTTTTCTTGTCGAACGTTCCCACCTATAAGACCTGATCTTTCGAAGACGACCGAAAACAGCATTTAAAGGGAAGGCAAGGCTGATGACCGCAACCCGTACCGAAACCGATACTTTTGGGCCCATCGACGTTGCCGCCGACCGATATTGGGGCGCCCAGGCCGAGCGTTCGCTCGGCAATTTCAAGATCGGCTGGGAAAAGCAGCCGCTGTCGATCGTGCGTGCGCTCGGCATCGTCAAGCAGGCGGCGGCCCGCGCCAACATGTCGCTCGGCCAGCTTGATCCTGGCCTCGGACAGGCCATCGTCGATGCCGCCCAGGAAGTGGTCGAGGGCAAACTCGACGACCATTTTCCGCTGGTCGTCTGGCAGACCGGTTCAGGCACGCAGTCCAACATGAATGCCAATGAAGTGATCTCCAATCGTGCTATAGAAATGCTCGGCGGCGTCATGGGTTCCAAGAAGCCGGTGCATCCGAACGATCACGTCAATATGAGCCAGTCGTCGAACGACACCTACCCGACGGCGATGCACATCGCCTGCGCCGAACGGATCGCCCATCACCTGCTGCCGTCCCTGAAGCACCTCCATGCCGCCCTCGACATGAAGGTCACCGAATTCAGCCACATCATCAAGATCGGCCGCACCCACACCCAGGATGCGACGCCGCTGACGCTCGGCCAGGAATTTTCGGGTTATGCCGCCCAGGTCGGCTCCGCCATCAAGCGTATCGAAATGACACTGCCTGGCCTCTGCGAACTCGCCCAGGGTGGGACGGCCGTCGGTACCGGCCTCAATGCGCCGGTGGGCTTCGCCGAAAAGGTCGCCGAAGAGATCGCCGCCATAACAGCCATGCCCTTCGTCACCGCGCCGAACAAGTTCGAGGCGCTCGCCTCGCATGACGGCATGGTCTTTTCCCATGGCGCCATCAATGCGGCCGCTGCCGCCCTCTTCAAGATCGCCAACGATATCCGCCTGCTCGGCTCCGGCCCGCGCGCCGGTCTCGGCGAACTGGCGCTGCCGGAAAACGAGCCAGGCTCCTCGATCATGCCCGGCAAGGTCAACCCGACCCAGTGCGAGGCGCTGACGCAGGTCTGCATCCACATCTTCGGCAATCACGCCGCGCTGACCTTTGCCGACAGCCAGGGTCATTTCGAGCTCAATGTCTACAATCCGATGATGGCCTATAACTTCCTGCAATCGGCGCAGCTGCTGGCGGATGCCGCCATCTCGTTCACCGACAATTGTGTCGTCGGCATCGAGGCGCGCGAGGACAACATCAAGGCCGGCCTCGAACGCTCGCTGATGCTGGTGACCGCGCTTGCCCCGAAGATCGGTTACGACGCAGCCGCCAAGATCGCCAAGACCGCCCACAAAAATGGCACGACGCTGAAGGAAGAAGCCCTCGCCAGCGGCCTGGTCTCGGCAAAAGACTACGATACGATCGTCCGCCCTGAAACAATGATCGGCCCAAAGTAGTAACGCCATGAAGCTTCAGCCTTCTCCCCCGCTTGCGGCGGAGAAGGCGATCGGTTGCGATCAGACCAACAGCGAAAAATTGTCCATCACGACCGAATTGCCCATGAAATCGAAACTGATTTCATCGATGTCTTCAATCTCGACCAGAAGATCGGGATCGGCGACCTCAAGTTCCTGCTGATAGACGATCTGGCCGTCGTTCATCGCCGTCAGCGTCAGATGAAAGGGCGAGGCCGACAATTCGGCAATCGAAACGCCCTGAAAGGTGAAGTCGCCGCCATCGACCATTTTCAGGGTCACCGGCGCCGAACCCGGCGATAGAACCGTATCGCTGAAACCGTCCTCGGTGATGGCGTCGACGCCCGGCACCGTGTCATAGACAATACCGTTCAGGAGCGTCAGGTCGTGACTGCCGTTCACGGAAAGCGCGAAGCCCCGGTAATTCGGCAGAGAAAAGTCATCCGCGCGCGATGTGACACCCAGGTCGTCGAAATCCAGGACTTCATGATACTTGTCCTCTTCATTGACGCCGTCGATCGCCAGCGTCAGAACCCCGACATCCGTTCCCCCCACGCCATCGGAGATCTTGTAGCGGATCTCTTCGATCAACTGGTCGTGCACCCGCAAGTTCTTCACCACGTCGAGCGAGTAATCCAGCTCGTAGGTGAAGTGACCATCGGGCCGCACGGTGAAGGTCCCATAATCGCCATTGATGATCGTTTCCTGTGTCAGTCCCTGTTTCGCATCGACCCTGACACCGTCGAAAGAGCGAAGATAGGTGGTCGATCCCTCGGGATCGCTGTCATTGGACAGCAAATCCCCTCTGATCCAGTCGTGCTCGAAGAAAATGAGAAGATCGTCGTTAGCAGTCGGTTTTGCGTTCGTCATCGGAAGCCCCCGCAAGTTAACGTCGCGGGAATATGAACCGGCCTCCGGCGAAAGGCAACCTGAAGTCGTCTTTCCCGTCGAATGCGGATTTCCCGGCTCGCCTATCCAGATTGCATTTGCAGCGCCGCGGATTTAGACCGGTTCCAATTTAGCGACCCACGCCCACCAGAAAGGTCACTTCGATGGCTGACGATCTCTTCCCGCTCGGCAAGGATACCACCCCCTACCGCAAGATCAGCGGCGACCATGTCTCGGTCGACAGCTTTAAGGGCCAGGAAATATTGACCGTCGAGCCGGAAGCCATCCGCCTGCTTGCCGAAACCGCCTTCGCCGATATCAACCATCTGTTGCGCCCCGGCCACCTGAAGCAGCTCGCCTCGATCCTCGATGACCCCGAGGCGACCGACAATGACCGCTTCGTCGCCTACGACCTTTTGAAGAACGCCAATATTGCCGCCGGCGGCGTGCTGCCGATGTGCCAGGATACCGGCACGGCAATCATCATGGGCAAGAAGGGCCGCAGGGTCTGGACCGAGGGCGGGGATATCGCGGCACTCGCCCGCGGCGTCATGGATGCCTATGAGAAGAAGAACCTGCGTTATTCGCAGCTCGCGCCGGTCAAGATGTTCGAGGAGAAGAACACCAAGAACAACCTGCCGGCACAGATCGACATCTACGAGGAAGGCACCGACGCCTACGAATTCCTCTTCGTCGCCAAGGGCGGCGGCTCGGCCAACAAGACCTTCCTCTACCAGGGCACACCCTCGCTCTTGACGCACGACCGGATGATCGACTTCCTCAAGGAGAAGATCCTGACGTTAGGGACGGCAGCCTGTCCGCCTTACCATCTGGCCATCGTCATCGGCGGCACTTCGGCCGAGATGAACCTGAAAACCGTCAAGCTCGCCTCGACCCGCTATCTCGACGAGCTGCCGACCGAAGGCTCCGAGAGCGGCCACGCCTTCCGCGATCTCGAGATGGAAAAGGAAATCCACCGACTGACGCAGCAGATGGGTGTCGGCGCCCAGTTCGGCGGCAAGTATTTCTGTCATGACGTGCGTGTCATCCGCCTGCCCCGCCACGGCGCCTCGCTGCCGATCGGCCTCGGCGTCTCCTGTTCCGCCGACCGTCAGGCCAAGGGCCGCATCACCCGCGACGGCATCTTCGTCGAGCAGCTCGAAACCGATCCGTCGAAATACATGCCCGAGATCGACGAAGCGAAACTGTCGGAATCGACCGTCCGTATCGATCTCAACCGGCCGATGGCGGAAGTGCTGGCCGAACTCTCCAGGCATCCCGTCAAGGCGCGCCTGTCGCTGTCGGGCACGATCATTGTCGCCCGCGACCTTGCCCATGCCAAGATCCGCGAGCGGCTGGAGAAAGGCGAAGGCATGCCCGAATACCTGAAAAACCACCCGGTCTATTATGCCGGCCCGGCCAAGACGCCTGTCGGTTACGCCTCCGGCTCCTTCGGCCCGACGACGGCCGGGCGCATGGACAGTTACGTCGACCAGTTCCAGTCCTTCGGCGGATCGATGGTGATGCTTGCCAAGGGCAACCGCTCGCGCGCCGTGCGCGAGGCCTGCAAGAAACATGGCGGCTTTTATCTCGGATCGATCGGCGGCCCCGCCGCCCGTCTTGCTCAGGACTGCATCCGCAAGGTCGAAGTCTACGAATATCCCGAACTCGGCATGGAAGCGGTCTGGAAGATCGAAGTCGAAGACTTTCCGGCCTTCATCGTCATCGACGACAAGGGCAATGACTTCTTCCAGGAATTGAACCTGGGGTGACGCTCTCGGATGCGGGACGGGCAGCCATCGGGGCCCGTCCCGTTCTTGAATGTGCGGGCTGCGGCAAAGTCCGCCGCCAGCAAACAGCCTTGGAAATATCATTCCAACCCATTTCCAATGAAATACCGGGCTGCCGAACAACTATCGATATGATGAATACGTGCGAAATGCAGAGAAGAACTGCAAGTTTTCAGATATCGCTCCCGTCTAGCGAGCATCCGCTTTCTCACCAAAGCTAGATATTTTCTTTGAGAATCATGGGGCTACTTGAAGTATTGGCCAGTCATGGACTTATCGTATGTAATCTTTGGTATATATCGCTTTAATCTTTTCCCAAGAAATTTAAGCTACCAAATAGATTATTGCCTTCGAATATATGAGGAGTTCGCCGGATGAACACGGCTGTCGCGCCCAAGGTGCAGGTTCCCGACGTAGCGGGCCAGATCACCTATGCCATGCGCTCGATGGGCGTTGCGCCAATACCGCGCAACTACGAACTCTTCTACGAAGCCTATATCGGCTCCAACCCCGCGCTCACCCGGGACCTTGCAGCCCTCGGCGGCCAGGCGACGCAGGCCGAGCTCGACGAGCTAGGCGCGCAGTATTTCACCAGCAGCCCGGCCCGCGTCTTCGACGACGCCCATACCCGCATTTCAGGCGAACTCGATGGACTGCTGCGGGTTCTGAGACAGGAGCAAAACTCGCTGGAAAGCTATACAAGGCTACTCGGCGAGACCCATAAGCGCATCACCTCCAAAAGCAATGCCAGCGTCGAACTGATCGAAAACGCCATCGAACTTTTGAGCCAGGCGACCGGCGACACCATGGCGCACGGCGAACGCACCGTCGGCGACGTCGTCCAGCGCTCGCAGGAGATGGATCAGGTCCGCAAGGAACTCGATGAATATAAACGCATCGCCAATACCGATTCGTTGACGCGCCTTTCCAACCGCCGCGCCTTCGACGAGCGCCTCGCCGCCGTCTTCAACAATCCCGGCATGCGGCCGGTGACGGCCCTGCTGCTGGCCGATATCGACAACTTCAAGAAGATCAACGACACCTACGGCCATCCCGTCGGCGACAAGATTCTCGCCACCGTCGCCTCCGTCATCCGCAGCAATGTCCGGCGTGATGTCTTTGTTGCCCGCGCCGGCGGCGAGGAGTTCGCGCTGATCATCGACGGCAACACGCCCGAAGAGATCACGGCGATCGCCGAGCGCATCCGCCGCACGCTGGAAACCACCCCGTTCAAGAATTCCCGCACGCGGGTCAATTACGGCCCGATCACCGTCTCGATCGGCATCTGCATGGCCTCCAGCGCCGAAGATGCCGGCGAACTCTACAGCAAGACCGACATCGCCCTTTACGGCGCCAAGAATGCCGGCCGCAACTGCACCATCCTCTATCAGGACGGCATGCAGAAGGATTTCACCAAGAGCTGGCTGATCTACAAGAGCTGACGGCAAGTCCGCGCCACTGGCACGCTGTCACCCCACAGGTGACGGCGGTTTTACCACATCGTCTTCGCCGCGCGTCCCGGCCATTCCCGGTCGTAGGTTTCCTGGTCGAAATCACCGACCGCGGCCTTCAGCATCTGGCCGGGTGTCGGCAGGCCCGCCGGATCGGCGAAATGTTGGCCATTCCAGAGTTCGGCCCGCATCACGGCGCGGGCGCATTGGAAATAGACCTCGTCGATCGAAATCACCACGACGGTGCGGGGATGTTTGCCATCCATCTCGAAACTCGAAAGCACTGCTTCGTCGTCCGAGACGACGCCGCGGCCGTTGATGCGCATCGTCGTGTTCGAGCCGGGGATCAGGAACATCAGCGCCAGCCGGGGATCGCGCACGATATTGGAGAGCGAGTCGACGCGGTTGTTGCCGCGCCAGTCCGGCAGATGCAGCGTCTCGTCGTCGACGACGCGCACCACGCCGCCGAGATCGCCGCGCGGCGAACAGTCGAGCCCTTCCGGCCCGACGGTGGCAAGCGCTGCGAACGGCGAAAGCGCGATCATCTGCCGATAGAGCGGCGTCAACCGCTTCGTCACCTTGTCGACCGACGCCTGCGAAAGCCCGGCGCCGTAGATCGTGTTGAGCTCTTCGATGCTGCTGATGATTTTCATGAGGCGTCCCGCCGCGCTTGATATCGGGACGGACGCTACAGCGCCGCACGCTTTACCGGAAGCTCAAAAAACGGAATGATCTCAGCAGCGTTTTTGATGCCTTCGTCGGCCATGTCCTCCTCGCCTTGGACAGCTCCGAGAAACGCAGCGATTGCGGCAAGAACCGGAGCGGCGGCGAGGATGCGCCGGTGCCCGAAACCGTTCGCCCAGAACAGCCGGACGCCCTCGCCGGCTGCCTGATAGCGCCGGGCATGGGCCGGCGGCACCTCCTTGTCGTCCTCGGCATGGATGACGAGCACCGGCCGGCCGATCGCACTCGCCGCATCGCCAGCATCGAAATCCTCAAGTCTCCGTCCGGTGACGCGATGAACCTCATTCTCCAGCGCCGCTTGCGCGGCCGGGCGAAGGCCGATCATCCGGCCGAAATCGGTAAACAGCCAGGCCATTTCGCTTGGCGCACCGATCAGCACCAGCCGCTCAGCCGTGACAGGAGCGACATCGGGCAGCAGACCCGCCACCGATACCACCAGCGCCGCGCCGCCGAAGGAATGGCCGATGACCGCATCGAAGGCGCCGAAGCGTGCCTCGATCGCGGCAATCGCCTTGACCGCAAGCCCCATGTGCAGGAAGCGCCGGCTGGCACGTCCGTGGCCGGGAAAATCGAGGGCCACCACCTCCGCGCCCGTTGCCGAAAGCATCGAAACGAGCTCGGCCATGTATTCGGTGCTCGAGCCCCAGCCATGCGTCACCAGATAGCGCTTGCGTCTTCCTCTCGCCCCGCCGTTCAGCCGATAGGCATGCGTTTTCGCCCCGCCGGCAAGTCTGAGGGTGAAACGTTCGGCGCCGTCAAGCCGGGCCGCGCCCGCCGCATGCGCCGCCTTGGCTTTTGCTCCCTTCGGCCGCGGCGACGGCGTCCTGCAGAACAGCAGGAACGCCGCCCTGCCCGCCAGATCCGGCGAAACCGCCTGTAGCAGGGAGAACCCGAGGCGGGTGACCTTGCGCGCAAAATTTGCCATAGTGAGAATCCAAAAGACTGTTCAACACTGAACAATAAAGTACAACGATGAACAAAAATCAATCCCTTCCCTGGGATCATCCGCGTTTTCGCAGCTGGATCGCGGTGGCGCGCGCCTGCCAGCTGATGCAGCAATCGCTGACCCGCTCGCTGGCCAATCTCGACATCAAGCCGCCGCACCTCGACATCCTGGTCAATCTCTATCGTTTCGAAGCCATCTCGCAGCAGGAGCTGGCCCGCAAGCTGCTGGTCGGCCGCTCCAACATGAGCATGCTCCTGCCACAGATGGAAAAGCGCGGCTTGATCGAACGACGCGGCGATGCGCGCGACAAACGCGTGCTGCGCCTCTATCTCACACCGGAGGGCCGCACGTTGACCGAGGCGGCGATGGTGATCCAGACCGATCTGATCGAACGCTCGCTTTCGCAAGAGCCGATCGAGCAATGCATGGCGACCACCACCTCGATGGAGCGCATCATCACCGTGCTTCTCAGCGATCTCAGCGACGAGGATTGATGGTCAATGCAGCGTCGGCGCTGCCGCCGTGCCGGTCAGCGAGCGGTATTCCCAGGCGGCGACGATAATCAGCACCAGCGTCGCCAGAATGCCCATCAGATAGATCTCGATGAAGGGTGCAGCGAAGGCCAGCAGGATCAGCAACACCAGGCCGGCCAGATGCGACAGCGGCAGCTGCCCGCTGGTGGCCCCCTTGAACCAGAGATTGCCGATCAGGAACAGGCCGGAGCCGCCGAGCACCGCCGCAGTGATGCCGAGATCGCCGGTCTCGTGCGGATGCGAGAACATGAATTCGACTGCCACCGCATGGACGATGATGCCGGCCAGGATCGGGATATGCCCATAGGTGAAGGCGAGCCGCGCCAAGGCCCCCGGCGTCGCCTCATGCTCGATGCGGTGGGCGGCGCGCCCGTGGCCGAAGCGGAAATAAAGCCACCACATGGTGACGGTGCCGATGAAACCGGTGACGAAGACGATGCCGGTCAATCCCGAAAACGGCAGCTCGGAAAAGGTGCGGCCGGAAACCAGGATTGCTTCGCCGAGGCAGATTATGACGAAGAGCGCGCAGCGCTCGGCCATATGGGCGCCGGAAACGTCCCAGTCGCCCGCCGTCGAGCGGCCGAGGCCAGGCACGGCAAAGCCCGCGGCCGGACCGGCATATTCGATTGCCAGCGCGATCACCCAGGCGATCAGCCGCGCCTCGTGATCGAGCAGCCCGCCGGCAATCCAGAAGACGGCGGCGACCACGAGCCAGGTGGTGATGCGGATGAAATTCAGCGTATTGGCGCGGTCGACGCGTGTCATCGCATAGGTGGTAAACAGCGAGCGCCCGACCTGCATCGCCACATAGGCACCGGCGAACAGCAGCCCCTTGTCGCCGAAGGCCTCGGGGATAGAAGCTGACAGCAGCAGCCCGAGCATCATCAGCGCCACCAGCATGCCGCGCACCGGCGTCTTGTCGGGGTCGAGCCAGTTGGTCACCCAGGCGGTGAATATCCACACCCACCAGACGGCAAAGGTCATCAGCGCCGCCTCGGCGGCACCGAGCGGCGTATAATGGGCGGCGAGCGCATGCGAAAGCTGCGAGATCGAAAAGACGAAGACCAGATCGAAGAACAGTTCGAGGAAGGTCACCTTGCTGCCGCTGGCGCTGCCCTTGGCGCGCAGCCAGTTCCTTCCGTTCGTCTTCGCCATGTATCCCCCGATACCCATTATTTCAGCGCGGCTTTTGCGCCGTATCGCGGTCCAAGCCCTTTTCCCTGAGCTCGTCCTCATAGGCCGAAAACAGCTCAGCACCTCGTTGGCCGAGCTCGCGCAGATAGGTCCAGGTGTAGATGCCAGTGTCATGCATGTCGTCGAAACCGATCCGGACGGCGTAATTGCCGGTCGGCATCATCGAGATGATCGCGACATTGCGCTTGCCCGGCACCGTCACCTTTTGCCCCGGCCCGTGGCCCTGCACCTCGGCAGACGGCGACAGCACGCGCAACAGCTCTGCCGACAGGTCGAAACTCTGGCCGTCGTCGAAGGTTATCGCCAGCCTCTGACGATCTTTCGAAACGCGGAGTTCGCTCGGCCAGATATCGCTCATCTCTATCACCCTCTTTCCCCTGGAGAAGTAGGCGTTCGCCTTTTTCGAGGCAAGAGCAAATTAACGTGTGCGAAATCCGTTTCCCTTGACGGCGCAATCACATATGCACAAATAGAAAGATATCGCTTGAAAACAGGCAGGCATCCCGTCTGGCGTGCTTCAGATCCCGTTGCGGAGGAATTGGTGAATACGAGAGTAGGAACGATAGGCAACGCATCGCCGCTGGTGGCGGATGCACATCCGATGATCGACCCCTTCGGGCGGGCGGTCACCTATCTCCGCGTCTCCGTCACCGACCGCTGCGATTTCCGCTGCACCTATTGCATGTCGGAAAATATGACCTTCCTGCCGAAGAAGGACCTGTTGACGCTGGAGGAGCTCGACCGGCTCTGTTCCGCCTTCATCGACAAGGGCGTGACGAAGATCAGGCTGACCGGCGGCGAGCCGCTGGTGCGCAAGAACATCATGTATCTGGTCCGCCAGCTCGGTGAGAAGATCGGCTCCGGCCTCGACGAGCTGACGCTGACGACCAACGGATCGCAGCTGGCCCGCCATGCCGAAGAGCTTTATGATTGCGGCGTGCGCCGCATCAACGTCTCACTCGACACGCTCAACCCCGACAAATTCCGCAAGATCACCCGCTGGGGCGATTTCGACAAGGTCATGGAAGGCGTCGATGCGGCGGAGAAAGCCGGGTTGAAGATCAAGCTCAACGCCGTGGCGCTGAAGGATTTCAACGACGCCGAGATGCCCGATCTCCTGCGTTTCGCCCATGGCCGCGGCATGGACCTGACCGTCATCGAAACCATGCCGATGGGCGAAATCGAAGAAGACCGGACCGACCAATACCTGCCGCTCTCCAAACTGCGTGCCGATCTCGAAGACCAGTTCACCCTGACCGACATCGACTACCAGACCGGCGGCCCGGCGCGTTACGTCAGGGTCGCCGAAACCGGCGGCCGCCTCGGCTTCATCACCCCGATGACCCATAATTTCTGCGAGAGCTGCAACCGCGTCCGCCTCACCTGCACCGGCACGCTCTATATGTGCCTCGGCCAGAACGACGCCGCCGATCTTCGTTCGGCCCTGCGCGCCAGCAAAGACGACGCCCTCCTCCGCACCGCCATCGACGAGGCCATCACCCGCAAGCCCAAAGGCCACGACTTCATCATCGACCGCACGCACAATCGTCCGGCGGTAGCCAGGCATATGAGTGTTACGGGGGGGTGAGGCCCGGTTCCCGCGAAGCGGGGAGCGATCGATCCAGTGAATCGATCGCAGGGCCGAACGCCCTGAGCCATGCGAAGGGCCGGGATACGGTGCGGCATGTCCCTTCTCCCCAGCGGGGAGAAGATGCCGGCAGGCAGATGAGGGGGTGAGCGGCAAAGCCGCGAATGCACTGAGCGGAAGCGAAGGGCAATATGAACGGCATGCCGTGCGGCCCCCTCATCCGACCCTGCGGGCCACCTTCTCTCCGCCGGGGAGAAGGGAGATCACATCACCCAGGCTTACGCGCACAAATCGCAAACCGCTCCTGCACCATACGCTCAAGCCCGCGCAGAAACGGCATCTTGCGCGCCTGCGCCCAATGAATGTCGCTAAGCTTGCGATCGACGACGATATCGACGAAGCCGGCCTTGCGCAGAAGATCGACCACCGCTTCCGCCGGCATTTCATGGGAAAAATGCACGCGTGAGCGGATCTTCTGATGCCGCGCCATCATTTCCGGCGACATGTGGCTTGCCGCAGGCCTGCCGGAGATTTTCGTCCAGAGCTTCTGCAGGCCCTTGACCCAGGTTTCCCGACCCATGTTGCCGTCGACGATCAGCACCTTGCCGCCCGGCTTCAGCACCGCGAACCATTCTGCGAAGGCCGACGCCGGGTCCACCAGCGTCCAGATGAGATGCCGGTTGGTGATGACGTCGTAGCTACCCCGTGGCTCCATCGTGTTTTCGGCGTCGCCGGAAACGAAGCGGATATCGGTGCCGCGCTTCTTCGCCTTGGCGCGTGCCTGCGCCAGCATCGCATCCGACCAGTCGAGCCCGGTGACCGCAAAGCCGACATCATGCATCAGATGCGAAATGACAGCGGTGCCGCAGGCAAGATCGAGCGCTGCCCGCCCCTGCCCGTCGCCGAGATGTTTTCGGATCAGCCGCTGCCAGCCCTTCCGCTCGCCTTCCGAAAAGATTTCATGGCCGACGCTCTGGTCGAAGGTTTCAGCCCTTTCCGACCAGAAATCGCGGATTTCATCGCGGATCGAGTAGTTTGTATTCATCGAATTCACCTTGAGTGCCCCGGCAGTGCATCAGTTTGGAAATGCTCTAAAACATATAACTTGATTCACAAAGTCATATTTCTTATGGCTGCGGACATTATTCAGACGTCAGGGGAATTTCCAGATGAATTTCGTGAAAATGCTCGCAGTCTCCGCAGCTGCGATTGCCGGCCTAATGCCGCTATCGGCCTGGGCGCAGTCCTTCACCATCAAGGATGTCGCTGGCCGCGAAGTCAGCTTCGACAAGCCGGTCGAGCGGGTGATCCTCGGCGAAGGCCGCATGCTCTACGCCGTCGCGCCGATCGAGAAG
The DNA here is from genome assembly GCF_019685115.1 of Rhizobium sp. NZLR11. Lineage (NCBI taxonomy): Bacteria > Pseudomonadati > Pseudomonadota > Alphaproteobacteria > Hyphomicrobiales > Rhizobiaceae > Rhizobium > Rhizobium sp. NZLR11. The sequence continues at coordinate 120,643 of NZ_JABDWD010000015.1, read as the reverse complement.
GAAGATCCCTTTGCCAAGATCGTCGGCTGGCGCAACGACCTCTGGACCACCGACAAGGACGGCTTCAACGCCTATGTCGAAAAATTCCCCAAAGGCAAAGACCTGCCCTTCCTCGGCAATCTCACCGACGGCACGCTGCAGACCGAGACGGTGGTCAAGCTTCATCCGGATGTGCTGCTGCTCCCGATCGGCAACAAGACGGCAGCGGACGAGGTGAAACTCGAAGAGATGCTCGCCGGCATCGGCGTCAAGATCGTCTATATCGATTTTCGCGAGCACATCCTCGCCAACACCGAACCGAGCCTGAAGATCCTCGGCCAGCTCTTCGGCCATGAGGACCGCGCCGAAGCCGTCGCCAGCTTCTGGAAAGAGCAGATGGCACGCGTCACCGACAGGCTGAAAGCGGCCAATCCGCCGAAGCCGAACGTGTTCATGTATCGCGCCGCGGGCTTGGTCGAGTGCTGCGGTACCTTCGGTCCCGATAATTTCGGCCTGATGGTCGATTGGGCCGGCGGCCACAATCTCGGCTCCGATTTCCTGCCGGGTTATACCGGCTCGATCAATGCCGAGCAGGTCGTCGCCTCCAATCCCGATGTCGTCGTCGTCACCGGCTCCAACTGGAGCCAGACCAAGAATGCCAAGGACTTTGTTAATGTCGGCCCGAACGCCGCTTCCACCTTCGGCGACAGTCGCAAGGCGCTGAACACGCTGATGGAAAACCCGGCCTTCACCGGCTCCAGGGCGGTTGCCGGCGGCAATGTCCATGCGATCTGGCACCAATTTTATACCAGCCCCTACCAGTTCGTCGCCGTCCAGCAGCTGGCGAAGTGGTTCCACCCGAATCTCTTTGCCGATCTCGATCCGGATGCCACCTTCAAGGAATTCCACGAAAAATTCCTGCCGGTCGCCTATCAGCCGGGTTACTGGGTCGACGCCAAGGCGGCTGAGTAACCCGCGATGGCCGAGGTCGCCGCCATATCGATCGAAGCCGAAGCCGGGAGAGAGCGCTACCGCGCCCTTGCCCGGCGCAAGCTTTTGATCCTGGCCGCCATGACGGCGGCGCTCTGCCTGTCCTTTGCCGTCGATCTCGCCTGGGGCCCGGCCCGCTACAGCCTGGGTGAGGTCGTCGCCGCCCTCCTCGACCCGTCTTCCGTTTCCGATCAGGTGCGGGCCGTCGTCTGGAATATCCGCATGCCGGTCGCCGTCATGGCCATCGTCGTCGGCGCCTCGCTTTCGGTCGCCGGCGCGCAGATGCAGACGATCCTCGCCAATCCGCTCGCCAGCCCCTTCACACTCGGCATCTCGGCAGCGGCAAGCTTTGGCGCCGCGCTTGCAATCGTCACCAGCGTTCCGCTTCTGCCTGTGGCAGCCGGCCTGCTGGTGCCCGTCAATGCCTTCATCTTGGCGCTGATCGCCACGCTCTTTATCCATTTCGTCTCGCAGGCCCGCGGCGTCTCGGTGCAGACGGTGGTGCTGCTCGGCATCGCCCTGGTCTTCACCTTCAACGCGGCTCTCGCCTTCCTGCAATATCTCGCCTCCGAACAGGCGCTGTCTGCAGTCGTCTTTTGGACGATGGGCAGCCTCACCAAGGCCACCTGGCCGAAAATCTGGGTGACACTTGCCGTGCTGCTGCTGGCCCTGCCGCTCTTTGCCCGCAACGCCTGGGCGCTGACGGCGATCCGCCTCGGCGAGGACAAGGCCGCAAGCTTCGGCGTCAATGTCCGCCGCATCCGGCTGGAAACCATGCTGGTTGTCTCGCTGCTTGCCGCCGTACCCGTCAGCTTTGTTGGCACCATCGGTTTCGTCGGCCTCGTCGGGCCGCATATCGCCCGTATGATTCTCGGCGAGGATCAGCGCTTCTTCCTGCCGGGCTCGATCCTCTCCGGCGCGCTGCTCCTGTCGCTGACCTCGATCGTCTCGAAGTCGATCATCCCCGGCGTCGTCTTCCCGATCGGCATCATCACCGCGCTGGTCGGCGTGCCCTTCTTCTTCTCGCTCATCCTCTCGAACAGGAGCCGGTCGTGGTAGCGCTTCAATTGCAGTCGGTCGGCGCCTATCACGGCCGCAACCTCTTCGTCGAAGACGTCACGACGCCGGTGATGAAATCGGGCGAGTTGATTGCGGTGATCGGCCCGAACGCCGCCGGCAAATCCACCCTCTTCAAGCGCATCACCGGCCTGCTCAAGGGGCCGGGTCACGTCGTCGTCGAAGGCTCGAAGACGAAAAATGCCATCAGCTACATGCCGCAGGATACCTCGGCCAATGCCGTGCTGACCGTCTACGAATCCATTCTGCTCGCCCGCAAGCAGGGCGAGTCCTGGGCCGTCGGCGACGGCGACCTGCGCTTCATCGACGAGATCATGGCAGCCCTCGATATCAGCGCCCTGGCCTTCCGCGATCTCGGCGCGCTCTCCGGCGGCCAGCGCCAGCTCGTCTCGATCGCCCAGGCGCTAGTGCGTGAGCCCGAAATCATGCTGATGGACGAGCCCACAAGCGCGCTCGACCTCCACCGCCAGGTCGAGGTCCTCGACTTCATGCGCCGCCGGGCCCGTGCTAAAGGCATGATCGTCCTGGTCGCCATCCACGACCTCAACCAGGCGCTCCGCTTCGCCGACAAAGTCCTCGTCATCGCCAATGGCCGCATGCGTGCCTGCGGCACCCCAAGCGACGTCGTCACCGCCGAGATGCTGCGGGAGATTTATAAGGTCGAGGCCCGGGTGGAAAAATGCTCGCTGGACCACGACCATGTGATCGTTGATGGGAAGGCTCATTGAGCTTAGCCAAAATCGGCCGGCCTCAGTCGATCAATCGCTGCGCGGTAAACTTGTCCGTGACAAGCATGTCGATCACCCCCACGCGGAGTGCGCCTGCGATAGCGTCCGTCTTTTTGGACCCGCCGGCGAGTGCAATCACCCGGTCCACGCGTTCAAGCTCCTCGAGCGGAAGTCCAATGACCCGGTCGTCCAGCGGCGTCTTGACCGGCTTGCCATTCTTGTCGAAGAAGCGAAGCGAGATGTCGCCGACGGCTCCCGCTTCCGCGAGATCAGACAGTTCGCGCGATGAAAAGATGTTGCCGGACCGCGCGAGAAGTTCGGACGGTTCGACGGCTCCGATTCCGACGATCGCCAGCGTGATGCTGCCGAACAGGTCCATCGTCTCCCGGACGTACGGATCGGCCTGCATAAGAAGTTTTGCCTCTTTGGACGTCGTAACGCCCTGCACGGCAAGCAGTTTCGGCTCAGCGCCGGTCAGCCGGGCAAGCCGCGTGGTAAGCTGCGTCGCATGCGTCTGTACGGAAGGATCGCCCATGCCGCCAAGGGTTTGGACGACGAACTTCGCCTGAGCGCTCTTCTGCGGATGAATGTTCTCCACCATCTTGAAGATGGTCTGGCTCCAACTCGAAACGCCGATGATCTCCCCCGGCGCAAGCGTCACCTCCAGGAGGTGGGCCGCCGCCTCTCCGATACGGGCCATGATGGCGCCGTCCCGGTCTTCCGTGCACTCCACGACGATCGCCTCCGGCAGATCATATTTCTCGCGAAGCGCGCGCTCAAGCTCGCTGTAGGTGCCGACGGGGGGAGTGACGCTGGTTCGCACGATATCTTCAGCCTCGGCACGCTTGAGCATGCGCGACACCGTCGCCTGCGACAGGCGAAGGTGCTGTGCGATCTCCGCCTGTCGCCGTCCCTCCAAGTGGTACATCTGGGCGACCCTTGATATGAGGCGGAGTTCGTTGAGGCGAGTCATCGCTAATCCCAGTGTGAATTTTTATTCATCATTAGCGGTTGTATCGCGTGACGTCGAGCGGGCAAGTGCATCATTCCATGTATCCAGAAGCACCGCGCGATCCACCGGTTCCGGGTCAATGATCTGCGAGCTCCGAGGCAGCTCTGCGATAACATTAAGATCGCTCCACAAACCAAGTGAGAGACCTGCGAGATAGGCGGCCCCCAAAGCCGACGCCTCGGGTGCTTCGCATTGGATCACGGGATGTTCGATGAGGTTGGAGACACACTGCATCAGGAAACGGTTCTGGCTCGGGCCGCCATCGACATAGAGCGCTCCGAGTTCGCCGCCGCTTTGTGCTCGCATGGCGGCGATCACGTCGTGCACCTGGAAGGCGATCGAATCGGTGACCGACCGCGCCATTTGCGCACGGGTCGTATTGAAATTGATCTGGGAAAACAGGGCACGGGCGTCGGAGTTCCAATAGGGTGCGCCCAGTCCCACGAATGCGGGCACGAAACCCGGTCCGCCGGGTTCGGCGCTCGCCGCAAGTTCGACAAGGGCTGCCACATCGGAAAGGCCGAGAATATCAGCCATCCAAGGCAGGCTGGCGGCGCAAACGAGAATATTGCCTTCGAAAGCGAAAGTCGGCTTTCCCCCGAGACGCCAGGCGACGGTCGTTGTGACGCCGTTGCGTGGCGGAATAAATCGCGCAAGCGTCGTCATGATGGAAGAGCCGGTTCCAAAGGTTACCTTGCCATCACCCGGCTTGAAGGCGCCATGACCGAACAGCGCCGCATGGCTGTCTCCGATCGCGGCCATGATCGGCGTTCCATCCGGCACGCCTGGCAAGCCTTGCGTCCTGCCGAAGTCGGCAGAGCTGTCGAGCACCTCGGGCAGCAGCGCGATATCGACGCCGAAAATCTCGCCGAGTTCCTCGCTCCATCTCTGCTCCTTCAGATCGAACAACTGGCTCCTGGCGGCATTGGAAGCATCGCAGACATGCCGGCGCCCGCCCGTCAGGCAGTGGACCAGCCAGCTGTCGACTGTTCCCAGCCGGACCGACCGCCCGGCTGGCATACGGTCGAGCAGCCATCGGAATTTCGAACCCGGAAACATCGGATCGAGTGGCAGGCCTGTCAGCGTCTGCACACGGTCAAGGCGGCCTTCGGCAATCAGACGTTCGCAATCCTGTGCCGTTCGACGGCACTGCCAGCTGACCACCGGTCCAAGCGCCTCTCCCGTTTCGGCGTCCCAGGCAGTGACAGACTCGCGCTGGTTGGAAATCGCCACGGCCGCGATAGCCACGTCGGGGGTGGCCTTCAGGCAGGCGTCGATCGCCTCGCAAACGGATGCGTAGAGCCGGCGTGGGTCCTGTTCGACCCAGCCTGGTTTCGGATAGGTGATGCCGACCGGCGCCGAACCCCTGCCGACAATGTCTCCCTTTTCGGAAACGAGAACGGCCTTTGAATTGGTCGTGCCCTGGTCGATTGCCAGAATTGCCCGCATTCTTTCCTCCCCGGATCAGACGGCAGCCGGGGTGAAAATGCGCCCCGGCCGGTCCACGCGATCCTAATTACTTGCGCCTGATCAGCGACTGTGCGGCGTCGGCGATTGCCGACGGCGCCATCCCGAATTCGTCGAGCAGGAACTCTGCCGAACCGGTTGGAGCGTAGACGCCGGGAACGCCAAGACGTTTCATCGGCACTGGAGCATTGTCGACCACCACTTCGGCGACCGCGGAGCCGAGCCCGCCGAAGATCGAATGCTCTTCGGCCGTGACGATCGCTCCGGTTTCCCTAGCCGCAGCGATGATGGCGTCCTCGTCGATCGGACGAACCGTTGCTAGGTTGAGCACTCTGGCATTTATGCCGCGTTCTGCGAGGATCTCAGCGGCCTTCAAAATTCGATGGGTCAAAGTGCCGTTGGCGATAAGGGTGACGTCGGAACCCTGGCGAAGCAGGTTTGCCTTGCCAAGTTCGAACTTGTGACCCTCCGGAAGTAGATCCGGCACACCGACGCGAGACAGACGCAGGAAACAGGGCCCGTTATAGGCCGCGGCCCACTCGACCGCAGCAGCTGTTTCGATGCGGTCACAAGGCGCAATGACCGGAAGATTGGGCAGAACCCGCGTCCAGGCGAAGTCTTCGATCGAGTGATGGGTCGGACCGAGTTCGCCATATGCCATCCCGGAAGAAATGCCGACCAGCTTGACGTTGGCATTCGAATACGAAATATCCGCCTTGATCTGCTCCAGCGACCGTCCCGTTAGAAACGGCGCGGCGGCGCACACGAACGGAAGGCGCCCGCCATTGGCGAGGCCTGCTGCAACACCCACCATGTTCTGCTCGGCGATACCGACATTGACGAGGCGCTCTCCAAACCTAGCCTTGAAGCCGCCGAGCTTGGAGGAACCGACGGAGTCGTTGCAGACAGCAACGATCGTTTCGTTTTCGGCTGCCAGCCGTTCAAGCGTGGAGGCGAATGCGTCGCGGCAATCGTAGAGCTTGGCTGCGTTTATGGGCGCGTTCATGCCAGTGCCTCCGACAATTCTGCCACTGCGATGTCGTATTGTTCCTTGCTCGGTACCTTGTGGTGCCAGTCGACTCGGTCTTGCATGAACGAGATTCCATGCCCCTTGTTGGTGTGAGCAACGATGCAATGCGGTCTCGATCCCCGGTGTTCGAGGGCCGAAACGACTTCGCACATCGTGTTCCCGTTGATCTCGGTGACCTCCCAATCGAAAGCTTCAAGCTTCGGACGAAGCGGGGCGAGATCGTTGGTTTCCGAAAGCGCGGCGCCCTGCTGGAACCTGTTGTGGTCGATGACCAGCGTCAAGTTATCGAGCTTGAACTGCGCGGCCGCCATGATCGCTTCCCAGTTGGAGCCCTCCTGCATCTCACCGTCGCCGGTGACGACATAGGTGTGATATCTAGCGCCCGAGAGCTTGGCGGCTTTCGCCATTCCGACTGCGACGGGAAGACCGTGGCCGAGCGGCCCGGTATTGGTTTCGACGCCAGGAACCTTGTTGCAGTTTGGATGCCCGTTCAGCCTCGAATGCGGCTTCAAAAAGGTCGAAATCTCCTCCTCCCGGATGAAGCCGCGTTTTGCGAGCGTCACATACAGAGCGCATGCCGTATGTCCCTTCGAAAGAACGAACCTGTCGCGGTCGGGGTGCTTCGGCTGATCGGGCCATACATTCAGCACACGAAAATAGAGGGCCGTCAAAATGTCGATGACCGACATTTCCCCACCGATATGGCCGGCGCCCGCTTCGAAGACCGCCTGGAGATCGCGCAATCGGATCTCGCGAGCGACCCGCTCGAGTTCTGTCGTATTCATGGGTTCCTCTCATGCATAAATATTCATTCATCAATATTTTTGCACAAGAAGCCGATTAGTCAAGCCCTTTAAGCGGCACACCGGCGAATGGAAGTCCAGAAATCCTGTTGACAGCCAGAAAGCAACTTGTTAATGAATTTTCCAGCATCAGTGAATATTTATTCTAAAGACGAACTAGCTGTCGGCCTGGGCATAGGGAGGAACAATGGTGGCGCTCGATATCAATGAAAACGGGCTTTCGTCCGGCGCCTGGTTGAGCAAGCTCAAGGGAGCCACCGGCCCGCTCGTCGGGCTGCTCGCGCTTTGCGTCTTTCTGAGCGTCAGCACCGACACGTTTCTTTCGGTTCGAAACGGCCTCAACATTCTCGATCAGATCACGGTCCTCGGCATCATGGCCGTCGGAATGACCTTTGTCATTCTGATCGGCGGCATCGACCTCTCCGTCGGCTCGGCCCTCGCTCTTGCGATGATGGTCATGGGCTGGACTGCAAATGTCGCCGGCCTGCCGCTGCCGGTTGCGATCGCTTTTGCTCTGGTCGCATCGGGGGTTTCGGGGCTGATCGTCGGACTTCTCGTGACGCAGTTCAGGGTTCCGGCCTTTATTGCCACTCTTGCGATGATGTCCGCGGCTCGCGGCGTCGCCAATATGATCACGGACGGCCAGCAGATCGTCGGATTCCCCGACTGGTTCATGATGCTGGCAATCGACCGCCATTTCGGCGTGCTGACCGCCACCGTGTTTCTCATGCTTGCGGTGGTTCTTGCGGCGTGGCTTTTCCTGCACTTCCGCTCCGAAGGTCGCATGCTCTACGCGGTAGGAGGAAATCCGGAAGTCGCGCGCCTTGCGGGCATCAACGTCCCGCTCGTCACGATTGGCGTCTACGTCGTAAGTTCAGTCCTTGCGGGCCTCGCAGGCATCGTACTCGCCGCCAGGCTGGATTCAGTCCAGCCGTCCAGTGGTCTGGGCTATGAGTTGGACACCATCGCTGCGGTCGTCATCGGCGGGACTTCGCTCTCCGGCGGCGCGGGCGGTATCGGGGGAACATTGATCGGTGTTCTTATCATCGGCGTCCTTCGCAACGGCCTCAATCTTCTCAACGTCTCGCCGTTCCTGCAGCAGGTGATCATCGGCATCGTCATCGTACTCGCGGTCGGCGCGGAGACTATTCGTCGGCGTCGCGCCTGACGAAACGGGGTCCGCCGCGTCGGCGGGCCGGACATTCCGCGCCAAGGGTTTGGGGCGGATCAATACCCCGAGGGGGAGGACATACCCGAGGGTTCCATCAAACAACGGAGGAAATACAATGAAAATTGCGCGCACCATGCTCGCGTCTGCTGCACTGCTCGGCCTCACGCTCAGCCCCGTACACGCAGCGGAACTGAAGAAGCTCGGCTTGGCCGTTGCCAACCTTCAGGCAAACTTCTTCAACCAGATCAAGCAATCGGTCGAAGCCGAAGCCAAGAAGCGCGGCATCGAAGTCATCACGGTCGACGCAAAGGGCGATGGGCCGACACAGGTCAATCAGATCCAGGACCTCCTGACCCAGAAAATCGACGCGCTGATCTACATTCCGGCAGGTGCGGCCGCTGCGACCGTTCCGGTCAAACTCGCAAAGAGCGCTGGTATTCCGGTCGTGAACGTTGACCGCAACGCCGAGGGAGCACCCGGCGATACCTTCCTTGCAACGGATTCCGTCGCGTCTGCCAAGGCGGTGTGCGACTACATCCTGAAGGAAGCCGGCGGCAAGGGGAAGATGGTCATCATCCACGGCCAGAAGGGCACGACGCCGGAAGTCGATCGTTCGAAGGGCTGCGCTGAATCTCTCAAGTCATATCCGGACGTCAAGGTTGTCGCCGAGCAGTTCTCGAACATCTGGAGCCAGGACGAAGGATTCCAGATCATGCAGAATATGCTGCAGGCAAATCCGGACGTTTCCATCGTGTTCGCCCAAGCCGACGGCCTCGCCCTTGGCGCCGCACAGGCGATCAAGGTCGCCAATCCTTCCCAGAAGATCGTGGTTGGCGGCTTCGATGGTGACACCGCAGCTCTCGAAGCGCTCAGCAAGGGCGTCTTCAACGTAACTGCGACCCAGCAGACGCAGAAGATGGGCCGCGACGCGGTTGAAAACGCCGCCAAGCTTGTTGCTGGAGAGAAGGTGCCGCCGGTCCAACTTTTGGATGCCACCCTGACAACCAAGGAAAACGTCGCAGGCTTCATCGCCAACCATCCGTAATGAAGTCGAGGTCTTGAGGAGGTGTGCCGTGACTGATCCAGTTCTTTCCCTGAGGGGCATATCCAAGTGGTATGGGCCGCTCCAGGTTCTGAAGAATGTCAGCTTGGACGTTTATCCGGGCGAAGTGGTAGCACTTCTCGGTGAAAACGGAGCCGGCAAGTCGACGCTATCCGGCATTATCGCCGGGTCACGCACGCCGTCCGAAGGATCAATGACCTGGCTGGGGCAGTCTTATGCCCCAGCCTCCCCGAGGGAGGCGATCGACAAGGGCCTTGTCCTCATCCATCAGGAGCTGCAGCTGCTGCCGCAGCTATCGATCGCGGAAAACGTCTTCATCGGGCGCTGGCCGATGAAGAACGGCGTCGTCGACCGTGCCCAAATGGTTCGCCGCGCTCAGGAACAGCTCGCTCGCCTGAACCTTCACATACCCGCCACCCGGAAGGTCGCCGGCCTTTCCACCGCAAATCAACAGCTCATCGAGATCGCCAAGGCGTTGGCTCTCAATGCAAAGCTCCTGATCCTGGACGAACCGACCGCGGCCCTTGGCGGCGCGGAGACGGAAGCTCTTTTCGAACAGGTTAGAAAGCTTCGGTCAGAGGGTGTCGGCATCGTCTACATTTCCCACCGCATGGAAGAGATCAAGCGAATAACCGACCGGGTCGTCGTTCTTCGCGATGGCGAGCGCGTGCAGGAATTCTCCGACAGCGCGACACCGGTGCGAACGATCGTCGAGAGCATGGTCGGACGCCCGCTTGACCGCTTGTTCCCAACGCTGCCGGTGCCGACAGACCATCCCGTACTCCAGGTGTCGGGGCTGAGCTCGCCGGACAACTCATTCCGCGACGTTACCTTCGATGTGCGCGCCGGGGAAATTCTCGGAATCGCCGGACTGGTCGGTGCGGGCCGCACGGAACTTGTCCGCGCGATTTCAGGCGCGGACCCGATCAGTGCAGGTTCGATCAAGCTGGAAGGCGAAGAACTCAGGCTGCGCGATCCGGCGGACGCGATCGCCAAGGGCATCGTGATGGTCCCGGAAGACCGCAAGGAGCAAGGCCTGGTTGTCGGGCACCGGATCGGTGAGAACATTATCTACGCCAATCTTGACAAGCTGGGCGGGCGTTGGATTACCCCGCGCGTCAAGCGCTCGTTTGCGGAGAAGGCGGTTGCCAAGTTCGGCGTAAAGGGCCGTGCGGAGCAATATGCCTCGGACCTGTCCGGCGGCAACCAGCAGAAGGTCGTCATCGCGAAATGGCTGATGCGCGATCCTAAGGTCGTCGTACTCGACGAACCGACGAGAGGCATCGACGTCGGGGCCCGAGCGGGCATCTACGACATCATCGTCAATCTTGCCAATCGGGGCGTGGCGGTCATCGTCGTAAGCTCGGACCTCGAGGAAGTTCTCGGAGTTTCCAATCGCATTCTCGTGCTTGCCCAAGGCAAACAGGCAGGCATTCTCAACCGTGACGAGGCGAATGACGTTTCGGTCATGGAGCTAGCCACCATCTGAACAGACAGAGAAAGGAAGAGCGGTGTCCGACATCACTCTGAACGCCCCGAAGCTTTTCGATCTCAGCGGCCAGGTTGCCATCGTTACCGGAGCTGGGAGCGGCATCGGGCAGCGCATTGCCATCGGCCTTGCACAGTGCGGCGCCGACGTGGCGCTGCTCGACCGTCGAACCGACGACGGGTTGGCCAGGACGGCCGAACATATTCACGCCGCCGGCCGCCGTTCGATCCAGATCGCAGCGGATGTCACGAGCAAGTCTTCCCTTGGAGAGGCGATAGCACGTACCGAAACAGATCTCGGCGCATTGACACTTGCAGTCAACGCTGCAGGCATCGCTAACGCCAACGCAGCGGAGGAGATGGAGGAGGACCAATATCAGACGTTGATGGATATCAACCTGAAAGGCGTCTTTCTTTCCTGCCAGGCCGAGGCGCGCGCCATGCTGAAGAATGGACGCGGCTCCATCGTCAACATCGCTTCCATGTCGGGTGTGATCGTAAACCGGGGGCTGAGCCAAGCGCACTATAACGCCTCCAAGGCGGGCGTGATCCATATGTCGAAGTCTATGGCGATGGAATGGGTCGACCGCGGCATTCGCGTCAACACCATCTCCCCCGGATACACGGCAACGCCGATGAACACCCGTCCGGAGATGGTTCATCAGACCAGGCTCTTCGAAGAGCAAACGCCAATGCAGCGAATGGCAGCAGTGGACGAGATGGTCGGCCCGGCGGTGTTCTTGCTGTCGAATGCAGCAAGCTTCGTGACCGGCGTCGATCTTCTCGTCGACGGCGGTTTCTGCTGCTGGTGATACGAAAAGCGCATTGCCAGCAACTGGGAAAACGATCTCGCGTCCTCCCTGGCAGAGATCGAGGCGCTGAAGGGAATAACGGGTAAGGCGGCGTGCGATATCGTCGTCTGCCCGCCCTTCACGCTGATCGAAACGGCCGTGGAACGGACGGAGGGTTCGGGTCTCCACGGGTCGCTGAAGGCTTCGGAATTCGCCGAGATTATCTCGACAGCCACTTGAACTCCAAAAATTGTCGCGGGCTGGGTCGTGCGCCCCAGATCGCTATGTATCCACGGTACCGGGAAGGAAAGAACATGAAACGCTTTGAGCAAAAGACTGTCGTCATTACCGGGGGCAGCCGCGGCATTGGCGCGGCCATCGCCAGGCGCTTTGCCCGCGAAGGCGCCAATCTCGTCGTCTCCGCCAATGAGGAACTGGTCCACGGCGTTGCCGAGCAAATCCGGGCCGAAGGCGGCAAGGCGATCTCCTTCATCGGTGACGTCACAGACAAGGCGAGCGTCATCGCCCTCTACGATGCTGCCGAGAAGGAATTCGGCTCTGTCGACGTTTCGATCCAGAATGCCGGTGTCATCACCATCGCCCGCGTCGAGGACCTCACCGAAAACGAGTGGGACAAGGTCATGGCCGTCAACACCAAGGGCGTTTTTCTCTGCGCCCAGGAGGCGCTTTCCAGAATGCGCAAGCACAAGCGCGGCGGCCGCATCATCAACACCGCCTCCGGCCAGGCCCGCGACGGCTTCATCTACACCCCGCATTATGCCGCCTCGAAAATGGGCGTCGTCGGCATCACCCAGAGCCTCGCCAAGGAAGTCGCCACCGAAAAGATCACCGTCAACGCCTTCTGCCCCGGCATCATCGAGACCGACATGTGGGCCTATAACGACCAGGCCTGGGGCAAACTGCTCGGCAACTACGCCCCCGGCGAGTTAATGAAGGAATGGGTCGAAGGCATCCCGATGAAACGAGCCGGCTCCGGCGAAGACGTCGCCGGCCTGGTCACCTTCCTCGCCAGCGACGACGCCGCTTACATCACCGGCCAGACGATCAATGTCGATGGCGGGTTGATCATGTCGTAGGTGAGATTCTGGCTTTACCTGCCATATGCCTTTCGCTTGCCGCTCAAGCGTTCGTCGCTGACGCTCCTCACCCCCCTCATCTGCCCTGGCGGGCATCTTCTCCCCGCTGGGGAGAAGGGGGAGCAAGCCGCTTCTCCCGTTTCCATAAACGATGCCTTCAGGAAGGGCGGGACGCCCCCACGAGTCCCTTCTCCCCAGCGGGGAGAAGATGCCGGCGGGCAGATGAGGGGGGTGAGCGGCAAAGCCGCGAAGGCGAAGGGCAGCGACTGAGCACCACGATCAGCCCTCATCCTGAGGCGCGTAGGCCATCGGCCGAAGCCTCGAAGGACGAGGGCGGGTGGCTCGACCTCCGACATACACCGTACGCCCCTCACCTCACTTACGTCCGACTAATCGAAACCCCACCATCGGCCAGCATCGCCGTCCCCGTCACGAAGCTCGACATATCAGACGCCAGGAACAGCGCCGCATTGGCGATCTCTTCCGGTTGCGCCATGCGTTTCAGCGCGTGCAGTCCCTCCACGAAGGCGAGCAGGTCGGGAGTGGCATCCGGCGCGTTGGTGATGCTGGCAGGCGTGTCGGTGCCGCCTGGAAGCAGGGCGTTGACGCGGATCTTTTGTCGCCCGAGTTCGGCGGCAAGCACCTGCACGAAGCCGATCAGCCCCGCTTTGCTCGCCGCATAGGCGGCCATCCCAGGCATGCCGACGGTATGGCCGACGAAAGTCGAAGTGAAGATCAGCGATCCACCACGCTCACCCATCGCCGCGGACTGGTATTTGGCGCCGAGGAAGGCGGCGGTGAGATTGGTCTCGATCGTCTCGCGCCAGCCCTCCGACGACAGCCCGGCGACCGGTCCCATCTCGCCGAGAATACCGGCATTGTTGAAGCCGATGTCGAGCCCGCCGAAGCGTGAGATTGCCGTCTCGACGAGCCTTTCCTGCAACGCCTCGTCCTTGACATCACCCGATATGGCGACAGCATGCCCGCCCTCCGCCTCGATCTCGGCGACCACGGCGCCGAGTGCGTCCTGTCGCCGTCCGGTGACCACGAGCTTGGCACCCTCCCGCGCAAAAAGTTTCGCCGCCGCGCGGCCGATGCCGGAACTGGCGCCGGTGATGATCGCGACCTTGTCGTTCAAAAGTGTCATGTCCGTTTCTCCTCAGTTGTCGAGACACCTGAGATCTCAAAGATCAGCCGATGCAGCCACCCGTTTCCCGCGCGGGAAAAGAAAACGGCTTGAGGCCGATGATTTCAGTCGGAGCGACGGCCCCTTTGGAGCATGTTTGAAGCGCTGATCGCCGCGCCGGAAGGATTGATTTTCCTCGATGAAACAGGATCTGCCACGTATCCCGCTCACACCCCGGCCTTGACGTCTACGCCATTGTGCACCGCATCATCGATTTATCCCGGGTGTGACATTCATCCGATTCCCATCATCTATCTTCCCGACTAAGAAGGGGCGCACAGGTAACGGGAATCTCTTCATGCCGCGGTCACGCAATACTGAGGGCGCCATCTATATGAGCATGGCGATGGCCGGCTTTTCCGCAAGCGACGCTCTCTCCAAATCGGTGATCGCCTATATGAACGCCGGTGAGATCATGTTCCTGCGCGGCCTTTTCACCAGCCTGCTGGTCTATCTGATCGCCTGGAAAATGGGCGCTCTGCGCTCCTGGCGCACCGTGCTTAAGCCGATCATCATCCTCAGGATCATCTGCGAGATGATCGCCGCCGTCACCTATATTACCGCGCTCGGCATGATGCCGATCGCCAATGCCTCGGCGATCCTGCAGTCACTGCCGCTGGTTGTCACCTTCGGCGCTGCGCTCTTCTTTGGCGAGCCTGTCGGCTGGCGGCGCTGGTCGGCAATCCTCGTCGGTCTTGTCGGCGTGATGATCATTATCCGCCCCGGCCCCGAAGGCTTCACCGCCGCCGCCCTCCTCTGCGTCGGCTCGGTGCTGTCGACGGCCAGCCGTGATCTCGCGACACGGTCGATCGACCCGGAGATTCCCGCGCTGATGATCACCGTCATCACCGCCATCTCTGTTTCCTTCTTCGGCGCACTGCTCATTCCCGTGCTCGGCGGCTGGCAGCCGGTCAGCGCCACCTCGCTCGGGCACCTCCTGCTCGCCTCGGTGCTGGTGCTCGTCGGCTACCAGTCGGTCATCCTCGCGATGCGCACCGGCGAAATTTCCTTCGTCGCGCCGTTCCGCTATACAAGCCTGATCTTCTCATCGCTGCTCGGCTTCTTCTTCTTCGCCGAAGTGCCAGACAGCTGGATGCTGGTGGGGGCTGCGATCGTCATCGCCTCCGGCCTCTATACGTTCTATCGTGAGGCCAAGCGCCGCGTATCGCCGATCGCGCAGGAATCTGCGCCGCGCGCACCGGTGTGACGAAGGTTCTGGGGCAGGATGATGGCTGAATTCTCGCTGGAAAAGTCCGATATAGCAGGCGTCGTGCTGGCCGGCGGCCGCTCGCAGCGCATGGGCCGTGACAAGGCGGGCGTGATGCTCGGGGACGAGAGCATGCTGCGCCATGTGCTGACCCGCCTCTCGCAGCAGGTCTCCCCGGTTGCCGTCAATGCCGATGCCGCCGCCGAGGACGTAATCGTCGTCCCTGACCGTTTTCCCGGCAAGGCCGGGCCGATGGCCGGCATCCATGCAGCGATGGTCTATGCCGCCGGCCTGCCCTCGATCAGCCATGTCGTCACCGTCTCGGTCGATTGCCCGTTCTTCCCAGCCGATCTCGTCGCCCGGCTGGCGGCAGCGGTCGAACGCCCGTCGCAGATTGCCATCGCCGCCTCCGAGGGCCGCAGCCATCCTGTCTTCGGGCTCTGGCCGGTGACGTTGGCCGCCGATCTCGAAGCCTGGATCGCCACCGACGACAAGCGCCGCGTGCGCGACTTCCTGTTGCGGCATGACGTTACGGAAGTGACGTTTCCGCTGCATCCGACCCGCGCCAGCCTGCTCGATCCCTTCTTCAACATCAACACGCCGGATGATCTCGTCGAGGCGGAACGCTGGCTGGAGGCCCTGCGCGCATGACCGCACCGAAGATCTTCGGCATTGCTGGCTGGAAGAATTCCGGCAAGACCGGGCTCGCCGTCCGGCTGGTCACCGAATTCACCCGCCGCGGCTACAGGATCTCGACGATCAAGCACGCTCATCATGATTTCGATATCGACAAGGTCGGGGCTGACAGCTACCGCCACCGCCAGGCCGGCGCCCATGAGGTCACCATCGTCTCCGGCACCCGCTACGCCATCATGCACGAGCTGCGCGGAGCACCCGAACCTGAGTTCGAGGAGATCCTCGCCCGGCTCGCCCCCTGCGATCTCGTTCTGATCGAAGGCTATAAGCGCGAACCGATCCCGAAGATCGAGGCCCGCCGCCTGGAGGCAGCCAATCGCCAACCGCTGGCACCGAGCGATGCCCATATCTGTGCCATCGCCGCCGATCATGCCGTCACGGATTCGGCGCTGCCGGTTTTCGATCTAGACGACACAGGCGCCATCGCCGATTTCATCGCAGCAATCGTCGGCCTTGAACAGCGCCCCTGAACCACGCGCGCTGATGGAGCCGATAACCGGAGCCGTCTCGCGGGCCAGCGCCTTGGCGATTTCCTTGGCAAGCTGGGCTTGATTATAGGGTTTACCCAATCTCGGAATATCGATGTCGGTGCCGGCGGGAAGATCGGCATACCCTGTCGCCAGCACGATCGGCAGCGTCGGGTGAATATCCCGCACAGCCTGGGTGAGCTGTGCGCCGGTCATACCCGGCATCGAATAGTCGGTGATCATCAGATCGAAATGCTGACCGCTCCTGATCAGCTCCAGCGCATCCGCGCCGGAATTTGTCTCGACGACCTCATGGCCGAGATCTTCGAGCATGTCGACCGAACTCATGGCGATCAAGGCATCGTCATCGACCAGAAGGATCTTCAGTCCGGAGGCAGATTGCGGGATGGGCAGCTCCATCTCGGCCGGCCGCTCCGGCCGCCGTTCGGTCGCCGGTAGCCACAACTCCGCAGTCGTTCCGACCCCAGGCTCGCTTGTCAGAAACAGTGCGCCATTGAGCTGAACGGCAAGCCCGTGGATCATCGACAAGCCGAGACCCGTGCCTTTCCCGAGTTCCTTGGTGGAGAAAAACGGATCGACGGCCTTCTTCAGCGTCTCCGCGTCCATGCCGGTGCCGCTGTCAGCCACCGCCAACACAAGATAGGCTCCGTCGCCCAGATCGCCGCCAGCGCCGACAACCTGTTCTTCGCGCAGCGATATGGACAGCGTCCCCCCATCCGGCATCGCATCGCGGGCATTGACCGCAAGGTTGAGCAGCGCCAATTCGAGCTGGTTCGCATCGATCAGCGCCGGCGGCAGTCTCGCCGGGAGATTGGTCTCGATGCTGATCGAGGATCCGACCGAGCGCCGCAGCAAGTCGTTCATGCCGGAGACAAGATCGGCCAGATCGACGGGCTTGACCTGCAGATCCTGCTGTCTGGCAAAAGCCAGCAAACGCTGGGTCAGCGCCGCTCCGCGTCGCGCGCCCTGAAGCGCCCCGTCGACCAGACGCGTTGCCTTGGCATCTCCGGCCACGTGTTTGCCGAGCAGTTCCAGATTTCCGAGAACGACCATCAGCAGATTGTTGAAGTCATGGGCAACACCGCCAGTGAGTTGGCCGATCGCTTCCATTTTCTGGGATTGGCGAAGCTGCTCCTCGGCTCTCTCACGCTGGGCGACCTCTTCGAGCAGTGTCTGGTGAGCGGCATTGACCTCCCGGGTCCGTTCCCGGACACGCACTTCGAGGGTTTCATTGAGCCGCCTCAGATTCTCCTCGATGGTCTTGCGGATGGTGGTATCGGAGCAGACCCCGACAAGCTTCCTGGCTGATCCATATCTGTCTGCATAAAGCTGGGCATGGACCTCGGTCCAATGCAGTGATCCATCCGGCCAGATCGTCCTGTGCTCGATCGAATAGTCGCGTCCGGTATCGACCGTCTCGCGCAGGCGTGCCAGCACAAGGTCGCGATCATCGGGGTGGATGCTGGCGATCAGATCATCGCGCGTCACCTCATCATCCGGTCCTCGACCGAAAACCGCTTTGCAGGTCGCCGAGGCCGACAAAGCCATTGTGGACAGTTCCAGCTCCCACGCGCCAAGGCGGCCGGCGGCGAGCGCCGTCTGCAACCGCCGCTCTCCCTCGCCCAGAGCCTCGAGCCGAGCGCGCGCTTCATACTGGCGCAGCCGTCCTTTCAGTGCGGTCCGCGCAACGCTGATGAAGGACGTGGCATGAAACGGCCTCTCCAGAAAAGTCACATTGCCGAGAACCTCGGAAAGCCTGGCGGCGGCGGGATTTCGTTCAGGCCCCCCGCCGCGTTGGGTCAGGACGATGAACGGCAGATCAGACCAGCTCGGCTGGGCGGCGACCCAGGCAGCAATTGGTTTCAGGTCACTTCCGCGGACGGCCTCTTCCGTCAGAACACCGACCGCTATTTCGTCATCGAGTGAAGACGCGAAAAGATTGAGATCGGCAACCGTTATCGAGGATAATCCAGTCTCGGCGGTCAACGATGCTGCGACCTCGGCGTCGCGTCCGGCCGGTGCATAAATCAGGGCCTTCGGGTTGTGGAAATTAGGAATTGCCGCAGCCCTCGCTGTCGGTTGGCAAAAGCGGAGCGGACGTCGAGACGAATTCCGGAACGCCGCGAAGCACTCCCTGGAAACCGACGATGGGCTCTCCGAATGTCAGGCCGCCAGCATCGATCTGATACTCCCGGATGGTGTCCTCGTGGTGGCCGGTCCTCTTCTTGATGACGGAGACCGCCCGCCGCACACGTCCCACCGCCTCGAAGTAGCGCAGCAGGATGACGGTGTCGGCGAGATAGGTCACGTCGACGGGTGCCTTCATGTCGCCGAGCAGTCCGTGCTGGGCGACGGTGAGGAAGGTGTTTGCGCCTTGCCTGTTCAGATATTGCAGCAATTCGTGCATATGCAATATCAGCGAATTCTCATCCGGCATCGAGGCCTGATAGCCGTTGATGCTGTCGATGACCACGGTTTTCGCTCCCGATCTGTCAACGGAAGCACATACGCGGTGAGCGAATTCACCGGGCGACAACTCCGCGGCATCGAGCTGCTCGATATGCAGCAGACCCTCATCCCTCAGGGCCTCGAGATCCATGCCGAGCTGTTTCAGGCGCGCGAACAGCAAGCCCAACTCCTCGTCAAAAATGAAAACAGCCACCTTTTCGCGGCGTGCTATGGCCGCCATCACAAATTGAAAAGAGAAAGTGCTCTTGCCGGTGCCGGCAGGACCGAGAATCAGCGTGCTCGATCCTCGTTCGAGCCCACCGCCCAGAAGCAGGTCCAGCCCGGCAATACCGCTGGAAAGCTGATCGCGAACATAACTCGTCCTGTGTTCGGCGGCGACCAGGCGCGGAAACACGACGACACCGCCGGTCTGGATGGTGAAATCGTGATAGCCACCGCGGAAAGCCTGTCCGCGGTATTTCGTCACCCTTAAGCGTCGCCGTTCAGCGCCGTAATTCGGCGCCAGCTCATCGAGATGGATGACCCCGTGCACAACGCTATGCACCGTCTTGTCGAGCGTGTCGGAGGTCATGTCGTCAAGGAGAAGGACGGTCGCCCCCTGTCGGGCGAAATAATGTTTGAGCGCAAGGATCTGCCGGCGGTAGCGCAGCGAGCTTTGCGCAAGCAGCCTTATTTCGGACAGGCTGTCGAGAACCACCCGGCTCGGTCTGACCCGCTCGAAAGCTGCGAAGATTTCTCGTGTCGACTCGCCGAGTTCAAGATCGGATGAATAAAGCAGGCTTTGCTGCTGGTCGGCATCGAGCAGGCTTTCCGGAGGCACGAGCTCGACGACCTCGATTTTGCCGTCGATCACCATGCCGTGCGACGCAGCACCGGCCCGCAGTTCGCTGTCGGTTTCCGAAAGGGTGATGTAGAGCCCCTGCTCGCCGAGCCGAGCCCCTTCGATCAGAAACTGCAGCGCAATAGTCGTCTTGCCCGCTCCCGGATTTCCCTCAAGGAGAAACACGTGGCCGATGGAAAGACCGCCTGCCAGAATTGTGTCCAAACCGGACACACCGGTCCGGGCTTTCGTGGCAAGTGCCGCAGTATTCATTCATTGTTTCCTTCAGTTTCAAATGTGAATTAGTGGCGAGTGAAGGAATGTCAAATTGCCGGCGCAGCATGCTTTCGCTCCCGGCAGAGAGCTTGTCGCGCGTTGCAAGAGGGGCTGGCACGGATAGCTGCTCGCTGTCAGCGACCTGAAAATATCGGTCTCTACCCGCGATAGCGTAGTGCATCGACGACAACGGCAAATGCCGGCGACGCATGCCGGCGGCTCGGATAATAGAGATGATAGCCGGGAAACGGCGGGCACCAGTCCTCCAGCACACGCACCAGCCGCCCATCGGCAAAATGCGCCTGCACGGCATCCTCCGGCAGATATGCCAGCCCCAACCCTGCCAGCACTGCGTTCAGCCGCAGCGCGATATTGTTGAAGACCAACTGTCCCTCGACCCGAACCCTGAGCGCGTGCCCGTCCTTCTCGAACTCCCAGGCATAGACGCCGCCATAGGTCGGCAGGCGCAGATTGATGCAATTGTGATCGGTCAGCTCCTGCGGCGTCAGCGGCGTCGCCCTGTTGTCGAAATAGGCGGGAGCGCCGACCACGGCCATGCTCATATCGGGGCCGATGCGCACCGCGATCATGTCTTTCGCGACTTGTTCTCCCAGCCGCACCCCCGCATCGTAACGTTCCGCCACGATGTCGGTCAGTCCGTAGTCGACAATGATCTCGACATGGATATCGGGATAATCAGGCAGAAGTTTTTCGAGGGCAGGCCAGAGAACCGCATTGGCCGCATGTTCGCCGGCATTGATGCGGATTGTGCCTGCCGGCTTCTCGCGGAACGCGCTCAAGGCAGCGAGCTCGCTCTCGATCTCATCGAGCCGTGGACCGATGGAGGCGAGCAGGCGTTCGCCCGCCTCCGTCGGCGAGACGCTGCGCGTCGTCCGTGTTAGCAATCGCAGCCCAAGCCGCTCCTCAAGCCCGCGAATGGTGTGGCTGAGCGCCGACTGCGAAACACCGAGCTTGCCCGCCGCCTTGGTAAAGCTCTGGGCGCGCGCAACGGCGAGGAAGGCGATCAGGTCGTTCACGGCAGGGCGCGGCATTTATGAAACTTTCTCATGGGTCCATGCCGTTTATAGCATCTAATCGCCATCCGGCCCACGCGTTAAATACTTTGCATCCCAGGCGGACGCCCGGCCGGCCCACCGGCCTGTCCACTCCAGATGTTGAAAGGAACGTGAGATGGACATCAAACGAAGCGGTTCGCAGCCTTCGGCCAAGGGACCGGCCGACTGGTTTACCGGCAGCGTGCGCGTCGACCCGCTGTTTGCAGTGACCAGCCCCGCCCGCACCGCCGGCGCCAGCGTCACTTTCGAACCCGGCGCCCGCACCGCCTGGCACACCCATCCGCTCGGCCAGACGCTGATCGTCACCTCCGGCTGCGGCCGCGTGCAGCGGGAAGGCGGCCTCATCGAAGAGATCCGTGCCGGCGACGTCGTCTGGTTCTCACCGGGTGAACGCCATTGGCACGGCGCATCGCCGACGACCGCGATGACCCATATCGCCATCCAGGAACAGCTCGACGGCAAGGTGGTCGACTGGATGGAGCAGGTCACCGACGCGCAATATCAAGATTAAGAAAGGAAACGGCTATGCAGAAGCGCGAACTCGGAAACAGCGGACTTCAAGTCTCGGCCATCGGTCTCGGCTGCATGGGATTGAGTTATGGTTATGGCCCAGCGACAGATATCCAGCAGGCGACCGCGCTGATCCGGCAGGCTGTCGAACGCGGCGTGACCTTCTTCGACACGGCCGAGGCCTATGGCCCCTATAAAAACGAAGAGCTTCTGGGAGAGGCGCTCGCCCCCTTCCGGAGCGAGGTCGTGATCGCCACGAAATTTGGTTTCAACTTCGATGCCAATGGCGGCCAGAGCGGCATGAACAGCCGTCCGGAGCAGATCCGCGCGGTGGCCGACCAGGCGCTGAAGCGCCTGAAGACCGACGTCATCGATCTGTTCTATCAGCATCGCGTCGATCCCGATGTCCCGATCGAGGATGTCGCGGGCACTGTCAAGATGCTGATTTCAGAAGGCAAGGTCCGGCATTTCGGTCTCTCTGAAGCCGGCGCCCAGACGATCCGCCGTGCCCATGCCGTCCAGCCGGTAACGGCGCTACAGAGCGAATATTCGCTGTGGTGGCGCGAACCCGAGCAGGAAATCCTGCCGACGCTCGAAGAACTCGGCATCGGTTTCGTTCCATTCAGCCCGCTGGGCAAGGGTTTCCTCACCGGCTCCATCAACGAGACGACCACCTTCGATAGCAAGGATTTCCGCAACGTCGTGCCGCGTTTTTCTCAAGACGCGCGCAAAGCCAACCAAGCGCTCGTCGATCTTCTCGCCGAGATCGCCGCGCACAAAAAGGCCAGCCCCGCCCAGGTGGCTCTCGCCTGGCTCCTGGCGCAAAAACCCTGGATCGTGCCGATCCCCGGCACCACCAAGCTGCATCGCCTCCAGGAAAACATCCAGGCCGCCGGGGTCGAACTGACGGCGGACGATCTTGTCAGCATCGAACGCGCGCTCGCCACGATCAAGGTGGAAGGCGATCGTTATCCCGCCCATCTGCAGGCAAGGGTCAACCGCTGAGAAGCGATGTCATTCGCCGGATTTCAACACCGTAAGAGAAACAGCCAACCACCCTTTTCGTCATGCTCGGGATTGTCCCGAGCATCTGCAGCCGGTCAATAGGTAGCAGATCCTCGGCACAAGGCCGAGGATGACGAAGAGTAACGAGCGAAGATAACAAACTGAAAGCAACTGCTGTTATTTGTGACCGCTTCTTCACCAATCGCATCATCGTCTCGGCGCCGGCGCATTCTCCTGGAAAGCCGGTATCGCCTCAAGCCTTGCGACAATCTCTGCGATATGCGGCCATTGGG
Source organism: Rhizobium sp. NZLR11 (assembly GCF_019685115.1). Lineage (NCBI taxonomy): Bacteria > Pseudomonadati > Pseudomonadota > Alphaproteobacteria > Hyphomicrobiales > Rhizobiaceae > Rhizobium > Rhizobium sp. NZLR11. The sequence goes on along the minus strand of NZ_JABDWD010000015.1, from coordinate 97,921 downwards.
CGAGGTCGAAGCCCATCCGCCGGGCGCTGATTGCCTGCGGGAAGAGAAAAATATCGGCAACTCCGGGCCGATCTCCGACCGCGAAGGTCCCCTGTCTGCGGCCGGCGATCATCTTCTCCACGGCGGCCATTCCCTCGCCGACCCAATGACGGCTCCAGGCGGCAATCGCATCGGCGTCGGCCTGGAACGCCGATTTGAGATGGAGGCCGATCCGCGGCGGCAACAGCGCATGGATCTCGGCTGCGATCGCCAGCGCGATCGACCGCGCCAGCGCCCTGCCCTCCGCCGTGTCGGGCAGCAGCGGCGGTTGCGGCTGAAGCTCGTCGAGATATTCGATGATCGCCAGCGATTGGGTGATGAGGACACCGTTATCCGTCAGCAAGGCCGGCACCAGCCCCTGCGGGTTGACGCTGCGATATCCGGCCTGCCGGCTCTCTGCCTCTTCGCCAAGGATGGTCACCGGCAGCGCTTCCGCCGTCAGTCCCTTCAGGGCGAGCGCGATCCGGACTCTCGATGTCGCCGAGGAAATTTCATTCTGATAGAGTTTCACAGTCTTTCTCCCTGGTGGCCTGAAAGGGAAACCGCGGATGCCGCCGTCACCAGGCCCGTGAGCGGCGATGGCTCCTGCGAGCTTATGTCGTAGATGCAGGGCGCGGCGAAGACCACCGCTCCCAGAATGCAGATGATCATCAATCTCATCAAATCCTCCAATCGGCGAGGCCCGATCGGCCTCGTCCCGTTTGCTTTCGGCTCCTCTGCCCGCCGCCGCCAATAGCCTTTTGGCGGGCAATCGATCCGTCAGGCAATGGTCAATTCGACATGGATATTGCCGCGCGTCGCCTTCGAATAGGGGCAAGTCCGGTGCGCCTCATCCACCAATGCCTTCGCGACGTCCACTTCGATACCAGGCAGGCTGACCTTGAGGCGGGCCTGCAGGAAATAGTCGCCCTCGGTCGCCCCGAGATCGACCTCGGCATTCACGGCGGTCTCTGCCGGAAGCCTGACCTTCAGCTTGCCCGCAGCAATGCCGATCGCGCCGATGAAGCAGGCCGACCAACCGGCTGCGAAAAGCTGTTCGGGATTGGTGCCGGGCCGCGCGCTGCCGGGCGGCGAGAGCTTGATATCGAGCTGACCGTCGTCGCTCTGCGACGCGCCGTCGCGCCCACCGGTGGTGCGGGTCTTGCCGGTATAGAGAACCTTGTCGAACTTGGTCATGGGAACACTCCTGTTTGCGTCGCTTTACGCGAGTGGTCGCTACTCGCGACCGGGTTGACGGAGTGTGGTTTGACCGGCCGATATATCCGCCATGTTTCAGGAATCGGTCGAAATGTCACAAAACGTAGCATCCGCTGTCCACGACATCTTCCCGTACAAAACCGTCGAAAAACTTCCGCCGGCTGCAGTCATCACCGGAGGGTGACTTCCGCTGCCAACCCGCCGCCGGCGCGATTGTAGAGCGTCAGCGATCCGCCGATCTTCGCCGTTAGTTGCTGGGCGATCGCAAGACCGAGACCGGTGCCGCCGGTCTCCCGGTTGCGGGATTGCTCCAGCCGGAAGAAAGGCTGCATGGCGGCTTCGAGCATATCGTTGGGAATGCCGGGACCGCGATCCAGTACGGTGATGACGATTTCGTTCTCAGTGCTGCGCCCGACGCTGATCTCGGCGGCCCCGGCAAACTTCAACGCATTGTCGATGAAGTTCGACAGGATGCGGCGAAGGGCGTGCGGCTTGGTGAAGGCGGCGCCCTGAACCAGGCCGACGACCGTCACCGCCTTTCCGGTGTCCTGATAGTCGTAGGCGATGCTGTCGATGAACGAGGCGAGATCGATGCGGGCATTCTTCTCGCCGCTGCCGTGAGCGCTGCGCGCATAGGCAATACCGTCCTGGACAAGGCGCTGGATCTCGCCGAGATCGTGCACCAGCTTGTCCTTCTCAGGCGAATCCTCCGCCATGTCGGCGCGCAGCCGCATGCGGGTGATCGGCGTCTGCAGGTCATGCGCGATGGCCGCCAATATCTGCACCCGCTCTTCGAGGTAATGGGCGATCCTCTCCCGCATCGCGTTGAAGGCGCGTGCTGCGTACGCTACCTCGCTCGGCCCCGCTTCGCTCAAGGCCGGGCCATCCTTATTGGGATCGAGAGCATCGGCGGCAGCGGCCAGCTCGCCGAGCGGCCGGATCGCCTGGCGGACTGCAAACCACGTACAGAGGATGAGCAGCGCCATCTGGACGGCGAAGACATAGGGCAGCCATGCGGCGATCGGCATGACACCCTTGGGCGTGACGTCGATCGTCAGCGGGCTTCCGTCGCTCAGCGTCAGATGCGCCTGCAACCGGTTGACCTCGCCCGGAATCCGTTCGATCCGGATCGGAAAGCGATGCCCGATCGCCTCCTCTATCTTGCCTGCGATCTCCGCCCCCTTGCTTGATGTATCCGGCACGCCCGGAAGCCCGGGTCCGAGCACGAAGCGGTAGTTGCCGCGGCCGAGCCGATCCAGCAGATCGCCGCGTTCGCCGGGGGGAAGTCGGTCGAGAACAGCAATCGAGGTCGCAACATCGTTCTCCAGCGTGCCGAGCATCACGGCTTTGGCCGACATGGTGCGCTCCATATAGAGCACGCTGAACGACAGCCCGTAGGCAAGAGCGAGACCGATCAGCAGGATGAGGAAGATCCGTGATCGCAACGTGCTCGGCCACATCGAGCCCGAAATCAAAGGGATCGCCGCCCTCATTGACGCGGCTCCGAGATTTCCACCGGAACCGAAAACACATAACCTTCACTGCGCACCGTCTTGATGTAGATCGGTTCGCGTGCATCGTCGCCGAGCCGCTGCCGCAGGCGGCTGACAAGCAGATCGATCGAACGATCGAACAGATCGGCGTCGCGGCCCTGCGTCAGGCTGAGAAGCTGGTCGCGATTGAGGACCCGCTGCGGATGATCGATGAAGACGCGAAGCAGACGGTATTCGGCGCCGCTGAGCGCAATCGCCGTTCCTTCCTTGTCGAGAAGATGCCGGCCGACCGTATCGAGCCGCCAGTCGCCGAAGCTCAGCAGTTGCCCCGCCTCGCTGATCTGCAGGTTGGGCGGCAGCATCCGCGTCCGTCGCAGCACCGCCTTGATGCGGGCAAGCAGTTCGCGCGCGGCAAAGGGCTTGGCAAGATAGTCGTCGGCGCCCATTTCCAGCCCGAGAACCCTGTCCATCTCGTCGGTGCGCGCCGTCAGCATCAGGATCGGGATCGCCTTGTGCCGCCCGGCCCGCAGTTCGCGGCAGAGCACCAGCCCGTCGTCGCCGGGCATCATCACGTCGAGCACGATCAGGTCGACAGCATTGCCTTCGAGAAAGCTGCGCATCTGCCGCCCGTCTGCGGCCACACTTGTCCTCAGGCCATTCTTCTGCAGATAGCCGGATACCAGCTCGCGGATTTCACGATCGTCGTCGACGACCAGAATGTGATCGACATGATCCATTTTTCCCTATCCTTACCGATGCAAGCGGCCGCGCCCTCCGCCTCGATGATCGAGGCGGCTGACGCGACCTACGCATATTGCGCTGGCCGGAGCAACGAGTGAACGGCGGCGTCGATCAAAAGCGGTCGACGTCGATGACCGCCTGGGCGAAGGCCTGCGGGGCTTCCTGGGGCAGGTTGTGGCCGATGCCGCCGGCGATCGTGCGATGCTCGTATTTGCCGGAAAACTTTCCGGCATAGGCAGAAGGCTGCGGATGCGGCGCGCCGTTTGCATCCCCCTCCATGGTGATCGTCGGCACCGAAATCGTCGGCAGTGCGGCAAGCCTCGTCTCGTAGTCATCATACTTGGCCTCGCCTTCGACAAGCCCGAGGCGCCAGCGGTAATTGTGAATGACGATTTCGACATGGTCGGGATTGTCGAAGGCGGCGGCCGATCTGTCGAAGGTCGCATCGTCGAAATTCCACTTCGGCGACGCGGTCTGCCAGATGAGCTTTGCGAAATCATGGGTGTTGCTTTCGTAACCCTCACGACCACGCTCGGTTGCAAAATAAAACTGGTACCACCATGCAAGTTCGGCCTTCGGGGGCAGCGGCTTCTTGTTGGCCTCCTGGCTGCCGATCAGGTAGCCGCTCACCGACACCATCGCCTTGCAGCGCTCCGGCCACAATGCCGCCATAATGTTGGCGGTCCGCCCACCCCAGTCATAGCCGGCAACCACCGCCTTCTCGATATCGAGCGCATCGAGCAGCGCAATCATATCGGCAGCCAGCGCCGCCGGCTGGCCGTTGCGCGCTGTTGCCTGGTCCAGAAACCTTGTCGTGCCGTACCCGCGCAGATAAGGCACGATCACCCTGTAGCCTGCCGAGGCCAGCAGCGGCGCGACGTCGACAAAACTATAGATGTCGTAAGGCCAGCCGTGCAGCAGCAGCACGACCGGGCCATCCGCCTTGCCCGCCTCGGCATAACCGATATCAAGCACCCCGGCATTCACCTGCTTCAGGGCTTCGAAGGACGTGTTGGTTCCGGCCTTCACCGCAGGTAGGGATACGGCGGGCGACTGCGCGGCGGCCGTTCCGGCCACGCCGAATTCGACCGCCGCAAGGGCGACTGCCGTCATGCCGAAGAAACGGCGGCGGTGATGGTTGATTTGCTCTGACATCGGTCTCTCCTGTCGAATGTTCATGCTCTCAAAAGACATTCCGCTTGTATCACCGGTATGTCGCAAGCCGCCGGCTTTTGAAAGCTGATGTAGTTTCCGGCCGCCGCGATACAATCTGATACAATCGCAGCCTCCGGGTAAAGCATGCAGCGGCGACGACCGGTCGCCGCGACGTCAGTTTGTGTCGCTCTGTATCGCCATCACCTGTCGGCAACACTTCGGTACATTTCCCCGCAAAACCGGACACATCCGGGATACCTCCGCCCGGCCATATCGCAGCCGTTGCTGGTTCAGGCCCATCGCCGTCCAGAGCCCGATCAATCGGTTTCAAAGGAAACGATGATGACACTTCTGATCATTGCCTATCTCGGAGGCGCGCTGACGATCCTCAGCCCGTGCATCCTCCCCGTCCTCCCTTTCGTCTTCGCCCGTGCCGGACAGCCTTTCGTCAGGAGCACGCTGCCGATGCTGGCCGGCATGGCCACCACCTTCGCGCTGGTCGCCACGCTGGCGGCCGTCGGCGGCAGCTGGGCCATCCGCGCCAATGAATATGGCCGCCTGGCCGCGATCGTCCTACTGGCGCTCTTTGGCGCAAGTCTGCTGTCGCCGCGTTTTGCCAGCACCCTTGCCCGGCCGATCGTCGATCTCGGCAACAATCTGGTGAATGCCAGCCGCAGTGGCCGCACCGCGCCGACGGTGAAGAGCGCCCTCCTCCTCGGCGTCGCCACCGGTCTGCTTTGGGCGCCTTGCGCCGGCCCGATCCTCGGCCTTGTTCTGACCGGCGCCGCCTTGCAGGGCGCCAACCTGCAAACGACCTTCCTGCTGGCAGCCTATGCCGCCGGCGCCGCAAGCTCGCTTGCCGTCGCCCTGCTTGTCGGCGGCAAGATATTCGCTGCCATGAAGCGTTCGCTCGGCGTCGGCGACCGGATTCGCCAAGTGCTCGGCGCTGCGGTACTCGCTGGCGTCGCCGTCATCGCCTTTGGCCTCGACACCAGCCTGCTGGCGCGGCTGTCCTATGCCAGCACCGCATCGCTGGAACAGGCCGTGCTCGACAGGCTGCATGCAAAGCCGTTTGGTGCAGCCTCCGAAGTGGCGAGCAACGACGTGACGATCCCTGCTGCCGATGTGAAGAAGCCCTTCCGCAGCGATCTGCCGGTCGAAGGTCATGCACCGTCGTTCGGCGGCGCGGTCGAATGGCTGAATTCCGAGCCTCTGACCACCGAACAGCTGCGGGGCAAAGTCGTGCTCGTCGATTTTTGGACCTATTCCTGCATCAATTGCATTCGTACCATCCCCTATGTCAGGGCCTGGGCGGAAAAATATGTGGACCAGGGCCTCGTGGTGATCGGCGTCCATGCCCCGGAATTTGCCTTCGAGAAGAAGATCGACAACGTCAAGAAGGCGGTCGCCGACTTCAAGATCGGCTATCCCGTCGCCATCGACAATGACTACAAGATCTGGCGCGCCTTCGAAAACAGCTACTGGCCCGCCGCCTATCTGATCGATGCCAAGGGTCAGATCCGCTACCACCATTTCGGCGAAGGCAATTATGGCACGACCGAGAAGGCCATTCAGGACCTGTTGCGCGAGGCCGGCAGCCAGACGGCGGCAAGCGCTGCGGTCGCGCCGGATGCCACGGGCGCGGAAGCAGGCCCTGACCTTGGCAATATCCGCTCCGGCGAAACCTATATCGGCTACGCACAGGCAGCAAATTTCGCCTCTCCGGAAGGGCTGCAGGCCGACGCCGCACAAAATTATTCGATCGCCGAACCCGGCCTCAACGGCTGGGGCCTGTCCGGAACCTGGACTGTCGGCAAAGATCAGGCGACGCTTGATCAGCCGGGCGGCGGCATTGCCTATCGTTTCAGCGCCCGCGACCTGCATCTCGTACTAGGGCCTGGCGCCGACGCCAAACCGATCCGCTTCCAGGTGACGGTCGACGGCAAGGCGCCGGGAGCGGACCACGGCTCCGACATCGATGCCGAAGGCAACGGCGTGGTGAGCGCGACCAAGCTTTACCAACTTGTCCGCCAGTCCGGCCCCGTCGTCGCCCGCAACTTCGAGATCCGTTTCCTCGACCCCGGCGTCCAGGCCTACGCCTTCACCTTCGGCTGAATCCGGAACGTAACATCACCCAAGGAGTAACACCCATGAATAGACGCCTCATTTTCACGGCCGCCCTTGCTTTCGCCACCACCGGCATCGCCTTCGCGGCGGAAGCTGCCGCGGTCAAGAACATCGTGATCGTCCACGGCGCGCTCGCCGACGGTTCGGGATGGCGCAAGGCGACCGAGATTCTCGAAAAACGCGGCTTCAACGTCACCATCGTCCAGGAGCCGATCACCTCGCTCGAAGACGATGTGGCGGCGACGAAGCGGGTTCTCGACCTGCAGGAGGGACCGAGCCTGCTTGTCGGTCACAGCTATGGCGGCATGGTCATCACGCAAGCTGGCAACGATCCCAGTGTCGCAGGCCTCGTCTATGTCGCAGCGTTCCAGCCCGACAAGGGTGAAAGCCTGCTGAGCCTCGCCAGTTCGAAGCCCGCCGGCAGCATGGATATAAGGGAAACCAAGGACGGCAAATATCTCTATCTCGATCCGGGTGCCTTTGCTGCGGATTTCGCAGCCGACCTTCCGCAAGCCGAGGCTGATTTCATGGCCAGGGCGCAGGTCTTCGCCGCCAAGCAGGCCTTCTCCGCCAAGGTCTCAGACCCGGCATGGCGCACGAAACCGAGTTGGTCGATCGTCGCCACGCAGGATCGCTCTATCAATCCCGAGCTGGAGCGCGACATGGCAAAACGCGCCGGCAGCGATGTGACCGAGATCAAAGCAAGCCACGCCGTCTTCGCATCCCAGCCGGAGAAGGTCGCCGACACCATCGAAAAGGCTGCCAGGAAAGCCGGCGAGTAAAACCGGCAGGATGGCAGCAGCTTCCCTTGCCCGGTCCGCCGAGGAGAAAAAAGACAGACAACTGAATGCCCCTCTCCGGTTCTGGAGAGGGGCAACAGCATTTACTTGGCAGCGACAGGCCGAACCAGCGCCGTGACGCGGCGGATGGTCACGCGGCGGTTTTCCTGTTCAGGGTCTGTTGTGTTGACCTTCAGATATTGTTCGCCGTAACCCTGGGTCGCCAGGTTCTCCGGCGGGATGCCGTAAACGTCGGAGAGTACGTTGGCGACCGATTCCGCCCGTTGGTCGGAGAGGATGAGGTTGCTCTGGTCGGAGCCGACCGCATCGGTATGACCTTCGATCAGGAAGGTCTCGCTCGGATCCCTCTTGAGCACCTGGCTGATTGCGTCGGCGACCTTGCGCAACGTCCGCGCCTGGGTCATCGGGATATCGGCACTGCCGGTCGCGAAGGTGATCGTGTCGAGGTCGATGCGGCGCACCTTGTCACGGATACGCGCCGAATACTTCACCTCGTCGAGCGAATAGACACGCTCGACCGGCTCGACCGGCGGCTCGCTCAGGAACTCGTAATAGTCCCGATTCGGATCGCTGCGGGTGTCGATGATATAGTCGTCGAGCGGCACACGCAGCCGCATCGGCGGCAGGTCGGCGCCCGGATCCTCGAAATAATCGCGGTCCGGATCGTCATAGAGTTCCTGGGAGTAGTAGAGCACATTCTCGCGTCCCCGGGCATCGACACGCGACCGCTGGATGATGTCGCCATAGCGGTTGCGGATCGTCACGATGCGATAGCCTTCCGGCCGTGTGATCGTCTCGCGGTAGCGATCACCAGACAGCTCCTCGTAGTTCGGCCGTTCGCCGTCACGCAGGAACCGCCTGTCGTCGTCGCTACGCACGATGACCTGGTTATTGTATTGAATGATCACGCGGTTTTGGTCGCTGCGGTCGTCGATGCGCGCGCCATCAGGACGGATGAATTGCGGCCGCTCGTCGAGCCTCGTGCCCTTCTCGCGGGTCACCGCCTCGATCTTGACGGAGGGCTGCGCCACGCCGCCAGTGGCGGCTTGCGCTTCAGCATCCGAGGTCGGCACCTTGAAGTCCTTGCTGTCGGCGCGCTGCTTGTCGCGATCGCGGCGGCCTTCCCGGCCCTTGCTGCGGTCGGCATCCTTGTCGCTGTCGAGCACGGCCGCGCCGTTCTCGACCGGCAGCACGACGGTTTCGTTGCTTTTGGCTGGGTCCGCGGCGATCTTCTTGCGGCGCTCCAGCTCTTCGGGCGAAGCCTTTTCCGGCGCCGGAATGGCCTGCTTAACCTGCTGGCCGCCGCTGGCATCCGGCAGCGGCTGGGCAGTGCCGGTCGCGGGCGCGGCCGGCTGCTCGCCGGCGGGCTGTTCACCGGCAGGCTTGGCTGCGGTGCCGTCCTTCGGCTTTTCGGCGGGTGCGGCCTCCGGAGCCGCCGCCTTGTCTTCGGGCGCTTTCACTTCGCCAGGCTTGTCTCCAGGCGCTTTCTCTTGGCCCGCCTTGTCTGCATTCGACTTGTCTGCGGGCGCAGCCGTCTCGCCCTTTGTCGGCTTCTTCTCGGCCGGCGCCTCGGCGGCAGGTTTTGCCTCCGGCTTGACTTCGGGTTTGGCTTGTTCCTCGGTCGGCGTCACAGCTTCGGGCGCAGCCGTCTCGGCCTTGCCCTTGGCTTTATCTTTGCCTTGGCCCTTGTCCTGTCCTTTAGCCCGCTTGCCGCCGTCCGGCTTGGCTTCCGGCTGCGCCTGCTCCGTCTCCGGCTGCACTTCCTTTGCGGCCGGCTGCTGTTCGGGCTGCGGTTGAGCCTCCGGCTCGGCCTGCTTCTTCGGCTTCTTCGGCTTTTCCTGCGTTACCGGCTGCTCCTGCTGCGGCTCGGCCTCCGGTTTTGCCTCGGGCTGGGCTTCCTGCTTGGACTTTCGCTCTGGCTTGCTTTCGGCCTGCGGCGCGGGCTCTGCCTTCGGCGCGGCTTCGGCCTTCGGCGGTTCCGGCTGTGCCTTGGGTTCGGGCGCCGGCGCCTCCTTCCGCTCAGCCTTCGGCTTTTCGGCCGGCGCCTCCTTCGGTTGCTCGGCGGCCGGCGCCTGTTCGGCCGGAGCTTGCTCCTTCTGTTTGTGCTTCTTCTTCAGCAATTCCTCTTCGGAAGGCGCGTCCTGCGCCACCTCGAAGCTGCCTTGTTCGACTTGCCGCACGGCTGGCGCCTGCGGCGCGACGTCGCGCACGGCAGCCATTGCCGATGCCGGCTGGAACGCCAGCGAAAGGGTAAGCAACGGAAAAGCCGCGCTTGCGAACAATCTTGATTTCATGCCCATCGGGTTTCCTCGATCCTGGTTGAGCTTCTTAAAGGCCGATAGGCCCCGGTTCCGCCCCTAGCTTTGCATTGAGGCGAAACGGCGGAATGGCAATCGCCGAACCGCCGATTTGTTCCGGTTCTAGGAAGCCGCGGATTAACCTCGCGTGAATGTTGCAGTCTGCCGGCGTTCATCTCGCCTGCTATTTGCACCGCCCAATTGCGATGGGATTTGTGTTGCAATTCCATCAAAAAAAGTCTGATTATCGCCGCAAGGCGGTCTAGGTACCGTTGAATTGCGGCCGTCAGCCCACGAGAAAAACAGCGGCGGCTACCAACAGAGAGGATCCTCATGCATATCTCCACCCGTATTTTCGCGGCAGCCTCGATCGCGGCGATGTCCCTTTTCGCTGGCTCGGCCATGGCCGATGGCGAAAAGTATGTGATCGGCACCGATTCGACCTATCCGCCCTTCGAGTTCGTCGATGCCAGCGGCACGATCCAGGGCTTCGACATCGACATCACCAAGGCGCTCTGCGCTGAGATGAAGGCTGAATGCTCCTTCGTCAGCACCGACTGGGACGGCATCATCCCGGCGCTCAACGCCAAGAAGTTCGACATGATCGTTTCCTCCATGTCGATCACCCCGGAGCGTCTGAAGCTCGTCGATTTCTCCAACAAGTACTACAACACCCCGCCAGCCATCGCCGTGCCGAAGGATTCGACGATTACTGACGTTGCCGGGCTCAAGGGCAAGGTGATCGGCGCGCAGACCTCCACGACGCACGCCAACTATGCCGAGAAGCATCTGGCCGACACCGAACTGAAGCTCTACCCCACCGCTGACGAATACAAGCTCGACGTCTCCAGCGGCCGTGTCGACGCCGTCATCGACGACGTCGTGGTTCTCTCCGAATGGGTCAAATCCGACGCCGGCGCCTGCTGCAAGATCTTGACGACTCTGCCGGTCGACAAGGAAATCAACGGCAACGGCGCCGGCATTGCCATCCGCAAGGGCGATCCGCTCAAGGAAAAACTGAACACGGCGATCGCTGCGATCCGCGCCAGCGGTGAGTACAAGAAGATCCAGGACAAGTACTTCGACTTCGACGTTTACGGCGAATAAGAAATTCGCTATCTGGCCAATCAAGGTAATGGCGGAAGGCTTGCTCTTCCGCCATTTTTGTTTGACAAAGATAGCAAGATCAAAACGGCAAAAGCCGTGAGGGGAATTATCGCATGGGCGGATTATTTTCCGCGCTCGGCTCCTTCTGGAGCTCACTTGTGCACATTTTCGATCCGTTATGCGGACCCGTTGGCATCTTCACCTGGCTAGGTCAGTCGACGATTCTTGCCTGTGGCGATACCGGCTGGGGCGACGAGATCGCGCTTGGCCTGCAGGTGACCGTTTCGGTGGCAATCGTCACCCTACCGATCGGCCTCGTCATCGGCTTCCTAGTGGCGCTCGGCCAGCAGTCGGAAGAAAAATCGCTTCGGCTGGCGGCCGGCATCTACACGACGATCTTCCGAGGCCTGCCGGAGCTTCTGACGCTCTTCATCATCTATTACGGCATGCAGATGCTGATCCAGTCTCTGCTGACCTTCGTCGGTTATGACGGGCCGCCGGTCGAGATCAACGCCTTCCTCGCCGGCGTCATCGCGCTTTCGGTGGTCTTCTCCGCCTACTGTTCGGAAGTATTGCTCTCAGCCTTTCGCGCCATTCCCAAGGGGCAGTATGAGGCAGGCGATGCGCTTGGACTGCATACCGGTCGCACGCTGCGCCTGATCATCCTGCCGCAGCTCGTGCGCATCGCGCTGCCGGGCCTGACGAACCTCTGGATGGTGCTCCTGAAGGACACCTCCTACGTCTCAATCATCAGTCTTGCCGATATCCTGCGCCAGACAAGTGTCGCCGTGCGCGTGACCAAAGAACCCTTCTTCTTCTATGGCCTGGCCTGCTGTCTCTATCTGGTGCTCGCCATTCTCTCCTCCTTTCTGCTCGTCTATGTCGAGCGGTGGGCCAGACGTTCGGAGATCCGCCGATGAGCTACGCCGAAACGCTGATCCCGCCGCAGCCCGCACCTCGCGAAGTGATGAAGCCGATGACGCCGGCGCGTATGGCCGGCTATATTTTTGTCGCCGTCTGGGCAGTATTCGGCGCGCTGCTGGTGATCTCCGTCGTCAACGGCTGGGATCCGGAAAAATTCACCCGCTACGGACCGCGCTATCTCCACGGTCTCGGGGTCACACTCAGCCTCGTTTTCATTTCCGTGATCTGCGGCGCAGTTCTGTCGCTGCCGCTTGCCGCAGCGCGCATGTCGAAGAACCGGTTGCTGAATGCGCTCGCCTACGGCTACATCTATTTCTTCCGCGGCACGCCGCTGCTTGCCCAGTTGTTCCTGGTTTATTACGGCCTCGGCGTTTTCCGGCCGCAGCTTGAAACCGTCGGTATCTGGTGGTTCTTCCGCGAAGCTTGGTATTGCGGCCTTTTTGCCATGACCATCAATACCGCGGCCTACCAGGCGGAAATCCTGCGCGGCGCCATCGAAAGCGTATCGCATGGCCAGCACGAGGCGGCCGCGGCCCTCGGCATCCACCGGTTCATCGCTTTCCGCAAGATCATTCTGCCGCAGGCTCTCATCGTCGCACTCCGCCCTTATGGCAACGAAATCATCCTGCTGATCAAGGGCTCGGCGGTCGTCGCCATCATCACCGTGCTCGACCTGATGGGCGAAACCCGCTACGCCTTCTCCCGCACCTTTGACTACCAGACCTATCTCTGGGCAGCGATCTTCTACCTCGTCATCGTCGAGGCGCTGCGCCATCTCTGGGCTTGGATCGAACGCCGCTTGACCCGGCATCTCAAGCGCTGATGCATGCCGCCCGAAGGTGTCTCACGGTTTTCAGACAACAGCGTGCATCAATGAGAACCGACGTGGCAGCACTCCCCACTATATGCTGCTAATCTATTGATATTAAAAATCAATTGTCCTTTTATGAAGTATCTGTAAAGCTTCCGTTAACCACTCGCATGTTTCCATATCACGTAGCGCTAATAAGCGCGCGAGTGGGAACGAGAAGAAGTGAACACGATGCACAAGGACATGGAAAAACAACTGAAGGGCTATGGTCTGACGACCGCCCAGATCCTCTACCACCTGCCGGATCATCCGGCGATCCTACAGACTTATGTCTGGCAGGATTATGATCTCGCCCCCGATTTTCCTGAAATGCGCGGCTTTCTGAAATTTTGGGAAGAAAAGCTCGACGGACCGCTGCATTCGGTGCGCTATGTCCACCGCAAGCTGATCTCGCCAACCGAGTGGCGGGCGCTGAAAGGAGAGTTCATCCTGCACTGATCCGGCCCCTACCCACCATCAGACATGTGCCTCGCCATGGCCGAATTCACCTTGGTCACGGACCGGGCGGAGCGCAAAGCAGAGGATGCTGAGGTAGAAGACGATGACGATGATGATGACCGCAAGGCCGGGAATAGGCCCCAGCACCGCATTATCGATGACATAGGTCCAGGACTGCGCCTGTAGCGCCGGCATGCCCTCCGTTTGCAATTTCGGCGTCGAGATCTTCAGGCACCAGGCGAGAAACAGGATAGAATACATCCAACCATAGTTCCGTTTGAGCCGGCGGTGCATCGCGTCCCAGTAGCTGAGCAGGAAACGCGGCTTGCGCAGGCTGCTGGCGATCACCGAGGCCCATTCTCTGCCGACCCCCGCCTCCGGCGCCAAAATCTGCGCGAAATAGCAGCGCTCGATCTGGCGAATGCGGGCTCGGTAGATGTCGAAGAAGCGGTAGCGCCGCGCTTCGATGATCAGAAGCAGCGTCACCAGCATCATCCCGAACAGCAGCACGCCGTGATGCGAGGTCGGCGTCGACAGCGACACCGAAAGCAGCGCCGCGACCACGGTGATCGCCCAGTTGGACGTTCGGTCGATACGGTCGCGCCAACTCGTCATCCGCCCGAGTTCACCGCGGTAATAATGGCTAAGCGTGTTGGTGATCTCGCCTGGCGTGCCAGGCAGCAGCAATGCCCGTGCAGCCTCCCCTTCAGGTAGCAATGACGGCCGTTCTTGCTCCGATTTCATCGGTATTCCTCCCTTCGTCTTCTTTGCGCCCATTCTGCGCTCGCAGCAGCGCCATTGCAAAACTTCGAAAGCCGCCTTAGACGCATGCCTGAAACAAAAGGACGATGGACCGCGATGGCAAAGAAGATCGACGAAGAAGCCCTTGGCGAGGCCTATAACCGCGCTCTGGCGCTGGAAAAGGCCGGCGATGTCGACGCGGCGGTGGCAGCCTATGAGGAAGTCCTGGCAATCGATCCCGACGATCACGGCGGTGCCGCCGTGCGCATCGCCGCCATGGGCCGCGGCGAAACTCCTGCCAGGGCGCCTGACGCCTATGTCGAAACCCTGTTCGACCAGCATGCCGAGGTTTTCGAGGACGTACTTGTCGAGCAGCTCGGCTATCACGTGCCGATGCTGGTGCGCCAGCGCCTGCAGGCGCTGAAGCTCGGACCGTTCAAGCGGCTGCTCGATCTCGGCTGCGGCACGGGCCTGACCGGCGGCGCACTGCGCGACCTCTGCGCCGACATGACCGGCATCGACCTATCGGAGAAGATGGTCGAGATTGCCCATGAGAAGGATCTCTACGAAACGCTCTTCGTCGCCGAGGTCGAAGATTTCCTCGACGACAACGACGAGGACGCCTTCGACATCATCACAGCCACCGACGTACTGCCCTATCTCGGCGCACTCGAACCGCTGTTCTTCGGCGCCGCCGAGAACCTGACGTCGGGCGGCCTGTTCATCTTCTCCTCGGAAACCGTGCCGGACGCCACTCTCGCTGGCCGCGCCTACATGGTCGGTCCGCATCAGCGCTTCGCCCATGCCGACGCCTATGTGAAAGAACGCCTGGCGGCCACCGGTTTCGAACTCGTCGAGAGTTCGGATATCAACGTGCGCATGGAAGACGGCCAGCCGACACCCGGCCATTTGGTGGTCGCAAGATATATTGGCTGACGGCGATACTTGCGCGATTGGCAAACTATCTGTTGTGCTATGCCGGCCGACCTGATACTTAGTCGAACGGTAAAGTTTATCACAACAGGAAAGGTCGCCGCATGTCGCTCGTGTTCTATGGGCATCCGCTCGCCTCCTTCTGCCACAAGGTGCTGATCGCGCTTTACGAAAACGGCACACCCTTCGAAAATCGTCTCGTCGATCTGTCCGACGAGAGCTCGCGTTCCGATCTCTTCCGCTTCTGGCCGATCGGCAAGATGCCGCTGCTGCGGGACGAGGCGCGCGACAGCACCATTCCCGAGACGTCGATCATCATCGAATATCTCGAGCACTATTATCCTGGCCCCGTTCGCCTGCTGCCGCTTGAGATCGACCGGGCGCTGCAGGTCCGCCTCTGGGATCGATTCTTCGACCATTATGTCCAGGCGCCGATGCAGGCGCTCGTCAGCAATCGCCGGCGCCCCGAGGGCACGGCTGATGAAATCGAGGTGACCGCCGCCAAGGCGACACTCGCCACTGCCTATGCGATGATCGAAAAGCAGCTCGCCGACAAACAATGGATAGCGGGCGACGGCTTCACCATGGCCGATTGCGCCGCAGCCCCGTCGCTCTTCTATGCCGAGACGCTGGTTCCGTTTTCAGCGGAGCAGCCGAACCTTCGCGCCTATTACGATCGGCTGCTGACGCGCCCCTCCTTTGCACGGGCACTGGACGAGGCCCGCCCCTACTTCAAGTTCTACCCCTATAAAGAGCGGTTGCCCGCCCGCTTCCGGGATGCCGCTGGATGATCGAAAGCCAGGCCGATCTCGACCGCATGTTCCACGCGCTATCCGACCGCAGCCGGCGCGGCATGATCGATCGCCTCGGCCGTGGCCCGGCTTCGGTCACCGAGCTGGCCGCGCCGCTCGCGGTGGCCTTGCCGACGGTAATGAAACATCTGCAGGTGCTGGAGCATAGTGGCCTCGTGCTCTCGGAGAAATCCGGCCGGGTTCGAACCTACCGCCTGCAGCAGGATGCGCTTGCCACCGTCGAGCGCTGGGTGGAACAGCGAAAGAGCCGCTGGACGACTACCTTCGATAGGCTGGATCAATTTCTCGCCGAAGAACCGGAGAGCTTTTCCGAATGACGACACGATCTGCCGAACATGCCACCCTCGTCATCGAGCGCCGCCTGAAAGCACCGGTCGGCCGTGTCTTCCGCGCCTGGTCGACGCCGGAGGCAAAGCGTCAATGGTTCGCCTGCCACGGCGAATGGGTTCCGCTGGATTACAGGCTCGATTTCCGTCCCGGCGGTACCGAGCGAAACCATGTCGCCGATACGGACGGGCTCCTGCACGCTTTTGACGCCCATTACATCGATATCGTGCCTGACACCCGTATCATCTATGCCTATGAGATGAAGCTCGGCGAAAGGCGCATCTCCGCCTCGCTCGCCACAATCACCTTCGAAGCTGAACCCCACGGCACGAAAATGGTCTTCACCGAGCAGGTAGTCTTCCTCGACGGCTACGCCGACAACGGCGCCCGCCTCCAGGGCACGGAGATCGGCCTCGACAATCTCGAACTCTTTCTCGAGCGCGAGGCGAACCCGATCCATTAAAGCGCGTCGCGATCTTTCAGATTCGCTCTTCGCGCTTTAGGTCTTTGTTTTTACGCTGTCGCTATCGCTAAACTGCTGCACACTTTTGCGCGAAATGCTTTAGCGAAACCTCATGTTCCGCTTGATTTCTTCCGCGACACGGCAGTCTTTGATAACGTGTTCAGCGCTGCGGCGGCACGAACGAGCGCCTTCAGCGCCTCCTCGTCGATCGTGTCGCCTTGATGGAAATCGATGGCGCGCCGGGTGTTGCCTTCGAGGCTGGAGTTGAACAGTCCCGTGGGATCCTCCAGCGAGGCGCCCTTGGCGAAGGTCAGTTTCACCACGCTCTTGTAAGTTTCGCCGGTGCAGATGATCCCGGCGCGCTCCCATACCGGAACTCCTCGCCACTTCCATTCCTCAAGCACCTCGGGCACGGCCTGCTTGATCAGCATTCGGACCTGGGCAAGCTTCTCGCCCCGCCAGTCTCCCAGTTCCTCGATCCTCGCATCGATCAACTGAGAGGGGGACGTTTCCTCGCTTGCTTCCCCGGAATCGCTTTTCTTCATGGTTGCTGACGCTTTCTTCATGGTTCCTCCCACCCGTCGTTCGAGTGCTATTTGTTTACATCCGTTCGCCGGGCAAGCGGCTGGCCTGCTCCACCCAGGCGGCAAGCTGGGCTTCGTCGATTTCGTCCTCCTCGCGGATATCGAGGTAGCGCACTTCCTTCTGCTTGGAATGGCCGGGCGGCAGAGGATGCAGCGACGTACCCCGGAAAAAGGCCACCTTGACGTATTTGGCGAAGCAGTGAACGCTGAGAAACCAGCCCCGCTCTTCGATGCCATAGAGAGGCGAGTTCCATTTGACCGCCTTGTTCACACCCGGCACAGTGTGCGTGATCAGCGCGTCGAGACGGCGTCCGACGGCGCTTTTCCAGTCCGGAATGGCAGCGATATAGGCCTGCACAGGAGCATCGCCATAACCCTTGGCGATCTGCGGGTTGCCTCCCGAGAGGAGCTTCGGCTCCGCCGCAGCCGGCTGAGTGGCTGTCTTCTTTCTGATCTTCGCTGCGGTATTGGAAGTCTTGCCGGCCATTGCCTTCACTCCTACCTGCCGCGCCATCTGGCAGCATAAGGCAGCATGAACAGGTAAAGACCGGTCAGCAATAGCAGGCCAAGCGGCAGCAGCGCCAAGAGGCCTACCCAGACGATCGATTTCTCCTGGACCATCGCGACGATATTGAGAATGACCGCCATGGTAAAGGCAACGGACAGCCAGCGGTGGGTCTGCCGCAACCAGTTGTTCCATTTCAATGGCACCTCCCGCGTTTAAGATCAGCCCCGGCGATGAGCGGCCTTACTCCGTCCGCGCCAGCACCTGCTCCAGATTTGCGAAGAACTGTGTCCACCCGCTCCTGGCGCCCTGAAAAGCCTGCCGCTGATCCGGCCGGAACCCCGACTGCTCCATGCGCAGGTGCGTGCCCGTGCCGGTCGGAGTGAGAGTCCAGGTAACGGTGCTTTCGAGACCATAGGCATCCCAGCTGTAGGACAGGGTCTTGTTCGGCTCGACTTCCAGGACCTTACAGTCGACGGAACCCCAATCTGCGCTGAACTTGAAGCGGTGGTCGGCGACCGGCTTGAAGTCGCTCTTCATCAGCCATTCCTGGATCAGGTGCGGCTGGGTCAGCGCCCGCCAGATCTTCTCCGAGGGAAATGGGATTTCCCTTTCGATGACGACTGCGCGTGTTTCGGTCGATGTGTCGGTCATTGATCCATCCTTTTCAGCAAATCTTCGAGATCATTGAAGCGGCTTTGCCAGAACCCGGCCATCTCACTCGTCCAGTCGACCAGTGGTGCCAGCGCGCCCAGCTGCGCGCTGTAATGCGTCTGGCGCCCTTCGTGGCGGTCGCGCACCAATCCAGCCTGCTTTAGTATGCCGAGATGTTTTGAGACGACCGGCTGAGAAACCCCGGCCCGAGCCGTCAGAGCCCCGACCGTCTTCTCTCCTTCGCGGCACAGCCGCTCGAAAAGAGCCCGCCGTGTCGGATCAGCGAGCGTTTTGAAGAGCGCGTCTTGAGCATCGGACATTCGAATTCATACCTATTCAGCTATGGATTCATTCATAGCCAATGAGGCATGCGTGAGTCAAGAGGCAAACGACGAGCGAAAAGAATTAGCAGGCCTAGCCGATGTGGATAAGCCGGCGGACACGACGTTCGGGAAGACTGTGAGGAAATGAAGCATATCTCACTGGCTATAAATCAACGCGTTTCGCTGGATTATGCGCCCCAGGACGATTTCGGCAGGATGGCGCCAAGGTCTCAAACAATGACAATCATCAATACCGAGGATTACGCGATCTGCCGCTCCGAACCGGGCATGGCCGCACTCAACAAAACGCCGAAAGCCACGGGGCGGCTTCCGGCGATATCCTGTTCGGCGTCGCGTCGGAACTCAGGAACCGGAGACGACCTTCAGGTTGCCGCCGTGGCTGCCGCCTGTAAAGACCTGCTTGCCGCCGAATTCGTTATTGAACGCCAGGCGCTGCTGCGCGCGGGTGATGCCGAGCTCGGGGAAGAGCAGCTCGGCGACACGATAGGCTTCCTCCAGATGCGGGTAACCGGAGCCGATCACCGTATCGATGCCGATCTCCTGATATTCGGCAAGGCGCGCGGCAACCGTCTTCGGCGACCCCACAAGCGCGGTGCCGGCACCAGCCCGCACCAGGCCGACACCGGCCCAGAGGTTCGGCGAGACCTCGAGCTTGTCGCGCCGGCCGCTGTGAAGGGCGGCCATACGCTTCTGACCGACCGAGTCGGACTCGTGAACGAAGCGCTCCTGCGCCTCGCGGATCGTATCGTCGTCGAGATGGCGGATCAGCCGCTCCGCCGCCTCCCATGCCTCCTCGTCGGTCTCGCGCACGATGAAGTGCAGGCGGATGCCGAAGGTCACCTCGCGGCCGCGCTCGGCGGCGGCCTTGCGCACCTTGGCGATCTTTTCGGCCACCTGTGCCGGCGGCTCGCCCCAGGTCAGATATTTGTCGACGCGGCCGACCGAGAAATCGATGCCGGCATCCGATGAACCGCCAAAATAAAGCGGCGGACGCGGGTTCTGCACTGAGGGAAAGCCGAGGCGCGCATTTGTCGCCTTAATGTATTTGCCGTCAAAGCTCGCCGTGCCCTTATCCAGCAGTTCCTCGAAGACCGTGAAGAACTCCTCCGCATGGGCATATCGCTCGTCATGTTCGAGATGGATGCCGTCACCGGCAAGCTCGGCCGGACTGCCGCCCACGACGATGTTGAGCAGCAGGCGGCCGTTGGAGATGCGATCGAGCGTCGTCGCAAGTCGCGCGTAATAAGCCGGCGATGCCGTGCCGGGGCGGACCGCCACCAGGAACTGCAGCTTCTCGGTCTTGGCCGCGAGAGCCGCCGCCGTCACGAAGGATTCTTCGCAGGCAACGCCTGTCGGCAGCAGCACGCCGGAATAGCC
The DNA here is from genome assembly GCF_019685115.1 of Rhizobium sp. NZLR11. Taxonomy (NCBI): domain Bacteria; kingdom Pseudomonadati; phylum Pseudomonadota; class Alphaproteobacteria; order Hyphomicrobiales; family Rhizobiaceae; genus Rhizobium; species Rhizobium sp. NZLR11. The sequence goes on along the minus strand of NZ_JABDWD010000015.1, from coordinate 77,992 downwards.
GAGCCGGTCGACAGCCTGGGCGATCTGCGTGAGATAGCCGATCTCGGGCGCGCGGTTGAGATCGGAGGAACCGAGATAGGTGCCGTCGCCCGATGTCGGGATGAACCAAAGGAAATTGATGGGATCGGATGTGGCGGTCATGGAAACAATCCTTTGCTGCTAAATTCGAAAATCAGCTCGCGCGGTCAAGCTGGGCCCTGGCAGGCGACGACATACGGACGTGCCTGCGCATCGCAGCCGCACGGATGCTTGGGAGGATCATGGCGGCGGGAAGAATTCCGGGGCTTCGTCTGCGCGTGAACATCTGAATATCCTGTCGATCGATGGCGGCCGGCCGGATGCCGTCAATGGTCGCCGTCGATCGCCAGGATACTGGCATAGACTACAAATTATATCGACAATATCAATTTCGCATTGTCATCCGCTTCGGGGAATAATTTTTCCCGTTCAGGCGCTCGTCGACACGGGCCTGCTGATACCGGCCTTCTTCCGCTACCCCTCCCGACGTTCGGCGGCCAGCCGCTCGCGGAGAAAACCGGCCCCACCTGCAAGGCGCGTCGCCAGCAGGCTAGCCGGATCGACCATGCGCCAATAGGGCGTGACCGTCGAAACCGCCTCGCCCTTTTGCAGCGCGTGGAAAGACAGATCGGCGATCGCGCGCAGATGCCGCTGAACGGTGACCGGACAACAGGCGTCCGCCCCGTATTGGGTAGCGAGACGGCGGCGAAGGACGCCAAGCTCGGTGAAAACACCTTCCTGTGCCAACCGAATTTGCGCTGCGACCATCTGCTGCGATGGAATCAGCGTCGCCTGCATTCCACTGCGGCCTTTGCGCCGCGGCTTGATCGTCGGAATTTCGCTCATGTCACCCCCCCGGAACATTTTGCCTGATCCCCATCTAGGGCCTAGGCGAGCGGCGACCAGCCTCCTATGCGTCTATCGGAAGGAACTCCGTCTTCACGGCTTTTCTGCTCCCCCCGTTTCGGTTAATCCTCGGGGCCTCGCACACCCGATAAGGACAGGACATATGGCTAAAGTCGCATTCATCGGTCTCGGCGTCATGGGCTTTCCCATGGCAGGGCATCTGAAGACGAAGGGCGGCCACGATGTCACCGTCTACAATCGAACAGTCGAAAAGGCCGTCGCCTGGGCCGAGAAATTCTCCGGCAAATCCGCTCCCACCCCGGCTGAGGCTGCAGCAGGCGCCGATTTCGTCTTCGTCTGCGTCGGCAATGACGAAGATCTCCGATCGGTGACATCTGGCGAAAACGGCGCCCTGCACGGCATGAAGCCGGGTTCGGTGCTGATCGACAACACCACCGCCAGCGCCGAAGTCGCTCGCGAACTTTATGCCGTGGCAAAGGAAAAAGGCGTCGATTTCATCGACGCTCCCGTCTCCGGCGGCCAGGCCGGCGCTGAAAACGGCGCCCTCACCGTCATGTGCGGTGGCGACGAGGCCGTCTTCGAACGCGCCAGGCCCGTCATCGACGCCTATGCCCGCATGGTCGGTCTGATGGGGCCGGCAGGTTCAGGCCAACTGACCAAGATGGTCAACCAGATCTGCATCGCCGGCCTCGTCCAGGGACTTGCCGAAGCACTGCATTTCGGCAAGCGCGCCGGCCTTGATATTGAAAAGGTCGTCGAGGTTATCTCCAAGGGGGCGGCCGGCTCCTGGCAGATGGAAAACCGCCACAAGACCATGAACGCAGGCAAATATGATTTCGGCTTCGCGGTCGACTGGATGCGCAAGGATCTCGGCATCGTGCTCACCGAAGCGCGCCGCAACGGCGCCAAGCTGCCTGTCACTGCCGTGGTCGACCAATTCTACGGCGACGTACAGGCGATGGGCGGCAATCGCTGGGATACATCCTCGTTGCTCGCCCGCCTGGAACAGGATGATTTTAGTCCCGGTCGGACTAAAATCTGAATCTCGTTCTAAATTGAAGGGACAGGTGCATGATGCCGAAAACCGCTCACACTTTTCGGCATCATCCTGTAGAAAAATGATCACGCCCGCCTCCGACGCAGCCGAACTGATCGCGCATCTCGAAAAGCTGCGTTCGGAGGAAAATATCGCCGGCATGGCGCGCTTCGGCATTGTCACGAACCGCGCCCTCGGCATATCCAATCCCGATATCAAGGTGGTCGCCAGACTGGCGAAGAAGGATCAAGTCCGGGCAGTTCAGCTCTGGCGAAGCGATATCCGTGAAGCCCGCCTGCTCGCCCTGTACACCGCCGAGCCGAAGCGGCTGACGGCAAACAAAGCCCGGAATTGGGCCAATGATTTCAATTCCTGGGAGATCGTCGATTGCCCCGCCGATCTCTTCATCGAGGCCGCGCTGGACGAGCTCATCCCAGAATTCGCCGACGACGAGCGCGAATTTGTCAAGCGCACTGCCTTCGCCATGATTGCCGGCGCAGCCGTCCATTGCAAAAAGGAGCCCGACGCCACCATCCTTGCCTGGCTGCCGCTGATCAAGGCTCATTCCGGCGACCCTCGAAACTTCGTCCGCAAGGCGGTCAACTGGGCGCTTCGCAGCATCGGAAAGCGCAATCTCGCCTGCCATGCACCGGCGCTGGCCCTCGCAAGAGCCTTGGCCGAAAGCTCTGATAAAACCGCTCGCTGGATCGGCAAGGATGCCAACAGGGAACTGGCCGGCGAAAAGCTGCTGGCACGGCTGCGATAAAGCGGATGCCGGCTTCAAACCTGAAGCCCCTTCTTGGTCAATGCTGCTTCATCAATGCTGCCGGGATTTTTCGACCAGGAAATCGATCAGCACCCGCACAGCCGGCGGCATGCCCTTCGCGGTCGTGAAGACGATATAGAACTGGCTCTCCTCCGACTGCCATTCCGGCAGCACTCGCACCAGCTTGCCAGCCTGGAGATCGGCCTCGCAGGCACTTTCGAGCAAAAGCCCGAAGCCGAGGCCGGCACGGGCCGCATCGAGGATGGCGGTCATGCTCCGACAGGTCAGCCGCGGCTGATGCCGAATCACCTGTCTGGCGTCATCTGGACCGATCAATTCCCAGGTGTGGAACGACACCCATGACGTCATTGCCAGCGTCGGAAGCTCGGCGAGCTCGTCCACACAATTCAAGCAGCCGGTGCGCTCGACCAGCGAGGGACTTGCGACGAGAATACGCCGCGCCCGGTCAAGCTTGCGCATCGTCAGGCTCGTCTGCGTCTCCGGCTCGTTGGTCGCCCTCACCTCAAGATCGATCCGTTCGTTGATGAGGTCAGCGCGCCGGTCGGAGCCGATGATCTGCAGCTTGATCTTCGGATAGCGCTCCAGGAATTCAGGCAGGATTCCGCCGACCGAAATGTCGACGAGACCGAGAGGGCAGCCCATCCGCACCACGCCTTGCGGGTCGGATTGAGCCTCGCTGACGATTGATTTGGCGCGGTCGGCCTCCTGCAAGATGGTCTGGCATCTTTCGTAGAAAGCCTGGCCGATCTCTGTCACCCGGAAGTGACGAGTCGAGCGTTCTATAAGCCTTGCGCCAAGCCCGTCCTCAAGGCGGCTGACCCGCCTGCTCAACTTCGATCGCGGTATCTTCAGATCGCGACTTGCAGAAGCGAAGCCGCCGCTGGAGACGACAGCGGCGAAATAATAGTAGTCGTTGAGATCGTCCATACAAGCTGCCCGAGAGAAGGAAATGAATGCCAGCCCCCTGCAAGGGGTTGTATCGTCTCTCCAACAAAGCTGTAATCACATTGTCGGCATTGGACTTTCTTTTCACGACCTGTTGCGGCCAAGCCTGGCGAGGCCGACTACGAGAAAGGACCAATAGCTCCCTTACGGTGATGCTATCGATCAATCCAGCTCGCTTGAAAATTGAAAAAGGGAGTGCCTCGAGAGACGGTCCACGCAAGAAGCCGGCGTGCAATACGCAACATCCGCTCCGGTTCACCTGAAAAGGCTGTGCTGAAAGACTGCCTTGAAGACTGCACGTCAAAAACGCTGCAAGGACGGCCCGGCAGGGAAGACCGGACCCGTCCCCGTAGCTGATCGGAGGTCACTCGGATCAGAAACTGATTTGAAGTGCCCCCGGCCCGAAGGCCGGGAGCATTCACTAAGTTGATTAGAACGAACGCTGCAGACGGAAGTAGCCCGTCGTGGAGTCGTCGCCATCATCCGGATCGAGGTACTGAACCGAAGCCTTGGCGTAGAAGTTGTCGACGATCTGGTAATCAACTGTCAGACCGACTTTCCAAGCATCGCCGAGACCGTCGAAGTCATCCGGAACGGCCTTGTCGCCACCGAAGTAGTTGCCGTAGTACTGAACGGCCGGGGTGATCTTCAGCTTGTCGGTTGCCTTGATGGCGTATTCGGCTGCAATAGCCCATTCAGCCGAGGAGTAGTAGGAGTTTGGTCCGGAAGAGTATACGCCAGCGAGGCCGAGCGTGCCGGGGCCGATTTCAACCGTACCCATAGCGCGGATTGCGCCGTCTTCGTTGTCGAAGTCCCAGCCGCCAGTGACCTGGTAGCTGAAGGCACCAGCCGTGCCGCCGACGCCGAAGGCAACGCCAACGTTGTTTGCTTCTTCGTCGCCCTTGTAAACGCCGTCTTCCAGTTCGTCGACGCTGAGGCCAGCGTAGAAGGTGCCGCTTTCATACTGATAGCGCATGGAGTTGTGGAGCGTTACAACCGAACCGATGTCGTCGGTTTCGCCGGAGAGGCCATCGTCCCACCAGCTGTAGAAGAGACCAGCGCGGAAGCCCGCGATGTCGAGGTAAGCGGAGTCGAGAATAGCGTCCTGATCGGTGGCGTTGTCAGCATTGAACTGCATGACGATGACGCCGGTCAGCGGACCATACTCGGTATCGCTCTTGGCCGTGAACTGAACCTGACCGCGGGTAACCGCATCCCAGTCAGAATCGCCGCCGACATCTTCGCCAACGTTGACCTGGAAACGGATGTAGCCTTCGATCTTGAGGCAGGTTTCGGTGCCCGGGATGTAGAAGTAGCCGGTGCCGTAAGCGTCGCAGACGCGAACGTATTCAACCGGTTCCGGCTCAGCAGCAACGATAGCGTCAGCTGCAAGAACCGGCGTCGATGCAGCAAATGCTGCTGCTGATGCAAGCAAAACCATTCTGATGTTCATTTACCAATCCATTCCTTTGTCGATCGGGGCTGGCTTCCAATCGGATAGTCGATTTGAAGCCGGCCCAGTTTGAACAGCCATCTCGGCGTGCGGATCGATCGAACCGCCAAACCGTCATCACATACAAGGCCCTATCAAGCAATTCTCGATACATGCAGGATGGGGCCCCGACAGTAACTTTCACCGGCGACGTGATTTTTATACAACAATTTCAATTATTTAGGCCAAACACACGCCAAACGGCTCCGCGACGGAAATCCTCCATCGCAAGCCGCAAACACTACGCCCCATTTTGTCAAATTCTCCACCATCCGACCCCCGTCGAACATACTGGTGAAGCGCACAAACTCTACCGCCGGCTAATGGACAGATACAAGGCAGCGGTTTAGAACATGGTGTCCTGAATTCGATTCCAATGAGACAAAATGATGACATGGCGCTCATTGGTTCCATGCAACATACCCCCGTATTCCTTACCAGGCTATGTATTTCGAGAACCTTGGCGCAATTCGAGCGTTTTTTCGCTATTTTTCGGGATTTTCTGCAATCGGGTCACAATCTGCTGAGAGCTTTGCCTTTCGGCTCAGTCACTCTTTTCGTGGTCGGATTGTCTCTGCAGCCTCAATCCAAGGGGAATGGGGCTCACGTGCGGCCGCAGTCTGCAAACCATCTTAGTGGGTTTAGATGATTGCCTCGGGCGCCCGCAGGCCACATCTCGAATCAACCTTATTGGGTAGTCTCCCGTGCGATCGCAGATCACACGGGGAGAGCTTCAATCCTCGTTGGATTTGGCATTATCGAGAAGCATATAGTCGAGCGGCAACTGCGTCGAATACTTGATCTGCTCCATCGCGAAGGCGGAGGAGACGTCGCGAATCTCGATCTTGGCGATCATCCGCTTATAAAAAGCGTCATAGGCTGCGATATCGGGCACCACGACTCGCAAGAGATAGTCGACATCGCCGCTCATCCGGTAGAATTCGACTACTTCGGGGAACTCGGCGACCACCTCGGAAAAGCGCCGCAGCCATTCGATCGAATGGGTGGCGGTGCGAATCGACACGAAGACGGTGACCTTGGTGTTGACCTTCTCCGGATCAAGGATGGCGACCCGGCGCTTGATGACGCCGTCTTCTTCCATTTTCTGAATGCGCCGCCAGCATGGGGTCGTCGAAAGTCCGACTTTTTTGGCGAGATCGGCCACGGCAAGCGTCGAATCTTCTTGCAGCAGACGCAGTATTTTTCGGTCGAGGCGGTCCATGCGCACAACAGTCCTTTCGAATTATTTTCTTTGTATAACTCGATTCCGCGCGACGAAAAGAATTTTGTTTCAGGAAAGCAGCATTTTCGTTCGATCCTGTAGGATCGGGAGCAATTCTTTCTCGAACCACGGATTGCGCTTCAGCCAGCCGCTGTTGCGCCAGCTGGGATGTGGCAACGGCAGCACCGCCGGCAACCGGTTGGACAGAAGACTGTTACGCCACGCCCGCACCGTCTCGGTCATATTGCCCTGTCTTTCGCCGGCCATATGCCAAGCCTGGGCATATTGGCCGATGACCAGCACCAGTTCGATCTGCGGCATCGCCGAAATCACCCTTCGCCGCCAGAACGGCGCGCATTCGCGACGCGGCGGCAGATCCCCGCCTTTGTCGTCATAGCCGGGAAAGCAGAAGCCCATGGGCACGATGGCGAATCGGTCTCGGTCGTAGAAGCTTGCCCTGTCAACGCCGAGCCATGAACGCAACCGGTCGCCCGAAGCATCGTCGAACGGCAAGCCGCTCTCATGGACCCGAAGCCCGGGCGCCTGCCCGGCGATCAGGATTCGCGCGCTCGATGAGATCACCGCCACCGGCCGCGGCTCGTGCGGCAGCCGATATTCGAGGCCTTTCGCCGGCGTGTCACGACAGATGCGGCAGGAAGCTATCTCCCGCCGCAATGTCTCCAGCTCGGCTTCGTCGGTCATGGCTTCACTCCCATCCGACGATCCGCCTGATAAAGCGCAGCGGGCCATCGAAACCGGAACTCTGGCGCGCATGATCACGCACATCGCGCGGCCGCTCGAAAGTGCCGGCCCAGAGGCCCGCCTTCGCAGCCTTCGCCTCTGTCTCTTCCCTGGCATAACCGCCATAGGAGATGGCCATGCCCCGGCGCACCATGGCGGCATTGATGTCGCCGCCCGCCCCGCTCCGGCAGATGACAAGCAGCCTGTCATAACGGTCGCGCCGGCTGCCCTGGCAAAGCGTTCCCGATGCCAGGACCAGGCCTTGCAGCGCCTCGCGCGCCGCCCGGCCGCAGGCCCAGGACTCGCCCGCCCGGATACAGCTCTGGTTGAGTTCCGGTGCATCGATGCCTTCCAGGCGCAAACGTTCGTCTCCTAATGTCAGACTGTCGCCGTCGGCAGCATGGAAAGCGCCCGCATGCTCAATTTTTGCTGCATCGTTGAGTTTGGCGGCGATCAGCGCCACGAGCGCCAGCAGGGCAAAAGCGGTCACGCCGTCGCGAATCAGGCGCAGGCTCCGTGTCACGCTTTTGCCTCCTTAAAAAACAAATCCTTGGCAAAGATGGCAAACATCTTCTTAAGAATTGTCGGTTAAGCTCTTATCCACCCTGGGATGAAGTTTCAACGTGCACATGAGTACCGGCGTAAGCACATCGACCGACAAGATCATCGTCGACAGGTCGCGCAGCCACCGCAACAAGGCCGTTTCCAAGGCCGTGCGGCAGACGCGCGAACGTCTTCAGTCCGGTCATGCGTCCAATTCCTCCTTCGACCGTGACGTGCTCAAGATGTATGTGGCGTCGATGCTGCAGGGCGCGACGATCATGCCGCTCTTCGTCGTCATCATCACCGCGCTTGGCGTTTATTTCACCCAAGATACGCAATTGCTCTTCTGGGCGCTGCTGACGCTCATCTGTCACACCGGCAATATCCTGCTTGCGCGACGTGCGCGCCGGCAGGAAATCACCCCGGAGAGCGCCCGCAAATGGCACCGCCTGCTGTTGTTCGGCCAATTCCTGCTCGGCTGCTGCTGGGCCATATTCGCGCTGCAGGGTTGCGATATCTGCGAGCCGTCCAGCTTCATTCTTTATAAGGGCGCGACGCTGCTGATCGCACTCTCCGTCACGGCGATGTCAAACTTTATGCTGACGCCGACGGTGCTCGTCTCCTTCGCGCCAGCGGTCCTGGCGCTCGCCGCCAAGAGCGGCCTGTCGCGCGACCTCCTTGAAATCAGCCTGACGGTGCTCTTCACCACCACCCTCGTCTTCTTCAACTATATCAGCGACCGGCTCTTCAAGTCGAGCCTCAGGATCCTCTCCTACCAGTCGGAGAAGGATGACCTCATTGCCGAGCTTGAAGTGGCGAAATCGATGTCGGATGAGGCTCGCCGCCGAGCTGAAGAGGCAAACCTCGCCAAGTCCCGCTTCCTTGCCTCCATGTCACACGAGCTCAGGACCCCGCTCAATGCCATCCTTGGTTTCTCCGAGGTGATGTCGGCCGAAGTCATGGGACCGCTCGCCAATCCGACCTACAAGGAATATGCCGGCGATATCCACCGGTCCGGCCAACATCTGCTTGATCTCATCAACGAGATTCTCGACCTCTCCCGCATCGAAGCCGGCAAGTACGAGCTGAGCGAGGAGGCGATCTCGCTGCTCGATATCACCGAGGATTGCATCGGCATGGTCCAGCTGCGCGCCCGCGCCAAGAACATCGCCATTTCGGATCAATTCGAACGGCAGCTGCCAGCCATCTGGGCAGACGAGAAGTCGATGCGCCAGGTGGTGCTCAACCTTCTCTCCAACGCCGTCAAGTTCACCCCACAGGGCGGCGAAATCCACGTCAAGGTCGGCTGGACGGCCGGCGGCGGGCAGTACATCTCGATCAAGGACAACGGGCCCGGCATTCCGGAGGAAGAGATCCCCGTTGTCCTTTCGGCCTTCGGTCAGGGCTCGATCGCCATTAAGAGCGCCGAACAGGGCACCGGCCTCGGCCTGCCGATCGTCCAGGCGATCCTTGCCAAGCATGACGGACAGTTCCTGCTGAAATCGAAGCTGCGCGAGGGAACCGAAGTGATCGCCATCCTGCCCGCCAGGCGCGTGCTTCAGAGCCTGCCGGCTGTGGAAGAGGCTCAGGCGGTCGCGCGCAAGCGCAAGAGTTTTGCCTGATCAAGCTGGGCACGATGTTCTGATTCAGCCCCGTAGGATTATCGGCCTGATCACGCCGGGCTGAAGAACAGGTGCCTGCCGAGGACGAAGGCGAGATAGAGGCAGCAGGCGGCGATCATGCAGGTCACCGCGAAGGAACCGAGATCCTTGGCATGTTTGCCGACGATCGAAATCTCCGGCGAAATCCGGTCGATCACCTCCTCGACGGCGGTATTCATCGCCTCCATCGAAAAGAGCCCGAGAAACAGAAGCACCGCAACGACGATCTCCCCGGCAGTTGCCCCCACCAATGCCAGCGTCGCGATCGAAACGACGAAAAAACCGAGTTCCTGGCGGAAGGCTGCCTCTTTCATCACGCGCAGGAAGCCCGCCCAGGAATAGCCGGCGGCGGCGGTGAAATGTCGAAATCCAGTCTCTTTCGTCACCGCAGGCTTCGTCAAGACGCCTCTCTCCTCTTGCAGACTGGGAAAGACTTTGCCTTCCCTTGATGACTCGCAGGTACCCAATCCATTTGATCGGCGCAAGCCAACCCGAGAGCGGATCGGCGACCGACCACTCGCACCAAAGCGCGTCGCGATCTTTCAGATTCGCTTCTCGCGCTTTAGGTCTTTGTTTTTACGCATGTCGCTATCGCAAAACCGCGGCACACTTTTGCGCGACATTCTTTAATGCTTATTCGTGACACCCGCCTGGGCGAAGGTCGCCATGCCGGAATGGCAGGCGGCAGCGGCCTTGACGATCCCTGCGGCAAGCGCTGCCCCGGTGCCTTCGCCGAGCCGCATGCCGAGCGCCAGAAGCGGCGTCTTGCCGAGCATCTCGATCGAGCGCAGGTGTCCGGGTTCGCCGGAGACATGGCCGATCAGGCAATGATCGAGCGCGGACGGATTGGCAGCTTTCAGGATTGCCGCCGCCGCGGTCGCAACATAACCGTCGATCAGCACAGGAATGCGTTCCATGCGGGCGGCGAGAATGGCCCCGGCCATCGCCGCGATCTCGCGGCCGCCAAGCCGCCGCATGATCTCGAGCGGATCATCGAGGTGATCGCCATGCAACGCCACTGCCTTTTCCACCGCCGCGATCTTGCGCTCCAGCATCTCGCCTGCGGAACCGGTGCCGGGCCCAACCCAGTCTCGCGCCGAACCACCGTAGAGCGCATAGTTGATGGCCGCCGCGATCGTCGTATTGCCGATGCCCATTTCGCCGATGCACAGCAGGTCGGTGCCGCCGGCGATCGCCTCCATGCCGAAGGCCATCGTCGCGGCGCAATCGCGCTCGGAAAGCGCTGCCTCTTCGGTGATGTCGCCGGTGGGATAATCCAGCGCCAGGTCGAAGACTTTCAACCCGAGATCATAGGCGACACAGATCTGATTGATCGCAGCACCCCCGGCCGCAAAGTTCTCGACCATCTGCTGCGTCACTGCCGGCGGAAACGGCGTGATTCCCTGCCTGGTGACGCCGTGATTACCGGCAAAGATCGCCACCAGCGGCCGGTTGACGGCAGGGGTTCGGCCCGTCCAGGCGGCAAGCCAGAAGGCGATTTCCTCGAGCCGTCCGAGCGCGCCCGGCGGCTTGGTCAGTTGCGCGTCACGTTCGCGCGCCGCCACCAGCGCACGGGCATCCGGCCCCGGCAGGTCACGAAGCAGGGTACGGAAATCGTCGAACGGCAGGCCTGAAACGCTCATCTGTGCGGTTTTCCTATGAATCCGGGTATTCTTGTTTTTTTCACGCAAATCAGCTTCTTTGCGGGTCGCAACTCTCTTAAAGCGGGCCGACGAGGCGAACAACTCCAAAAGCGCGCAGCGACCATACGCCGAAACCTACGGCAGAACGAAGCAGAATGAAGATCAAGGACCTTGCGGTCGATACCGCCCGCGCCGTCGCCTTCCTCAGCCGCATTCCCATGCCGCAATCGCTGTTCAAAGGCTATGACGGCAGGCTCGGCAGACTGGTGCGCGCTTTTCCCTTCGCCGGCATCGTCATCGGCTTCGTCCCCGCGCTTGCCCTCCTCTTGGCTTTGGGGCTGCATGCCGATCCGCTGATGGCGGCCCTGATCGCGCTTTCGATCCAGGTTCTCGCCACCGGCGCGCTGCACGAGGACGGGCTGGCCGATACGGCCGATGGCATTGGCGGCGGCAAGAGCCGCGAGCACAGCCTCGTCATCATGAAGGACAGCCGGATCGGCACCTATGGAGCGATAGCGCTGATCCTCTCCTTCGCGATCCGCGCCGCAGCACTTGCCGCCATCGCCCGCCACGCCTCGCCGCTCACATCGGCCCTTGCCATTCCCGCCGTCGCGGCGCTCAGCCGCGGGGCCATCGCCTGGCACTGGCAGCGGCTGCCGCCGGCAAAGGCCGATGGCGTCGCCGCCTCGACCGGCCAGCCGGACGAGGCGGCGATGCAGTTTGCGCTCGCTTCGGCCGGCCTCGTTGCAGCACTTCTGATCTGGCCTGCCTTCGGCTTGCGGCCGCTGGTCGCAAGCCTGCTTGCCACGGGCATCGCAGGGCTTGCCTTCACCGCATTCATCCGCCGCAAGCTTGCAGGCCACACCGGCGACACGCTGGGCGCGACGCAGCAAATTTGCGAGATCGCCAGCCTTTGCGCCCTTGCCACGGCTCTTTGAAACTCCGATATATCGCTCATGCAAACACCCTGCATTCACCTCTGCTCCCTGGAGCCCGCCACCGGATTTTGCGCCGGATGCGGCCGGACTCTTCAGGAAATCGGCAGCTGGGTGAGCTACTCCGACACCGAGCGAAGAGGGATCATGGCGCTGCTGCCGGCAAGGCTTGCAGGCGCCGCCGCGGTATCGAACCACAGGAAAACGGGCCTTTCCAGCCGGCCGGAGCGGCCTTTATGATCCGTTTGACCGTCTTTCTCGTCGTCATCGGCCTCGGCCTTGCCGTGCTGATCGTCAGCAATGACAGCAGCCGGATCCTCGGCCTGCAGAGCGATGATTTCGGCCGTGTCGTCTATCTGCTGCCGATCGCACTGATGTTGTCGGCCGGCATTTGGGCGAGCCGGCGCAGCATTGGCGAAACAGTGCGCCAGATGATGATCTGGCTGGTCATCATCCTGACGCTCGCGACCGTCTATCTCTATCGCCAGGAAGCACTCGGCGTCGGCAACAGGCTGCTCGCCGGCCTCGTTCCCGGCCGCGCCGTCGTCGTCACCACCAGCGAGGGCGGCCAGGAGATCATTCTGCACAAGCTGCTGAACGGCCATTTCGAAGCCGATGTCGCTGTCAACGGCCAAACGATCCAGATGCTCGTCGATACCGGCGCCAGCATGGTGGCGCTGTCGCGCGAAGATGCCGAGCGGATCGGGATCGATCTCTCCCGCCTCACCTATTCCATGACCATCATGACCGCCAACGGTCGTGGCCGCGCAGCACCCCTCACGCTCGATCAGGTGGCAATCGGCCCGATCGTCCGCGACAATGTCGCAGCCAGCGTCGCCGAGGACGGCCGGCTCGACCAGAGCCTGCTCGGCATGAGCTTTCTGGAAACGCTGGGTTCCCTGCAGATGCAGACCGACGAACTGCGCATGCGCGACTGAGGTCTGGCTTTGACGGGCGCTGCGGCCTCGTGCGACCGATTTTCTTGTGGGTTTAAGCAGAGAAGCGTGGCAATCGCGAAGAATTCAAACACGCTGCTGGTGATCATCCCCTTGCCCCCGCGACCGGTGACAGCAACGCTGGATATTTTTCGTGTTAAAATTGCGGCGCTTCTTAGCCAAACGCTGCTCCATTGCCGGCCGGTCCTCTTTGCTGATATTCTGCGCCTGCGCAATGCCGGAACCTGACATGACTCCACGACAACTGAAGACGTTCCTTGCGGTCATCCACCACGGAAACCTCACCCGCGCCGCCGCCGAGGTCAATCTCGCCCAATCGAGCCTCAGCGATCAGATACAGGCGCTGGAAGAGGAATTGGGCGCCGAGCTCTTTCTCCGATCCCGGCAAGGCGTCATCCCCACGCCGGCAGCAGCAGCCTTGAAGGCCTATGCGGAAGAGATCTTGGCGCTGAATAGCGAGGCGAAGGACGCCGTCCGCTCTGCCGCCGGCAATGCCGAACAATCTGTCATACTGGGCACGCTCGAAACCATCGCCACTGAAAGGCTGGCGCACTGGCTCTCCCTCTTCGGTAGGCAGAACCCCGGCCTTGCTCTCAAACTCAAGGTTGGCGGCAGTAGCGAATTGCATGCGCAATTGCAGCACGGCTCGATCGACGTCGCCTTCACCTTCGATCGCGGCCAGCAGAACGAGCGCTTCGCGACGCGCCGCATCTCCAGCGAGCCGCTGGTGTTGATCGCCGGCCGCAACTCGCAAGCCCAGCCGCCGGCAAGCCTCTTAGCGCTGCGCACCGCCCCGTTCATCGCGACCGCAGCCGGCTGCATCTATCGCCACCTGTTCGATACCGCCTTTGCAGAAGCAGGCTTGAATGCGCCGGCCATTGTCGCGGAAGCCGACAGCGTCGCAACGATCATCCGCCTCGTTGCATCAGGCGCCGGCTACGGCCTAGTCCCGTGTCTCGCGGTCGGGGCGTCCGCTTCGCGCGACGATGTCGTCGAACTGCCTTGGCCGGGCCAACCGCTGGCCGCCTCGCTGGTGATGATGTGGCGGCGCAGGCGGGTTCAGCCGCCGGCGCTCACCCTCCTGCTGCAATCGGCCAGCGAAGAGCTTTCACCGGTCAGACCAGCCGATGCCCGCCTTCGACATGCAGAATAGTGCCTGTGGTGAAACCGTTGCCGATCAGGAAGCGGATCGCATCGGCGATATCTTCCGGCTGGCCGACACGCCCGGCCGGCAGGCGCTGCGCCATCGCCTCGAGCGTTGCCTGCTTGGCGTCACCCGCAACGACGCTCCAGATCGGCGTATCCACCCATCCCGGCGACACGGCATTGATACGGAGCGGTGCCAGTTCGACGGCGAGCGCCCTGACCAGACCTTCGAGTGCCGCATTGACGGCGGCGACCACAGATCCGCGCGCCGCCGGTCGATAGGCCGCGATACCTGACGTAAAGGTGATCGATCCTGACGGCGGCAGATGGGCGGCGCCATATTTCGCCAGCAGCAGCGGCCCGTAGAACTTGCTCTCGACCACCCGTTGCGCTGCGGCAAGCTCGATCGACGGCAGCAACTGATAGGCGCCTTCAATATCGGCGGCCGTGCTGACGATATGGTCGACCGGTCCGCTATCCCGAAACAGCGCCGCGACCTCCTCCTCCCGCGATATATCGACAGCGCACGCCCCGAGTTTCGGATGGTCGCCGAGCTGGCGGCAAGCCGCCGCAAGCCTCTCTTTATTGCGCCCGGCGATCGTCACCGACGCCCCCTCATCGAGCAGGCGCCTAGCAAGCGCCAATCCCATGCCCGAGCTGCCGCCGACGATCAACACCTTCGCACCTTCGATCCTGATTTTAGTCATCTCGCATCTCCATTTGAATGAGAGAGCAGATGCCTCGGGTCGAAGCGGAAGAAAAACGGAAGAAACCGATAGCATCATCGGCTTTCCCGATGATGCTATTCAGGAAGCGATCAATTGCGCAGCCGGTAGCCGGTCTTGAAGATCCAGCCGAGTGTTCCCAGGCAGATCATCAGGAATACCGTGATCATCGCCAGGCTGATCGCCGGGTTGACATCGGCGATCCCGTAAAAACTCCAGCGGAAGCCGCTGACGAGATAGAGCACCGGATTGAGGTGGCTGACCGCCTGCCAGAACGGCGGCAGCATATTGACCGAATAGAAGCTGCCGCCAAGGAAGGTCAGCGGCGGCACGACCAGCATGGGAATGAGGTTCAGCTGTTCAAAATTGCCGGCCCAGATGCCGATCATGAAGCCGAACAGGCTGAAGGTGATTGCCGTCAGCAGGAAGAACAGGATCATCATGAAGGGATGTTCGATCCTGACATCGACGAAGAGATTGGCTGTCAGGAGGATGATGAAGCCGATGAGCATCCCCTTGGTTGCCGCCGCCCCGACATAACCGAGCAGAATCTCCGTCATCGCCACCGGCGCCGACAGCACCTCATAGATCGTGCCGGTGAATTTCGGGAAATAGATCCCGAAGGAGCCGTTGCTGATGCATTGGCCGAGCAGCGTCAGCATGATGAGGCCCGGCGTGATGAAGGCGCCGTAGGATACGCCCTCCACCTCCTGGATGCGCGAGCCGACCGCGGCGCCAAAGACGATGAAATAGAGCGAGGTCGAAATGACGGGCGAGATGACGCTTTGCAGCAGCGTGCGGCGCGTGCGCGCCATCTCGAAGAAATAGATCGATTTGATCGCCTCGACGTTCATTTGTCTGCTCCTACCAGCGCCACGAAGATGTCTTCCAGCGTGCTCTGCCGCGTCGAGAGATCCTTGAAATGGATATTGTTTTCACCCAGCCGGGTCAGCAGCGTCGCGATGCTCTCCTGCTCGTTGTCGGCGTCGAAATCGTAAGTCAGCCGGCTGCCGCCGACTTCCAGTGTCAGTCCGTTGCCGGCAAAACAATCCGGAAGCCGCTCGAGCGGCTCGGTGAGATCGAGAATCAGCTGCTTGCGGCCGAGCTTGGCCATCAGCGCCACCTTGTCTTCGACGAGCAGCAATTGGCCGCCATTGATCACACCGACGCGGTCGGCGATCTCCTCGGCCTCCTCGATATAATGGGTGGTCAGGATGATGGTGACGCCCGAGGCCCGAAGCTCCTGAACGACATTCCACATGTCCTTGCGCAGCGTCACGTCGACGCCGGCGGTCGGCTCGTCGAGGAAAAGGATATCCGGCTCATGCGAGAGCGCCTTGGCGATCAACACTCGCCGCTTCATGCCGCCCGACAGCTGGCGCAGCATATTGTCCTTCTTGTCCCAGAGCGAAAGTGCGCGCAGCACCTTCTCGATATGGGCGGGATTGGCTTTCTTGCCGTGCAGCCCGCGCGAGAAACTGACTGTATTGAACACCGTCTCGAACTGATCGGTGGTCAGCTCCTGCGGCACCAGCCCGATCATTCCGCGGGTGGCGCGGAAATCCTTCACGACATCGTGGCCGGCGACCAGCACCTGGCCGCCGCTCGGATTGGCGATGCCGCAGATGATCGAAATCAACGTCGTCTTGCCCGCACCGTTCGGCCCGAGCAGCGCCAGGATCTCGCCCTTCTCGACGTCGAGGTTGATGCCTTTCAGGGCCTCGAACCCATTGGCGTAGGTCTTGGTGAGATTCTGAACGGATATGATGGGGGCCATGCGATACTCTTGCGGATTCTCAGATGTTACTTTTGGCCCGCTATATAGGCCCTTCATGACGCTTTGACATCCTTGGAGACGTGAACACAGCATTCGCGCCCTGCTAACACCATGGCCGTTAACGCAGCCGGCCCGCCGACATAGCCGGCATCGGATCTTTGAAACGAGCTGATCCCTTCGCGAAAAGAAAGACAGCAGCCGGTTTCGGATGTCATCATCCGGTGATCTTGATGTCCGATAAGAAAGCCGAGGCCAGCACGGCATCCGCCCCGCCGCCCACCCTTTTGCGGAGCCGTCTCCGGTGTTCTCGTTGCACCCTTTTTCGCTGCCTCGGCATGTAGTGAAAGTTATTGTTCAGTCACGAAGTGCTTGGAACCGGCCAGCATCCCCTGTTCAGCCGCGTTCGTCTTAGCCGGCCTTGCGCCGGCTTTCTTTTTGCGTGCGGGGCGTAGGCCAAAGGCCGGAGCCTCGAAGGACGAGGGCGGGTGGCAGGAAGTGCCCCTCACAACTCGTCATAATTGAACCAGTCGAAATCCGCGACCTTCCCTCGCCCCGACGTATCGAAGGCAAACACACCGGCAAAGGCGCCGGTGAAGGAGCCGTGTTCGCCGCGTCCGCCTTCGTCGGAAATCATGCCGGCGTCGAGGACCGGACCGATCGGCTGCCAGGCGCCCTTGCCTTCGGTCTGCCAGAAGAATTGCAGGTCGTTCTCGCGGATTTCCATGGCGAGCTGCACGCGGCCCTCGGCAGCGATCGCCACACCGCTTTCGGCCGAAAAGCTCAAGCGGCCGTTCGGATAGTCGCCGTTGCAGGAGAGGATTGTCACGCAACGGCCGAGTGTTTCGTGCAGCGTTACCGCGACGGCGTGAAATTTATGGCGGTTATAGTAGTGCGTCAGCCCTGCCACCTGCTGGTAGGTGTCGGGCGAGAACTCGACCACGGTTTCGGCGCGGAAGCTGTGATGTTCCTGTCGACGGGCGACCAGCGACTGCTCGAACCAGGAGCCGATGCTTTCGCGCGCAATCAGCCTGAGATGGCCCGGGCGGTCCGTCAGGTTGAAGATGCGCGCGGGCTCGGGCGTGCGCAGCCATTGGAAATCGGCAGGCAGCGCGCCGCCGTCGAAGCTGTATTCGCTGCGCATCGGCCTTTCCGCAGGCACGGCATTAAAAAGGCCCGGCACATCGACATCGGGCACTGAGGTGCCATTTTCGAGATAGAGCCAGTCGTCGTCGCGCCAGACGCATTTCTGTAAGGATGTCTCTCGCCCCAGCGTGCAGCGCCGCTTCGGCGGCAGCGGCCGGCCGCAAAGATGGGTGTGATAGGCCTCACCGTCTGATGTTTCGACATATTGGCCGTGCCCTGCCCGCTGCAGCACCGCGCCCGGATGGTCCTTGGAGGTGATAAGATGCATGTTCGGATGCATCTCATAGGGTCCGTCGATGTTGCGCGAGCGCGCCATGGTGACGGCGTGGTCGTAACCGGTGCCACCCTCGGCGGTGGTCAGATAATACCAGCCGTTCTTCTTGAAGAGATGAGGGCCCTCGACGAGGCCGAGCGGGCTGCCGGCGAAGATATTCTTGATCGGCCCCGTCAGCGCCTTCGTCGCCGGGTCCCATTCCTGCAGCAGGATGCCATCGAAGGCCGGCGATTTTGGCGAGCCGCCATAGCTCTCGGTGCGGTGGTTCCATTGCATGTTGAGGAACCACTTGCGGCCGTCATCGTCGTGGAACAGCGAGGGATCGAAGCCGGAGGAGTTGACATAGACGGGATCCGACCATTCGGCCTCGATCGAGGGCGCCGTCACGATGTAGTTCGGCGCATCCTTGAAACTGCCGTCGAAACGCTTGACATCGGTATAGACCAGCCAGAACTGCCCGTCGGCATAGGAAAGACACGGCGCCCAGATGCCGCAGCTGTCGGGATTGCCGCGCATGTCGAGCTGTGATCGGCGCTCCAGCGGCCGGCGCACCAGCGTCCAGTTCACCAGGTCGCGCGAATGGTGGATCTGCACGCCGGGATACCATTCGAATGTCGAGGTGGCGATGTAGTAATCCGCGCCGACGCGGCAGATCGACGGATCGGGGTTGAACCCCGGCAGGATGGGATTGCGGATCATGGGCGGCTCCTCCGAGGTTATTGTTGTGGTACGTACGTCAGAAATGGGCCGGGATATGTCACCAATTCGTCCTCCACCCTCATCTCTCTGCTCGTTGCAGAGATCCAGCCAGCCCAAGTCCTTGGGCTGAAAGAACTCTCTTCGCCGCGCCGACGCGCGGCGGCTGGATTTCTGTGACATCCCTCGGGCAAAGCCCTGAGGTCACAGGAATGAGGGAGTTGGCGGAAGTGTCCTGCAAACTCCGGCTCGACCTTCCTATTCCCGTTCCGCCGACTTCGCCCAAAGATTGATATCCGCCTCACGGGCATAGACGTCGATCTCGGCAAGCTCCTCGGCCGCGAATTCAAGATTATCCAGCGCCTTGACGCAATCGACGATCTGCGACGAGCGGCTGGCGCCGATCAGCGCTGAGGTCACGCGTCCGCCGCGCAGCACCCAGGCGATCGCCATCTGCGCCAGCGTCTGGCCGCGCCTTTCGGCGATCCCGTTGAGCTTCTTGATATTGTCGATAATCGAAGGGCGAATGAAATCGCGCTTCAGAAAATGGTTCTGCGCCGCACGGCTATCTTCGGGAATGCCGCCGAGATATTTCGTCGTCAGCATGCCCTGGGCAAGCGGCGAGAACACGATCGAGCCCATGCCGACCTCATCGAGCGTATCGAGCAGCCTGTCGTCCTCGACCCAGCGGTTGAGCATCGAATAGCTCGGCTGATGGATCAGACACGGCGTGCCGAGATCCTTGAGGATCGCGGCGGCTTCGCGCGTACGCTGCGAATTGTAGGAGGAGATGCCGACATAGAGCGCCCGGCCGGAACGGACGATATAGTCGAGAGCGCCGCAGGTTTCTTCGAGCGGCGTGTCCGGGTCGAAACGGTGTGAATAGAAAATATCGACATAGTCGAGGCCCATGCGCTTGAGGCTCTGGTCGCAGGAGGCGATCAGGTATTTTCGGCTGCCCCACTCGCCATAGGGTCCCGGCCACATGTCGTAGCCGGCCTTGGACGAGATGATCAGCTCGTCGCGAAGCCCGGAAAATTCGGTGCGCAGGATCTCGCCGAAGGCGGTCTCGGCGCTGCCGGGAGGCGGACCGTAATTGTTGGCGAGGTCGAAATGGGTAATGCCGAGATCGAAGGCGGTGCGGCACATGTCGATCTTGCGGTCATGCGACGTGTCGCCGCCGAAATTGTGCCAGAGGCCGAGCGAGACGGCCGGCAGCTTCAGGCCGGAGCGGCCCGTGCGGTTGTATTTCATTTTCGAATAACGGTCTGCGGCTGGTTGCCAGCTCATGAGACTCTCCTTGCTAAAATATCGGTCTTGATGGTCCGCGAGTGCCTGCTTCATACACCACAAGCGATTTTGGCGAACACCCTGTACTTTCGTCACGCTCGGCCTCGTGCCGAACATCTGCCGCGCTGTTTGCAGATCCTCGGCACAAGGCCGAGGATGACGAGTTGGACGGGTGCCGGGCAGACCCCCGGGCACCACCCTATCACTTCAACAGCGCCTGCGCCTCTTCGATGCCAAGCGCGGCCGGCTGGGTGCAGGTCGTGCTCAGGTCGATGAAACGGCCTTCCTCGCCCGATTTCAGGATCGAGGTCATGACGTCGACGCCGTGCAGGGTGCGGTCGAGTGAGCAGCGCGCGTCGCGGCCCTCGATCAGCGCCATCGCCATGTCGGCAAGACCGGCGGTGCGGTAATTGGCGCGCGATCCGTTCGGGCTTTCCTGGTTGATCTTGCCGAACGGATGCTCCCAGGCGTCGAGCGGCTTGATCTCCTTGTCGCGGCCGCTTGCCTCGACAACACCACCGAAGAAGTTCGGATCCGGCACGTAGAGCGAGCCGTCGGTGCCGTAGAGCTCCATGTTGGCATGACGATGCGACCAGACGTCCCAGCTCGCCGTCAGCGTCACGGTGGCGCCGTTGACGAATTCGAGCAGCGCCTGGATCGTCGTCGGCGTCTTGACCGGGATAAGCTCGCCGTTGCGCGGCTGGCTGGTGATCGTCCGGGTCGGCGACGCCATCGAGGTCATGCCGCCGACACGTTTGACCGGGCCGATCAGGTTGATCAGGTTGGCGATGTAATAAGGGCCGAGATCGAGGATCGGGCCGCCCCCCGGCAGGAAGAAGAAATCCGGGTTCGGATGCCACATTTCCATGCCGGGGCTCATCACGTAGCAGGCGCCCGACGTCACCCGGCCGATGCCGCCGTCGTCGATGAACTTGCGGGCGAGCTGATGGGCGCCGCCGAGGAAAGTGTCCGGCGCGCAGCCGACGGCAAGGTTCTTTGCCTTGGCGATGCGGCGAAGCTCCTCGCCCTCTTCGAGCGAAAGCACCAGCGGCTTTTCGGAATAGACGTGTTTTCCGGCCTCGAGGATCGCCTTCGACACGCGGAAATGCGCATCCGGGATCGTCAGGTTGACGACGACGTCGATCTCGTCATTGGCGAGAAGCGCGTCGATCGTCTGCGCTTTGACGCCATATTCCTTGGCGCGCGCCTCGGCCGCCTGGACGTTGATATCGGCGCAGGCCAGCACCTTCAGCCCTCTGAAGAGCGGTGCCAGCGAAAAGTAGGTGGTGGAGATGTTGCCGCATCCGATGATGCCGACGCCAAGTTCCCTGGTCATGATGTGCCTCAATAAGTCTGGAAGGATGCAATCGAGCGGCTGATATTGCGGTCGATATCTTTAGGGTTGTCATGTTCGACGACGAAGTGTTTGGCCTTGGTGGCGCGTAGCGCCGCCATCAGCTTCGCCCACTCGACCTTGCCGTGGCCGACATCGGCCCAGCCGTCCTCATCCGTCGCTTCGCCGGCCGGCGCGATGTCCTTGACGTGCACGGCGGTGATGCGCGGTCCGAGCTTTTCGACCCAGGCCAAGGGATCGCCGCCGCCGCGGATGACCCAAGCGATGTCGGCTTCCCAGGAAATGTCAGGCGCACCTTCGAAGATGCGTTCGATCGGCCGCGAGCCGTCCTGCAGCTTGAAGAATTCGAAGTCATGATTGTGCCAGCCGAATTCGTAGCCGGCATCCTTATAGGGCTTGCTCATCTCCTGCAGGCGTGTGCCGAAGGCGACCCAGCCGGCGGCGTCGGAGGGGCGCTGGTCAGCGGCCAGATGCGGCGCATAGATCGAATCCATGCCAAGAATCTTGGCAATGTTCAGCGACTTCTGCACGTCCTTCTCCAGGAAATCAGGGCTGAAATGACCGGTCGCCATCACCAGGCCGTTCTTGTCGAGATCGGCGCGAAGGCTGTTCAGGCCGGCATCGTCGAGATCGGCATAGATGCCGCCGAAGCCCTCGACCTCGGCATAACCTGCCTTGCCAAGCTTTTCGAAAATCGCCGAATAGGGCTGGAAGTTGCGGGCGCTATAAAGCTGGTAGCTGAGTTTCGTCATCATGTTCTCCTTGGGCCTCGTGCCCATTCTTGCAAAGATCAATCCGCCGACTGGCAGGAATGCAGGTCATAGAACCGGAACTCCGGAAGCGCGCCGCGATCGAGCGGCCGTGCCGGAGTAAAGGTGATGCAGCGGCTTTCGCCGGCCGCAAGATCGAAGGCGTTGTCGGAATATTTGCCGTCCGTCTCGGTCTCGATCATCACGAAGAGCGCAAGCCCCCTCGCGGTGACATTGATATCGATCGCGCCGCTCTCCTCGACATATTCGTGGGTAACGGTCAGGCCCGAAGGCTCCAATTCCAATGCCTTATAGGTGCCGTGGATATAGTGCCCCTCGCTGCCCATGCCGTTCGACGCGGTGAAATTCCAGGCCAACAGCGTGCCCTCGGGAATATCGGCGATGTCGACGCTCGCCGCCGTCACTGCCGCATCCGGCGAGCACATGGCCTGCACGTCCTTGAGATGCCGACGCTCGCCCTTCATCGTCAGGATCGAGATCGAAAGATCGACGTTGACATCGGCAAGCGTGTCGTTGACCAGCGAGAAGCGGATCGTCTTTCCGTCGTCGGAAGGAATGGCGGCGACCGCGACCGGCTGGAAGAAGCGCTTGACGAGATAATGCATCGCCTTCCAGCGGCCGCCATAGTCGAGGCTCGACCACGAGGCGACCGGCCAGGTGTCGTTCAGCTGCCAGTAGATCGTACCCATGCAATGGGGTTTGAGCGACCGCCAGTATTCCACCGCCGTCTTGATCGCCAGCCCCTGCTGGATCTGCGAGAGATAGACGAAGTTCGGAAAATCCTTGGGGAAGCGGAAATAGCGGAACATCGTGCCGGCGATGCGCTCGTTGCCGCCAGCATTCTTCTGGTGCAGCTCCATGACCGGGGAAGCGACGTTCATGTCCTTCTCCTCGGCATAGGTCTTGATGACGGGCAGTGAGGTATAGGACTGGAAGCCGAATTCCGAGCAGAAGCGCGGGCGCACCGAACGATAATTGTCGAACGACTTGTTCTCGTGCCAGACCGACCAGTAATGCATGTCGCCGGAGCCGTCCGCATGCCAAGCATCGCCGAAATCGAGATAACCCGAAGCCGGGCTCGACGGCCACCAGAGCGCCCCGGGCAGCGCCTTTTTCACCGCCTGCTCGATCGTGCGGTTGAGCCGGTCGTAGGAGACGAGATAGCGGTCGCGGTCCTTGCGGGACTCTTCGAACCAGGTGAGTGCCCCGACCAGCTCGTTGTCGCCGCACCAAAGCACGATCGAAGGATGCGAGGAGAGCCGCCGCACCTGGTAACCGACCTCGATCGTCACATTGTCGAGGAAGTCTTCGGTCGAAGGGTAAAGGTTGCAGGCGAACATGAAGTCCTGCCAGACCATCAGGCCCAGCCGGTCGCAGAGATCGTAGAAATGATCCTGCTCGTAGAAGCCACCACCCCAGACGCGGATCATGTTCATGTTGGCGGCCTTGGCCGATTGCAGCAGGTCCTCGGTCTTTCCAGGCGAAGAGAGCGAAAACAGCGCGTCTGCCGGAATCCAGTTGGCGCCGCGGCAGAAGATTTCGCGGCCGTTGACCTTGAAGGCGAAGCGGCTGCCTGATGCATCCGGCGTGGTGATCAGCTCGATGGTGCGAAGACCGATCTGCTTCGTCACCTCATCGGTCGGCAATTCGACGGACAGCCTGTAGAGCGCCTGGTCGCCGCTGCCCGATGGCCACCATAGGCGCGGATTGTCGATATGAAAGAGATGGTTGACATGGGTCTCGCCATGGACCCCGACATCGAGCCGCACCCGCTCGCCGTCGAGATCGAAATAGACCTGGGCAACGCTTGGCCCCTTGGAAAACAGCGTCGCCGTCACCGTCAAATCGACTGAACCATCGAAATTATGGGTTTGGCGGGTGACCACATGCTCGATGCGCGCGGTCTCGAGTTTTTTCAGCGCGATCATGCCGTAGAGGCCGAACGGCGCGATGGCGATATTCCAGTCCCAGCCGAAATGGCATTGCGGCTTGCGCAGCATATTGCCGTCTGGAATCGGTGAATTGCCGGTACTGTAGGGAATGTAGAAGGGCTGCTTCTTCTGCCGCTCGGCCCCGATGGCGATGTTGGAGGCAAAGACGATGCGGATCGAGTTGTCGCCTGATTTCAGCATGCTGGAGACATCGGGCCGGTAGCGGCGGAAGCTGTTGTCGGCTTCCAGCGCCAGAAAGCCATTGACGTAGACGCTGGCGACCGTGTCGAGATAATCGATATCGAGATACCAGTCGCCGTCGACCTCCGGAAGCGTGAAGCTGCGCACGACCGCCCATTCGCGCTCGGCAACCCACTGCACCTTTTCCTCGTTGCGGCCGAAATAGGGGTCGGGGATCAGGCTTGCGCGGTGGAGCGCTGTGTGCACGTCGCCCGGCAGCATGATTGCGGTGCGAATTTCGCCGTCGACGGAGGCGAGCTGCCACGAACCGGAAAGATCGATGTTGGAGGTGGTCGATTGTTGCGTCACGATATCGTTTCCGAATTACGTTTTTGAAATGGACCGCGCATGGTCGCCGTCCGGTAATTGTCGTTCGTCATGACCCTTCCATCCGCCCCGCGCTCCGTCATTCTCGGGCTTGACCCGAGCATCCACACGGCATCCATCGGCAGTTGCGGCATGGATCCTCGGGTCAAGCCCGAGAATGACGAAGAGCGGAGCAAGCATCTTGCCAAGCTTGCCCCCGCCTGAGGAAGGGTTGAGCATCGGTCGAATTCATACAAACAGCCTTGCAGCAAGCAGGCGACACCATCCGGCCCCGCCCGCAAAAATCTCTAAAGTCGCAACTCGTTCTCGGCATCGAAGACCGAGGCGACCGTCATGTCGAAGTTCAGTTTCACCTTGGCTCCGACGTTGAAGCGGCGCGCGCCGTTGACCCGTACCGACATCGTGTGACCGGCATGTTTCAGCCACAGAAGGTTGTCCGCGCCCATCGGCTCCTCGATATCGACAGTGGCGTCATGTTCTTCGCCGCCGGCATTCTCGTTGACCTTGATGTGCTCGGGGCGAACGCCGAGCACCACCTTGCGGCCGGGTTGCAGCGTCTCGCTGGCGTCGTAGGCAGCGAGCGAGAAAATGACGCCGTTGGCAGAAAAGGCAATGCCGTCGCCTGTGCTGACCAACTCGCCGTGCAGGAAGTTCATCGACGGCGAGCCGATGAAGCCGGCGACGAAGAGATTGCGTGGTTTGTTGTAGATCGTCGTCGGATCGTCGAGTTGCTGGATGATACCGCTCTTCATGATGGCGATACGGTCGGCGAGCGTCAGCGCCTCGATCTGGTCGTGCGTCACGTAGATCATCGTGTTCTTCAGCGACTGGTGCAGGCGCTTGATTTCGACGCGCAATTCCGAGCGCAGCTTGGCGTCGAGGTTGGACAGCGGCTCGTCGAACAGGAAGACGTCGACATCGCGAACCAGCGCCCGGCCGATCGCCACGCGCTGGCGCTGGCCGCCGGAAAGCTCGGCCGGCTTGCGCTTCAAGAGCGGCTGAATCTGCAGGATCTCGGAGGCACGCGCCACGCGCTTGTCGATCTCGGCCTGCGGCACCTTGGCGACGCGAAGGCCGAAGGAGAGGTTCTTTTCAACCGTCATCTGCGGATAAAGCGCATAGGACTGGAAGACCATGCCGATGCCGCGGTCCTTCGGCTCTTCCCAGGTGACGTTTTTGCCTTTGATGAAGATCTGCCCTTCCGAGGCGTCGAGCAGGCCGGCAATGCAGTTCAGCAAGGTCGACTTGCCGCAGCCGGACGAACCGAGCAGCACCAGGAATTCGCCGTCGTTGATGTCGAGGTTCAGGTCCTTGAGGACGCTGACCGAGCCGAAATTCAGCGACAGATCCCTGATGGAGACACTTGAGTTGGAGACACTTGAATTCATGTTCATGGGATCAACCCTTCACTGCGCCGGCGGCGATGCCACGGACGAAAAGCCGTCCCGACACGAAATAGACGATCAACGGCACGAGACCCGTCAGGATCGTCGCGGCCATGTTGACGTTGTATTCCTTCACGCCCTGGACGGAATTGACGATGTTGTTGAGCTGCACGGTCATCGGATAGGTATCCGGCCGGGTGAAGACCACACCGAACAGGAAGTCGTTCCAGATACCGGTCACCTGCAAGATCATAGCGACGACGAAGATCGGCAGCGACATCGGCACCATGATCTTCAGGAAGATCTGCCAGAAACCCGCGCCGTCGACGCGTGCCGCCTTGAACAGCTCTTCCGGCAAGGACACGAAATAATTGCGAAACAGCAGCGTCAGGATCGGCATGCCGAAGATCGAATGCACGATGACGAGGCCGCTCAGCGTGCCGTAAAGGCCGATTTCGCGAAGGATGATGACGATCGGATAGATCATCACCTGATAGGGAATGAACGCCCCGACGATGAGGATCGAGAAGAACAGCTCGGACCCCTTGAAGCGCCAGTTTGCCAATGCATAGCCGTTCACCGAGGCGATGGCGATCGAGATGATGACCGACGGCACCGTGATGCGCACCGAATTCCAGAACCCGCGCGACAGTCCATCGCAATTGAGCCCGGTGCAGGCCTCCGCCCAGGCCTTCACCCAAGGTTCGAAGGTGATCTCCATCGGCGGCGAGAAAATGTTGCCGAGGCGGATTTCCGGCATGCCCTTCAGCGAAGTCACGACCATCACGTAGAGCGGCAGCAGATAATAGAGTGCCGCAACAGTCAGCGTGCCGTAGAGCATGATGTTGCGCGACGACAGCGCCCGGCGCGGCTTAGCGCCGCTCGGACCTTCGCCGAGTCTCGGTGCAACGGCGTCGATGCCAGCGGCAACGGTATTGAGAGTTCCTGTATCAGCCACGCTTGCGCCCTCCTCCGAATTCCAAATAGGCCCACGGGACGATAATGATCGCGACCGTCACCAGCATCATCGTCGAGGCGGCGAAGCCCTGCCCCAGGTTCTGTGCCTGGAACATGTAGTCGTAGACATATTTCGCTGGCACTTCCGAGGAGATGCCGGGACCGCCAGATGTCTGGGCGACGACAAGATCGTAGACCTTGACGATACCGGAAGCGATGATGACGATCGTCGTGATGAAGACCGGCCGCATCATCGGAATGACGATGAAGAGATAGGTCTTCCACATCGGAATGCCGTCGACGCGCGCCGCTTTCCAGATGTCCTCGTCGATGCCGCGCAAGCCGGCAAGCATCAGGCACATGACCAGACCCGTTCCCTGCCATAGCGCCGCGATCAGGATGCCGTAGATGACAATTTCGGGCGTATAGAGCGGATTGAAGGTGAAGCTCGTCCAGCCGAGCGAACGCACAACCGACTGAATGCCGAAATCGGGATTCAGAATCCACTGCCAGACGAGGCCCGTCACGATGAAGGACAGCGCGAAGGGGTAGAGGAAGATGGTGCGGAACGTATTTTCGAAACGGATCTTCTGATCCATCAGCGCAGCAAGCAGGAAACCGATGACCAGGCTGAAGATCAGCGAAAGAACGCCGTAGAGAGCCAGATTCTCGATCGCCGTTACCCAGCGCGGTGCGGCCCAAAGCCGCTCATACTGATCAATGCCGACGAAGCTCAATCGCGGAAGGAGCTTCGAATTCGTGAAGGAATAAAAGACGGTCCAGAGCGTGCCGCCGACAAAAATCACCAGCGCTGTCAGGATCATCGGAATGGACGCAATCTTGGCATTCAGATTGCGCAGTAACTTGATTGGCCGGCCTGCTTGCGCTTGACCTGTCATGAACACTTCTCCTCAAATCGCAACTGCGACCGGTGACAGAACAAGCCTGGCCCGTCTGCCCATCCCTGCCCCCGGGATTTGCCGGGGATGCCGGAAAGACGCCGCCAGCCGAACATCAGTCCGGGGACACGATCCGGCTCTTGAGAAGCCGGATCGCAAAGGCGGCGAATCTAGCGATCAATCAGCCGAAGCGATGATCCCAGCAAAACGCTTCTGAGCGTCCTCAGGCGTCATCGACGGATTGGCGAAGAATTCGGAGAAGAGGTCTTCCTTCTGCTTCTGGCTGTCTGCCGAAAGCAACTGGTCGGTGCCCTCGATCACGTTGCCCTTGGCCAGGATTTCGAGACCCTTCTTCATGCAATCGTTGGCGGCGGCGAGATCGACGTCGCCGCGAACCGGCAGCGAACCCTTCTTCAGGTTGAAGGCAACCTGGGTCTTGGGATCGAGCAAGGTCTTGGCAAGCACGGCCTGCGCCTTGGACTTTTCGGCGTCCTTCAGCAGCGGGAAATAGAAGGCGTCGCCGCCGGTCGAGATGATCTCGTTGACGCCGAGG
This sequence comes from Rhizobium sp. NZLR11, assembly GCF_019685115.1. Lineage (NCBI taxonomy): Bacteria > Pseudomonadati > Pseudomonadota > Alphaproteobacteria > Hyphomicrobiales > Rhizobiaceae > Rhizobium > Rhizobium sp. NZLR11. The sequence goes on along the minus strand of NZ_JABDWD010000015.1, from coordinate 49,679 downwards.
CCCGGCAGGCAGGTATAATCGGTACCGGCCTTCTGACCGGCGAGCGCGAATTCACCCTGCGCCCAGTCGCCCATGATCTGACCGCCGGCCTTGCCTGTGATGACGAGGTTGGTGGCCTGGTTCCAGTCCTGGACGTTGCTGCCTTTGGCCATGCGCCGCGCATCGTCGGCCGCCTTGAAGACCTTGGCGATTTCAGGACCGGCAGCAACTTTCGCATCCTTGTCCTTGAAGACCTTGTTGAAGGTATCCTTGCCGGCAACCGCAACCATCAGCACGTCGAACGCGCCTGTCGCCTGCCACGGCTGACCGCCGACGGCGAGCGGAATGATGCCGGCCTTTTCGAGAGCCGGAGCGGAAGCGACGAACTCGTCCCAGTTCTTCGGAACCTCGACGCCGGCCTTCTTGAAGGCGGCATTCGAAAGCCACAGCCACTGCCAGGAGTGGATGTTGACGGGCGCGCAATAGATCTTGCCGTCGATGGTGCAGGAATCGAGCAGGCTCGCCGGACGGATGATGTCCTTCCAGTGCTCTGCGGTCGCCACGTCGGTCAGGTCGCGCATCAGGCCGGCCTGGACGAGTTCCTCAGCCTGGCGGCCATGGTTGAACTGCGTGGCGCCCATCGGGTCGCCGCCGGTGATGCGGCTGATCATGATCGGACGGGCAGTGCCGCCGGAACCGGCGATTGCGCCGTCGACCCAGTGGTTGCCGGTGGCGTCGAATGCCTTAGCCAGCTCGGCGACGGCGGCCGATTCGCCACCTGATGTCCACCAATGCGTGACTTCGAGATCGGTGGCGTTGGCGGCTCCGAACGGAAGCGCGACCGAAGCGGCAAGCATTGCTGCCATAATACGGATTTTCATGAGTTTTCCTCCCTCACTGAAACGTTGCCGGAAAAACTTAGATCAATCGATTTCAGCACGCAACCGTCCGCCTGCAAATTTTTCCACGACAGGCGGAATTGCTACTTGTGCCTGTTTCTGGTCGGACGGTCATTCGCTTAAAGCCGGCATCTTGTCATGCGCTCTCGGAATCGAGCAGTCAGATTATCACAATGAAAACACAGAGAAAATTTTGCCAATCGGTTTTTCTTTCGCCTTATTCCTTTCGCAAGCGCAAAAAAACAAAGCTTGAGCGACGGATTCAACCTATGCGTACAATGCTGCAAAGCACACAAGAAAAAGCCCTCGACATTTCTACTGTATCGTTACAGATTGCATTCCTTAGGGAGGCGCGATTTTGGCAGGCGGCGGGCTTACGGCGCTTGAAAAAGCCTCTATAAGCGACACCAATTCGCGCGAGGCAGGCCTACAGGGATGGAAAACAAGGGAAATTTCGGGCAAGCGGTATCGACGCCGACGGCGCGCGAGCGCCCGACGTTGAAGACGATCGCCTTCATGACCGGTCTCGGCGTGACGACGGTATCGCGCGCCCTGAAGGATGCGCCTGACATCGGAGCGGAGACCAAGGAGCGGGTGCGCATGGTCGCCCGCCAACTCGGCTACCAGCCGAACAGGGCCGGTGTGCGCCTGCGCACTGGCAAGACCAACGTCATCGCCCTCGTCCTCAGCATTGATGAAGAGATCATGGGCTTTTCGAGCCAGATGGTCTTCGGCATTTCCGAGGTCCTGTCCGGCACACCCTATCATATCGTTGTCACGCCGCATTCCCACAGCAAGGATCCGATGCTGCCGGTGCGCTACATCCTCGATACCGGTTCGGCCGACGGCGTCATCATCTCGCGCATCGAGCCGGACGATCCGCGCGTGCGTCTGCTGACCGAGCGCGGCATGCCCTTCGCCACGCATGGGCGCACCGATGCGGGTCTCACCCACCCCTTCCACGATTTCAACAACGAAGCCTTCGCCCACCAGGCGGTGGAACGGCTCGTCAAGCGCGGCCGACGCCGCATCGCCCTGTTGCAGCCGCCAAGCAAGCTCACCTATTACGCCCACATCCGCATCGGCTTCCAGACCGGCCTGCACGATTACGGCGCCGAGGAAGTGCCGCTGCGTATCAACAGCGATGCGCCGCTTGCCGATATCCGCGACGTCGTCGAAGTGATGATGCGCTCGGAAAACGCCCCTGACGGCATCGTCTGTTCGGCCGGCAGCGCGGCGATTGCCGTCAATGCCGGCATCGAGGCTGCCGGCAAGGCGCTCGGCCGCGATCTCGACATGGTGTCGAAGCAATCGGTGCCGATCCTGAACTGGATCCGCCCCGAGATCATCACTGTACAGGAAGACGTGCGCCAGGCTGGCCGCGAAATGGCCAAAGCCGTCATCGCCCGCATCGACGGCGTCGAACCGGAACTGCTGCAGAGCATCAGCCAGCCGATCTGGCCGGAAAGCGGGAAATAGCACGGATTGAGAAGCGCGACCCGTCGGACTTCCCGGCTGACGCCGGAAAACTCATCTTCGGCGGTCCAAATCGGTTCCAGCCGCGCAATGATCTCAGCTCTCCCACGGACTTCACCGCGCTGATCGCAAGCGCGGCATCGCCTCGAAAAAAGCCAAGATTGCCCGCCATCTCACCAGCGTGTCAGGGAGATCGACAGAATGCAGCCGAGCGGCGTGCCCTATTTCAGCCAATGGGAAACACCTGGCATGACGCTGCCGGTGCTTGCTGAGGGATCGCAGGCCCTGTTGCGTGATCCGCTCTGGCGCCGTTCGGGCGCCGGCACGATCGAGGAATATGCGCGCTGGGCGGTCAATGTCTGCGGCATGGCCTGCCTGAAGATGATGCTTGCCGCCCGCGGCGAGATCCATCCGACCCTCGAGCTTGCCCGCGCCTGCACGGCCTATGGCGGTTATGTCGTCAACGAGATCGATGCCTCGATCAAGGGGCTGATCTACGCACCCTTCGTCCGCTTCGCCGCTGACCGATTCGCGCTGAGTGCGGAGACGATGACAGGCGTCGAGACACCGGCCATTCCGGAGCTTCTATCGAAACGGCGCTTCTTCATCGCCTCGGTGCATTCGGGCATCCGCTGGCCGGAGCGTCAGCCACCATCGAAGGGCGGCCATCTGGTGCTAGTGACGTCAGCAAGCGACGAGACGATCCGCTTCCACAACCCGTCCGGCCATGACGAGGCGAGCCAGGCCGATGTGACGCTGCCGCTCGCCCTCTTCGACTGCTTCTTCGCCAATCGCGGCATATCTGTCGACGCCTGACCTTTTCAACACCAGATCGCTTCGGAGGCTTGCATGACCCCTTCCCCAAACAGGCTGCGCATCGCCGTGCTCTTCGGCGGCCGCTCGGCCGAGCATGAGGTTTCCATCCTTTCGGCAACCAACGTCATGGGCGCGCTCAAGCCCGAAAAATATGACGCCATCCCCGTTTTCATCACCCGGGAGGGACAATGGCTGATGAGCAATTTCGAGGGCGGCATACTAGCGACACCGTCATCAGGCGTCGAAATCTGCCTCGTTCCGGGCGGAAAGGGCCGGATGCTGGCAATCCCGGCCCATGGGGCGCCGCATGAATTGCCGGGGATCGACATCCTGTTTCCCGTGCTGCACGGCCTGCATGGCGAAGACGGATCGGTGCAGGGTCTGGCGGAGGTGGCGCGCGTTCCACTCGCCGGCTGCGGCATCCTCGGCTCGGCCGCAGCGCTAGACAAGGACATCGCCAAGCGTCTGCTGAAGGCGGCGGGTCTGCCGGTGGCGCGCGCGGTGGCGATCCGGGAGGACGCGGCTCCATCGCTTGCCGCGCTCGAAGGCGAATTGGGCCTGCCGCTGTTCATCAAGCCGGCGCGGCAGGGATCGTCGGTCGGCGTCGCCAAGGTTCATGCCAGCCAAGAATTCGCGGGCGCTCTTGCCGAGGCCTTCCGCCACGATCGGATACTGCTCGCCGAGGAGTTCGTTGCCGGCCGCGAGATCGAATTCAGCGTGCTGGAGGATGCGGCAGGCGAACTCTTCGTCTCCCGGCCGGGCGAGATCGTGCCGGCCGAAAGCCACGGCTTCTACAGCTACGAAGCCAAATATATCGACGAGAAGGGCGCGGCGCTGAAAGTCCCGGCCGAACTGCCTGAGGATGTCGAGGCTGCCATGCGCGACATGGCCGCAAGGGCCTTCCGGGCGGTCGGCTGCGACGGCATGGCCCGCGTCGACTTTTTCCTGACGGACGACATGCAGTTCCTCGTCAATGAGATCAACACCATCCCCGGCTTTACCAATATCAGCATGTATTCCAAGGCGATGGCGGCAAGCGGCGTCGGCTACGCCGAGATCATCGAGAGGCTCATCGATCACGGCCTGGCGCGCGCCGGTCGGGCTGCCTGACACAGCGCCGGACGCCAGCTATAGGCCAGTCAGAGCTCAGCGCCTGCGAAAGACGCACCACTGGAACGACTGCCAGCGGCCGCCGGGTGTCGTGTGCTCCTCGCGCCAGTCGCGCTGAGGCGCGAAGGCAGACGAGAATTCACCCGCAAGCGCGGCCGCGTCGTAACGTTGGACCGGCAAACCACTGCACCGTTCCGGCCCGTCCGGTGCGAAGGTGGCGATGATCACGGCGCTGCCCGACGCCGTGCCGATTTCGAGCGCGTGGCGATAAGCCAGCCGCTGCTCGGGCTCGGTGAGGAAGTGAAAGACGGCGCGGTCGTGCCACACGTCGTACTGGCGCTCCGGTCTCCATGCGGTGACATCATCAATCACCCAGGCGACGCGGGCGGTCTCGTCCCCCAGCCGTGCCTTGGCGAGGTCGAGCGCCGGCGCGGCGATATCGAGAACGGTGAGATCGGACCATCCGCGCTCGACAAGCCGGTCGACAAGGCTCGATGCACCGCCGCCCACATCGATCAGCGAGGCCGAAACCGGCAACCGCAACTCGTCAAGCGCCCGCAAGGAAGGCTCGGGCGTCGGCTGATACCAGCTGACGCTGTCGGCAGCTTTGGTGCGGTAGACCTCGTCCCAGTGCTCCCGCTTCGTCTCCGTCATCAGGCATCCCCATTGTCTTGCGGCACCGCTTGCTAACCGATCAACATGTAAGAACGGAGACGTCTGCCGCCAAGCGCCGTTCCTATGACCATTTTCTCAGGACGCGAGATGACGATAAACGAGGTCCGCGGGATCAGTCCGGGGTGCAGTCAGATCGAGACGCCCGCCCAGCCGCTCCGTAACGGCAATCGAAGCGGCATTGCCGGGAGCGATATAGCTGACGAGCGACGGCAGACCCAGGCTTGCAAAGGCCCAGTCCCGTAACGCCAGGGCCGCTTCGGTCGCATAGCCTCTGCCCTCATAGCCCTCATAGACGAACCATCCCAGTTCCCTTTCCGGAAAGAGCGGCCCATGATTGATCCGACCTGCCCGACGCATTCGCCGGGCTCGGCAACGTCGATCATCAGCGCCCCGTGCCCGAAAAGCTGCCAGAGCGCCACGTCGTGACAGAACATTCCCCAGGCCGCGCGCAGATCAAACGGCCCGCCCATTCCAACCGATCGCGGCGAGGCCATCAGCCGCGCATAGGCGGCGAAATCGTCCCTGTCGGGCATGCGGAGCCTAAGACGCTCGGTCTGGATGATCATCACGCCCGTTTAGACATGTTGTCGCCGTCTGCTGGAAGTTGGAGCGGAGCCGCTAGCCTTCAAACGCCGCAGAAAATTGAAGCGTCCCGCACGGCGCCGGCCCGCGAAGGACAATCCACTGCACCAGCCGCCTATCGACATCGAGATAGCGTAGTTGCCCGTCGCTGCTGAATCCGGCGCGGCTATAGATGTCGGGATTGCCGATCAGCGCGCACCCGCTGGCGGCCATCTCCTCCAGCAATTCCAGTCCTCTGGCGATCAGCGCCTTGCCGATGCCCTGCCGCTGTCTCTCCGGCTTGACCGATATCGGGCCCAGTCCGAACCATCCCGCATGCCCACCGTCGATTGTCACCGGCGAAAACGCGACATGCCCCAGAATCTCGCCTTCTTCTTCAGCAACCAGCGATATCGTCAGATCGCCTGCCGCGCGAAGCCTCCGAACAATCTCCGCCTCCGTGCCGTCGCTGTAAGGCGTCGACTTAAAGGCAATCGATGTCAGATCGTGGATCGCACCGATATCCGCCAGCGTTTCATATCGGATAAGCATCTCGGTCAATTCCTCATCCTGATCGCTCGCAGATTCTATGCAAGGAAAGTCGAAGGCCAGCAAGCCGGGTTCGTCCAGCGGCAGTTGCGCCAAGACCTGCCCTTCCGGGTTCAGCACCGCCGTCGGCCTCTTTCGGACGGCTCGCCGCCGGAGCGGCTCAAACCACGAAAAAGCCCGGCGCGACGGCCGGGCTCTTCGTTGATGTCGTCTCAGCAAACCTTAGAAAGTCGAGGCACCGCTGCCCCAGGGGCCGTGGTGGAAATCCTTGCCATCCAGGCGGTCGAAGCCGTGGGCGCCGAAGAAATCGCGCTGGGCCTGGATGAGGTTGGCGGTTCCCCTGCCCTGGCGATAGGCGTCGAAATAGGTGAGTGCCGAGGACAGCGCCGGCACCGGCAGGCCTGCCGAAATGGCAGCTGTGACGACACGGCGCAGCGCCGGGATCGATTCCTTGACCATGTCGGAGAAGGCCGGCGTGACGATCAGGTTTGCTGCGTCGGGCGCCTTGGTGAAGGCCGAGGTGATCTCATCGAGGAACTGCGAGCGGATGATGCAGCCGGCGCGCCAGATCCTGGCAATCGTCGGCATCGGCAGCGACCAGTTGAACTCGCGCGACGCTTCCGCCATTACCGCGAAGCCCTGCGCATAGGCGCCGATCTTGGCGGCAAACAGCGCCAGCTCCAGATCCTTGTTGAGCTCGGGGCCGTAAGCGATCGGGAAGGATACCGCCTGCTTGCCGAAGATCTTTTCGGCGGCTTCGCGCTGCGACTTCATCGAGGAGAGGCTGCGGGCAGCGACTGCGGCTTCGATCGCCGTCGCCGGAATGCCCATGTTCTGCGCCTCGATCGCCGACCACTTGCCGGTGCCCTTCTGACCAGCCTTGTCGAGGATCATGTCGACCATCGGCCCGCCGGAAACCGGATCGGTGGCGGCAAGCACCTTCTCGGAAATCTCGATCAGGTAGGAGTTCAGGCGGCCCTTGTTCCACTCGCCGAAGATGCCGGAGATGTCGGAGGCAGTCTTGCCGAGGCCGTCGCGCAGGATGCCGTAGATTTCGGCGATCATCTGCATATCGGCGTATTCGATACCGTTATGGATGGTCTTGACGAAATGGCCGGCGCCGTCATTGCCGAGCCAGGCGACACAGGGCTCGTCATTGTAGCGGGCGGCGATCGAGGTCAGCACCTTCTCGACGCGCGTCCAGGATTCCTCCGTGCCGCCGACCATGATCGACGGGCCGTGGCGCGCACCTTCCTCGCCGCCGGAAACACCCATGCCGATGAAGGTCAGATCGGTATTCTTCAAGCGGTCGAAGCGGGCGACGGTGTCGCGGAAATTGGCGTTGCCGGCATCGATCATGATGTCGCCCTTGGACAGATGCGGGCGCAGCAACTCCATCTGTTGGTCAACGGGATCGCCCGCCTTGATCATGATGATGATCGGGCGCGGCGGCCGGATCGCATCGACGAACTCTTCGATGGTCTTGCACGGAATGATCTGTTTTTTCAGATCGCCGGCGCTTTCGTAGAATTCGTCGGTTTTCTCAGGCGTACGGTTGAAGACCGCAATTTTATTGCCTTTCTCGGCGATGTTGAGCGCCAGGTTGGAGCCCATGACCGCAAGACCGATCAGTCCAATTTCTGCCTTTTCCACGACAAACCTCCGATGTGTCATTTGGACCGGTGTTGTGGCACTGTCTCGGTCAAACGGCAAGTCTCGCAAGGGTCTAATCGGTTCGCAAAAGCCAATGAAATGAAGCTTGCAATATCCCGGCTTGTCCGACAACCGCTTGCGCCGGCTCATCGGCAACCAAGTTTTCTCGCGCCCTGCCCTTGATGCCCTATCTGATGGTATCATCCACATTTCGGGAGATATCGCGTTGGTCTCGGAAAAACGAAAAGATACGGCTCTGCTCGCGGCCCGCGCCGGCCGCTACCGCGAATGTGCGCCACCGCCGCCGCTGCGGCGCCATTTCAGCCGGCTCTGGTCGCATGCGTTCCATGACGGACCACCGGCAATGGTGGCGATCGTGCCGGACGGTTATTGCGATCTCCTTTGGATCGATGGCCGGCTGGTTGTCGCCGGTCCCGACAGGACAGCGGCCTTTCCCGTCCTCCGGCCTGGCGCGACGGTCATCGGCGCACGTTTTGCGCCGGGCGCCGCGGCACCGTGGTTGAAGACGCCGCTTTCGGCGCTTGTCGGCTGCTCGGTGCCTCTTGCTGACATCGGCCGGAAGGACGCGGCCGAATTCGAGGCGCGGCTTGGCGAATGTCGCGATCCTTCGGTCGCCATGGCGCTGTTTGGCCGCTTGCTGGAAGAGGCCATCCGCGATGAGGACGAACCTGCCCGGGATGCCGCCATTATCTTCACCGCCGCCGACAGCGGTCGCCCGGCATCCGGTCTGTTTGGCCGGCTTGGCATGAGCGAAAGGCAGTTACGCCGCCGCTGCCACCATCATTTCGGCTATGGCGCGAAGACGCTGGAACGGATCCGCCGATTCCAGCGTTTCCTCGACTTCTGCCGCAGCTCGGACACGATGCCGCTTGCCAGCCTCGCACTCGAAGCGGGCTTTGCCGATCAGGCCCACATGACGCGCGAGGTCGGCGAGTTCTCTAGCCTGACACCCGCCGTCGTTCTCGGCCAGCTCAGCATCTCGAAAAGGCCAAGCTGACCGTTTTGTTCAAGACGCCGCGGATCGGCCTGTTATTACAGCCAGACCAAATGCCAAGGACCTGCAAGCCATGTCGACGATGCCTGCGAAAATCATCCACCAATCGATCGAGCGCGACTGGCGCGACGTCTATGATTTCGCCGGCAAGCCGGAGAACATGCCGCTCTGGGCCTCCGGACTTGCGAGCGGCCTCGTGCCAAACGGCGCCGACTGGATTGCCCATGGCGCGCTGGGCACCGTCAAGGTGAGCTTCGTGCCCACCAATGAATTCGGCGTGATCGACCACACGGTGACGATCGAATCTGGCCTCAGGGTCTATAATGCGCTGCGCATCGTGCCGAACGGCGATGGCTGCGAGGTCATGTTTACGCTGTTGCGCCTGCCCGGCATGACCGATGCGCAGTTTTCAGCCGATGCCGCCCATGTCGAGAAGGATCTCGCCATGCTTAAAGCCCTGATGGAGAGATAGATGGCCGAGAAGTCAGAAAACCACGATCGCCGCATCGATTATGTCGAATTCAACGTCGCCGACATCGCCGCCGCCAAAGCCTTCTACGGCTCGGCCTTCGGCTGGCGTTTCACCGACTACGGCCCGAACTACTGCGAATTCGACGATGGCCGGCTGAAAGGCGGCTTCACCGATTACGGACCCGTGCGGCCGGGCGGCCCGCTTGTTGTCGTCTATGCCAGGGATCTCGAAGACGTGCTGACGTCGGTCGAGAGGGCTGGCGGCACGATCGTCCGGCCGATCACCGATTTTCCCGGCGGCCGCCGCTTCCACTTCCTCGACCGCGACGGGTATGAACTCGCCGTCTGGGCGACTGCCTGAAGGCGGCTGGCTGGTCGTGGGCAGCCAGTTGATCAGCTATAGAGCATGATGCCGAAAAGTGTGCGCGGTTTTCTTATGACATCATGCTCCAACTCTCTAATTTAGAACAGGATTCAGATTTCAGGCCGACCCGGCCTAAAATCATTCTGTTCCAATTGGTCGCTGCCGATCGATATCCTCCATGACGAGCAGCGCGCCGATCACCGTACCACCCGCATCGCGCAACGGCGACATGCGACAGCGCACCTGCCCCGATCCGGCACCGCCGCCCGGGCACTCATAGGCATAGTCGACCTGCTCACCGGCAAAGCAGGCGTCGAGCTTGTATTTGGCGCACGCGGCAAACAGCTCCTCTCCGATGAATTCGGAAAGGTGCCGTCCGATGAGTTCCATCGGCTTCTTGTCGAGATCGGCGCAGTTGGCTGGATTGGAATAGAGGTAGCGGTAATCCCGTGTCAGCACCGCGACGCGGTCCGGCAGGGTTTCGAGGATCGCAGCATTGAGAAACTGACCGTTGTCGGTATCCGGCACATAGGCTGCCGGCGGCTCGATACGCACGTCCTGCGGCGAAGGCACGCGCCAGTCTGGGCCATGTGTGCCGAAATAGCGGTCGAGCAGATAGGAAAGCACCGTCGTGTGCTCGGTGACGCTGGCGCTGTCGTCGGCGTCCTGGCTAATCAAGTGGCTCACAAACTGCAGTTGCATGTAGACTTCGAGCAGATTGACCGCCCGATGGGCGAGGATGGCCTCGACCAGCGGTTCGACATGCCGGTCGAGCGCCGTGACGCGCTGATCGTCGCCCACCCGTATGGCATCCTCGATCTGCGTGCAACGCAAGGAAAAAGCTCGAAAAAGCTCCAGCAAAACGCCTCCCATCCCACTGTCCCAAGAGACGAGTCCGAAACCTCACGGCGCATCATCTCCACTGCATAATTCTATCCTTAAATCGGAATCGATTTAAAAATAAAGTATACAGCAATTCAAAGTACTACAGCGTCCTTTGCGCGTCCAAAAGTCGCGCGGCGCTGTAGAATGCGCCCTACGGTAAATATTATTCGCGTCTTGGTGGTGACGGGTAACATGAAGTGCCCTCAGTTTCAATCCGAGAGCACCTGCCGCTTTTCACCGCTCATAAATGAGGGTGGACGTTTCTGCAGCATGATGCCGAAAGTCTAGGAGCTGAGCGTCTGCTTGATCTGCCAGCGGTCGTGATACCAAAGCCACTGCTCCGGGTATTCCCGCACCCAGCTTTCCACCTTGTCGTTGAGCAACTGGGCGGCCGCCGGCAGGTCGAGAGTGCCTCTGGCGTCGCGCGGCATGTCCAGCCGCGGCTCGATTTCCAGCCGATAGCGATTACCGGGCAGACGGATGCAACGCGCCGGATAGACCTCGCAGTCGAACTGGCGCACCAGCTTCGGCAGCAGCGGATTGGTCTTGACCTCGCGCCCGAAGAAGATCCCCTTCAGCCCCTTGCGGAATTTCTGATCGACTAGCACGCCCACGCCTTGGCCTGCTTCCAGCTGACGGGCGAGCGCGAAGGAGGAGCCGGCATGCGAGGGCACCAGCTTGCCCATGCGCGCGCTCCTGAAATCGAAGACCTTCTTGGCGATATAGGGATTGTTCGGCGGCCGGAAGAGCACGGTCACATGAAGTCCGAAGGCGGCCCCCGCCACCGGCAGCAGCTCAAAATTGGCGGTATGGCCGGTAAAGACGATGAAGGGGCGCGGATTGTCGCGCAGATCGAGGAAGATCGGGATGCCCGACACCTCCACTCTGCCCGGCTCCGGTTTTTCGGGGTCATAGTCGAACAGCTGGTCGAGAAAGACGTATTCGGCCGCAAGCCGGCCCATATTGCCCCAGCTTGCCAGCGCGATCTCTTCGATCTCGGCCTCGCTCTTCTCAGGAAAGGCGTTGCGCAGATTGGTCAGCATCAGTCTGTGGCGGCTGGTCAGCCGGCCGAGGCGGCGCATCGTCCTGTCGGCGAAGCGGATCGCGCCATCGGCCGGAAACAGCTTCAGGAAATTCAGGAAGCCGAACATCACCTGCGCCACCAGCCACTGCTGGAAGTGCCTGAGCGCCAGGACGATCCGGGTGATGAACAGCTTCACTTGGGGCTCAATCCATCTTCAGGATGATCTTGCCGAAGATCTGGCGCGATTCCATCCGCTCGAGCGCCCGGTCGATATCGCTGAAGCTGACCTCGGTGTCGATGACGGGATGCACGAGCCCGCGGCCCATCTTCTGCATCGCATTCGCCATGTTCTCCATGCGGCAGCCGAACGAGCCGAAGAGCTTCAATTGCTGCTGGAACAGCATCATCAGGTTCATCTCTGTGGAAACACCCGAGGTCGAGCCGCAAGTGACGAGGCGCCCACCGCGCTTCATGCAGAGCATCGAGCCTGCCCAGGTGTCCTTGCCGACATGTTCGAAGACGACGTCGACGCCCTTCTTCTTGGTGAGCTTGCGCACCACGCCTTCGAAACGGTCGGTGCGATAGTTGATGACGTGATCGGCGCCGAGCGCCCTGGCCTTTTCGATCTTGTCGTCCGAACCGACCGTGGTGATGACGGTGCAGCCGATCTTCTTGGCAAGCTGGATCGCCGCCGTGCCGATGCCGGAGCCGCCGGCATGGACGAGAATGGTTTCGCCGGGTTCGAGCTTGGCATTGTCGAACAGCATGTGCTCGACCGTCCCGAAGGTGACGGGAGCAAGCGCTGCACCGATCGCATCGACGCCGGGAGGAGCCGGCACCAACAGGCGCGCGGGAAGGTTGACCTTCTCCTGCGCAAAGCCGTCGAGATGGAAGCCGTGCACGCCGGAGACATGTTCGCAGAGATTGTCGCGGCCTTCGCGGCATGGGCTGCAGAGGCCGCAGGTGCGCGCGCCGTAGATCGAGACGAGCTGGCCGGGCAGCACGTTGGCGACACCCGGGCCGATCGATTCCACGACACCGGAAGCCTCCGCACCGATGACCAGCGGCATCTTGCGCTTGGCGAAGGCCATGCCGCGCCAGCCCCAGAGATCGATATGGTTGAGTGCCACCGCCTTGACGCGCAGCGTCACCTCCCCGGCTGCAGGCGCGTCCGGTTCCGGCAGGTCGGTGATCTCAAGCTTGCGGTCATCGATCAGTTGCAAAGCGCGCATGGCAAAATCCCTCGCCTAGACGGCGTCATCTCGTCTCAAAAATGTGTCGGGAACCGCTTAAGCCGGTTCGAGCGCCATGACAAGGCTGGCATTCTGCCCGCCGAAGCCGAAGGAGTTAGAAAGCACGGCTGAAACCTGTGCTTGCCGCTTCTTGTTCGGCACGACATCGAGAACGATCGACGGATCGGGATTGGTATAGTTGATCGTCGGCGGCAACGTGCCGGTCAGCATCGTCTGCAGCGAGAACACCGCCTCGACAGCACCCGCCGCCGTCAGCGTATGACCGATCATCGACTTGTTCGACGAAACCGGGATGCCGACGATCCGTTCGCCGAAGACGGCCGACATCGCCCCATATTCCATCTTGTCATTCTCGGGCGTCGAAGTGCCATGGGCATTGATATAGCCGATGCCGCTCTCGTCGATGCCGGCATCGGCAAGCGCCGCGCGGATCGTCGCGATTGCCGGGCCGCCATCCGGCGACGACCGGGTGCGGTGAAAGCTGTCGGCCTTGTCGCCGGCGCCCTTCATGATGCCGAGCACCTTGGCGCCACGGGCGACCGCCGCTTCCAGCGATTCCAGCACCAGCGTCGCTGCACCTTCGGCGATGACGAAACCGTCGCGATCCTTGCTGAACGGCTTGGAGGCCTTGGTCGGCGGGTCGTTCTGGGTCGAAAGAGCCGACAGTAGCGAGAAGCGGATCAGCGCTTCGGCGCTCAGCGATCCGTCGGTTGCAACCGTCAGCGCTCGGGTCGTCCGGCCCTGGCGGATTGCCTCGATGCCGAGTTGGATCGCCGTGACGCCGGAGGCGCAGGCGGTCGACAGCGTGACGGGAAGACCGCGCGTGCCGAACCGGTCGGCAAGGCGCTCGGAAATCGCGCCGAACAGGGCTGCCTCATGGAAGGCCGGGTCCGGGCGCTGACGCAGCGCCGTCAGGAAACGCTCATAGGCATCACCGGGATGCTCGGAGGCCGGCGAACGGTCGGCAAGCTCGAAACGCGCGCTCCATTCCGGTTCGATCGGCGGGGCGGCAAGGAACAGCGGGCCGTTGAAATCGCCGGAAAGGCCGGCATTGGCCAGCGCCTCGATCGTCGTTTCGCGGGCGAAAGCGTAAGAGCGCTCGACGGCATTTGGTACCGGGATGCCGATAAAATCGACGGTGCCGGCGATCCGCGTCGACAATCCCTCGGTCGGAAAACGGTTGATCTCGTGAATGCCCGACGTGCCTGACGAAAGCGCTGCCCAGTTGTCGCTGAGGCCCTGACCGAGCGAGGTGATGATACCCATGCCGGTCACGGCCACGATCGGACGGCCAAGGTGATCCTTGTAAGCGGAAGCTGTCATATCTTTCACTCCTCACGCATTTGCGGAAAGAACGGCGACGCCCTCGCCGCGCTGGTGCCCGACCGCGGTCACGACGGCGGCGGTGGCGCCTGCCCGCATCGGCGCCTCATGGGCGGCGTCAAAGGGCGGAACCTTGGCCTTGCCGTCGACGGCAAGCGCCGCAAGCGCCAGACCCAGCGTGAACTGCGTCTCGATCGTATGGCCGGTGACGCCACTAAAGCCGCGGATCGCAACGTCGGGCAATTGATGTTCGAGCACCGCCCGCTCGCGGGCGGCAAGATCGTGCATGCCGGTCGAGCCGGAAAAGATCGCCGTGCTTTCGGTCGCAAGCCCCGTGGCCGGTGCCAGGAGCCGCTCCAGCCGGGCTTCGAGATTGCCGGCATTGCGGTTGCCGCGGTCGCCCTCGACCGCGTCGATCACGGCATAGATATGCGCGCCGCGAGCTTCCGCATGCTGGCGCGATTCGAGCACCAGGAAGGCGCCTGCCGAGCCGGTGATCATGCCGCCGCCGTCGCTGGGTCTGCGCGACCAGAGCGGCACCCAGTCGCCGCGCGCATGGGCGCCGATCGCTTCGGTGAGCAGGATCATGTCCGGCCGCTCCGCCGCGAAGGCGCCGCCGACCAACGCATGCGAGGATTCGCCTGATTTGATGCGATAGAAGGCAGTCTCGACGGCTGAGATTCCGGCCGCTTCCTCGCCCATGAAGGTGCGCGACGAGCCTGTGACCTTGTGCACAATCGAGATGTTGCCGGCGAGCAGGTTGGAAAGCTGGGCGAGGAACAGCGTCGGCCTCAACTCCGTCGTCAGCTTCTCGTTCAGCAGCAATTCGCGGTCGTTGCGCTTCAGGGCCTCGTCGACGATCAGTGTATCGACATTGATATCGCGCTCGCCGCCGCCGGCCGCCACGATCATATCCATCGCGCCGCAGGCCTCGAGATCGTCCTTGAAACCGGCATCGTCTAGTGCCAAGCCCGCGGCGAAGACACCGATGCGCTGCCAGTTTTCCATCTGGCGCTGATCGCCGCGCTTAGCGATCTGCTGCGACCAGTCGATCTCGGGCAGCGGATGCACCGGATAGGGCTTGAACTTCTCGGTCTCGACGATCGTCTTGGGCGCGCTTGCCGCCGAAAGCAGCGAGATATGCGCATCCTTGCCGACGCCCTGACAGGTGACGATGCCTATACCAGAGATGACGACGTCGTTTGCAGCCTTGCTCATCCAATCACTCCCTGCGCCGCGATCGCTTCGAGAAGCCCAATCTCGCCGGCACGTTTCTTCACGATATCGCCGAGCGGCACCTCGGAAAACGGCATGGTGCGAAGCTTCAGCTGCGCATCGCAGACCTTCTTGCCGGCGCTGGTGATTTTAGCCTTGGTAACGGCGAAACCCGAACCGTCGTGCTCGAGCACCGCCTCGATGTCGAGCACGGCTTCCGGTTCGACGAAAGTGCGCATCTTGGCCCCGTCGACCGTCATCAGGAAGGGCATGGCGGCGAAATTGGTCACGGCAAGCACCAGCATGCCGGAGGCCTGCGCCATGGTTTCGATCAGGAGCACGCCAGGAACCAGCGGCATACCAGGAAAGTGGCCCTCAAAGACGGGGCTCTTGGCCGGCACGACGGATCGCGCCTTCAGCGTGCCCTTCTTCAGGTCCACCGCTTCGACGCGGTCAATCATCTGGAAATATTCCAGCAGCATTCGGATCCTCCGGCCCGACAGGCCAGATCCGCCCGCCGGTGACGCCTACTTAGGAACGAAACCGCCCGGCCGCCATATTCAAGGCGGCAGGGCGGTCAAAAAAGATTGATATGTCGCTCAGGCCTTGGCGGCTTTGAGCTCGTCGATCTTGGCGCAGAGGTTCTTCAGCACGAAATATTCTTCGGTGGAAACCTTGCCCTCATTGACTTCCTGCGTCCACTTTTCGAGCGGGATCTTGATGCCGAATTCCTTGTCGATCGCAAAGACGATGTCGAGGAAATCGAGGCTGTCGATACCGAGGTCGTCGATCGTATGGCTCTCCGGCGTGATCGTCGCACGATCGATCTCGCTGGTTTCTGCAATAATGTCGGCAACTTTATCGAATGTAGCGGTCACGCGCTGTACCTCATGAAATGACGATTTAAACCCCTCATAGGCAAATCCATTTCAAAAGCCAATGCTTTCATCCGGGCGTGGCGGCAATTTGCCCGCTGGGTGTTGCCTAAACAGCAATGGAAGCGGCCTTTGCCGTCACCCGAGGCGGGAGGCGATGCCGCTGCAGAAAACCCCGTCGGCTCGAGCAGAGTAAAGAAGCCGTCCGAATCAGGCCTGCGGACCGGCGCGCCTCGGCGCGGGTACTTCCAACGAGAGCCAGGCTACCGAAACTTTGATCTGGATCAAATCGCGATCCCGGCGAAATCGATAATCATCAAGTCGCGCTGGAAGAAATTGGGATAGCCGAACCAGTAATCGCGGCGTAATCGTCTCGGTTATACCGCGCGGGCAAACGCGGATTTCGAAGGGATCAGGAGATGGACGTCGCACGCAGTGAGATTCCCGAGGCCGGCACGCCCGTCGCTTGCCGCTCCTGCCAGGCGCGGCACGGCGTCGTCTGCGGCGCCCTGTCCAGCCGCCAGCTCCGGGACCTCGGCCGCCACTCGCTGCGCCGCAAGGTCGATGCCGGCACAGAGATCATCGCTCAAGGGTCGGAAAGCTCGTTCTACTCGAACATCATGCGCGGAGTGGTAAAGCTCTGCAAGGTGATGCCGGACGGACGCCGGCAAATCGTTGGCCTGCAATTCGCCTCCGATTTCGTCGGCAGACCCTTCGTGCGTGAAAGCACGCTGTCGGCCGAGGCCGCGACCGACACGGAGATCTGTGTCTTCCCCCGTAACCTGCTCGACCGTATGATATCGGAGGCGCCGGAGCTGCAGCGCAGCCTGCACGATCAGGCGCTGAAAGAGCTGGATGTCGCGCGCGAATGGATGCTGACGCTCGGCCGGCGCACCGCCGAGGAAAAGGTCGCAAGCCTGCTTCACCTCATCGCCACGCACGTCGAACCGCAAACGGCGACGAGCACCGCCTTCGACCTGCCGCTATCACGCGCCGAGATCGCCGATTTCCTCGGATTGACGATCGAGACCGTCAGCCGCCAGATGACTAGGCTGCGCAAGAGCGGCGTCATCCATATCGAGAACTTCCGACATATCGTCGTCCCCGATATGGATGAGCTGGAAAAGAAAATCAGCGGGTAATCACCACGCGGGTATTGGCAAGGCCGGCTTGGCGCGCCAGCGAGAAGAACTCGGCCGCATTGTCGGGATGCAGGCGGACGCAGCCATGCGAGGCCGGTCGGCCCAGGCGTTTCAGGTCGAAGGTGGCATGAACGGCGTAACCGCCGTTGAAGAACACCGCGTAGGGCATCGGTGCATTGTCGTATTTCCGGGAACGGTGATCGCGCGACAGCCACTTGGCGCTCCACGAACCGGTCGGCGTGACATAGCCGTTGCGCGCGGTCGAAACCTTCCAACGATACTTGACGAAGCCGTTCTCGGTGACGGTCATCGTCTGCTTGCCAATGCTGACATTGGCGACCAGCGTTGCTGCCTGAGCGGCAATGGGAGAAAATTGCAGCAATAAACTTGCGGCGGCGGCCGCCAAAATCGTCTTCATGATAACCCCTCTTCGAACCCGCGCAGTTTAATTGCGCCCACGCGAAAGAGAGACTACGGCAATACTTATTATATAGCTTTAACCCGAATGGTAATCACAATTTTAACATGTTTAAGCCGGAAACGCCGCCGCAGGACAGCGGCCCGCTTCACTGGAGCTTGCGTGGAACCGAGGGCGGGTTCAGCCGCTGGTAGGCCTTGTTCATCTTCTCGCGGATAGAGGCCATGGTGCCGAGGTTATGACCGCAAGCGGCACAGGTGATGATATCCGTCTCCCGGATCTCCGGACGCTCGAACTTCATCTTGGTGCTCTTGCACTTCGGGCACGGTAATTCAACCTGAACTGTCATTGCTCTGCTTCCGGTCTGATGGAGGTATGAGGCGTTTCGCATAAACGTTTGAGCCGGAGCTGTCCACCGCGGTGTGTCCGCGGTGCGTAGCACCCTACAGAAAACACAGAAACAACCCGAATGTCAGACCGGCGAGCACCATGCAGCTGGCATAAAACACCGATACGCCGTCTTCGACGTCGCCGGCGGTAGCTATGTCCCGGCCAGCGTTGTTGATCATCGGCTCCGTCACGATGACACCGCCGTAGATGCGCGGGCCGGCGAGCTGGACGTTGAGAGCGCCGGCCATTGCCGCCTCCGGCCGGCCGGAATTCGGCGAACGGTGCAGGCCGCCGTCGCGCATCGCCACGCGAACCGCCTGGCGGCAGGCGCTGGTACCGCGCCGGACCCAGGCGCCGGCGGCGATCAGCAGGATGGAGAAACGCGCGGCCGGCCAGTTGGCGATATCGTCGAGCCGGGCCGATGCCCAGCCGAAATCGATATATTTTTCCGACTTGTGGCCAATCATCGAATCCGCCGTGTTCAGCATTTTGTAGGCGAGCAAGCCCGGCAGGCCGAAGACGGCATACCAGAGCGCCGGCGCGACGACGCCGTCGGAAAAGTTTTCGGCCAGGCTTTCGATCGCCGCGCGGCACACCGCCGGCTCGTCCAGCGTTTCAGGATCGCGCCCGACGATCTGAGAAACGGCGGCCTGTCCACCGGCAAGCCCCACGTCGCGCAGGGCGACGGCGACCGCCGCGACGTGATCGGCAAGGCTCTTTTGCGCCAGGAAGATCGCCACCAATCCGGTCTCGAGCAGGATGCCGGCGAGACCGAACAGCGCGAAGAACCGGTTGAACACGAAGCCCGCGGCCACCGCCAGCAGCAGCAGGGCCAGGATGGCGGCGACGCCGTTCATTCGGCGTCGGGAGCCGGTGAGACTTGCGGAGTTGAGTTGCCGGTCGGCATAGGAAATCGCCGCGCCGAAGATGACGACGGGGTGCGGTACCCGCGACCACAGCCATTGCGGATCGCCGGCGATCCGGTCGAGCAGCAGCGCCAGAAGCAGCACGAGAAGGTTTTCGTCGATCGTCATCGCTCAAATCTCTGAAGGGCTTCGCAAAGTCGTCGGTCCGCCGCCGGATCCGGCGTCAACCCGAAACGCAGCTGATCCGGCGCATAGTCGAACTTGCGGACGAGAATATGATGGCGGCAGAGATGGGTGTAAATGTCGCTCGCCCTGCCGTCGGCGACAAGAGTGAACAGCGCCGTTCCTCCCGATATCCGCAATCCGGCCGCAGTCAGCACCGCATGCAGGCCGGCGCAGCGTTCATCGATGCGGGCGCGGATTGCAGACACGTCCGAACGCAACAGCGAACCTGCAATCGAAAGAGCCGGGCCCGAGACTGCCCAAGGGCCGAGCCAGTTCTCGAAACGCTCGAGAATATCTTGGCGCGCAATCGCAAAACCGAGCCGGAGACCGGCAAGCCCGAAGAACTTACCGAAGGAGCGGAAGATGATCAGGTTGGAAAGTGATTGCGCTTGGGCTGCTAGGCTCAGCGCCGGATCGGTATCACCGAAGGCCTCATCGACGACGAGAAGCCCGTCTGCCGCCTTCATCCTGTCGTGCAGGGCAATCAGCGTTTCGGCCGGCCAGACCCTGCCGTCCGGATTGTTCGGATTGACGACGACGGCCAGCCGATGCTCGGCCCCGATCGCCGCGACATCGCGGACCGCATCGACGGCACAACCGGCCGAAGCAAAGGCGCGCACATATTCGCCATAGGTCGGCGACACCACTGCGACTTTGTCGTCCGTCACGGCGACTTTGTCGTCCGTCACGGCGACTTTGTCGTCCGTCACTGCGACTTTGTCGTCCGTCACGGCAACTCTGTCTGTCAAAGAGACTTGCCTGTCCTGCCGGAGCAGGCGCGGCAGAAGCTGGATCACCGATTGCGTTCCGGGCACCGGCAGCGGCAGGATCGCCCCGCTGCCGTAATGCTCGCACGCGGCATGCCTTGCCTCATCGGCGAGATGGCCGTCCGGCAGGCGGTGCCATGCCCTTGCCGGAACGTCAGGCAGGGCGACGGGGCACGGATTGATGCCTGTGGAAAGGTCGAGCCAGTCTTCCGGCCTGCCGCCGAAGGCGGCGGCAGCAGCGGTGATGCCGCCGCCGTGGGCGATGGGCGCGCTCATGCGGCAGCTCTCGCAAGATCGATCAGGTGCATATAGGACCCCGCCACCTGGCCGCGCCGCAACCCGACAGCACCGAGATCGGTTCCGAGCGCATCTTGCGCTGCAAACAGCCGCTTCCCCTCGCCCTCGGACACAACAGTGGAATAGTGGAATTCATGCGCGGTCATCGTCCGCGCGAAGAAGGCGCCGTCGAGCGGTGTCACACGGCGGTAGCCGAGATGGCGTCGGCGTTCGGCATAGCTGGTGACGACGGGCAGCAGGCCGAGCATTTCGTGGCGCTTTCCGCCCGCATCGATCAACCCATCGCCGAGCACCATGTAGCCGCCGCACTCCCCGTAAATCCTGATGCCGCGTGCCGCCGCGTCGAGCATGCCGGCGCGAAAATTCTGCGCCGCCGAAAGCCGCCCGGCATGCAGCTCGGGATAGCCGCCGGGCAGATAGATCGCATCGGCGTCACCGGTCGGCGCCTCGTCGGCGAGCGGCGAGAAGAACGAAATATCAGCCCCGCGGCGACGCCAGCCGAGCAGCATATGCTCGTAGGAAAAGGCAAAGGCGACATCGCGCGCCACGGCGATGCGGGCGCCGATCGGCATCAGCCGGTCGATATTGGCGGCAGACGGCCGGTTGAGCCCCTGCCTTGCAATGCGCAGCAGGAATTCGAAATTGCATTCCTCGGAAACGGCATCCGCCGAATGGTCGATGAAATTATCGAGCGTGGTGTGTTCACTGGCCTGGACGAGACCGAGATGGCGCTCCGGCAAGGCGAGCGCCTTGTCGCTGCCGATTACGGCGATAACAGGCATGCGGATCGCTTCGAGCGCCTGGCGCAGCATCGCCTCGTGCCGGTCGCTGCCAACCTTGTTAAGGATGACGCCGGCGACGCGGACATCGGCGCGGAAGCCGGCAAAGCCTGATACCAGCGGCGCCACTGACTGCGACATGCGCGAGGCATCGACGACCAGCACCACGGACAGGCCGAGCTGAGCGGCAAGATCGGCCGCAGTTCCCCTTCCGTCGGCCGCTCCGTCGAAAAGTCCCATCATCGCCTCGATGACGAGGATGCGGTCGCCGGAACGGTGAAGGGCTGAATTGGCCGAGATCAGCTCCGGGCGCATCGCCCAGGGATCGAAATTCAGGCAGGGCGTGCCACTTGCGGCCGCATGAAAGGCGGGATCGATGTAATCGGGACCGGCCTTGCCGGGCGCGACCGCGATGCCGCGCCGGCGCAACGCCCTGAGCAATCCGAGCGTCACCGTCGTCTTGCCGGCGCCGGAGGACGGCGCTGCGATCAGGAGGCCGCTCATGTCAGCACCTTGCCGGACCGGCGGAACGGATCGGGTTGCAGCCGCCGTCCGGCGAGCGCGCCGAGCCAATCGAGCGAGGCTCTGAGCCGCACCACCTCGCCGACGACGACCACCGCTGGCGGTTCGAGCCCGGCGGTGGCGATGGCCGCGGGCGCCTCGGCTAGCGTCGTTTCCAGCACCTGCTGCCGGCCAGTGGCAGCGTTGCAGACGAAGGCGACAGGTTCGGTAGGCTCCCGGCCGGCGGCGATCAACCGGGTGCTGATCTCGGCGATGTGTTTCATCGCCATATACATGACGATCACGGGAGAGCCCCGGCCGATCGCCTCCCAGTTGATCCTGTCGGGCACGATGCCGGAGGAATCATGGCCGGTGAGGAAGGTCACGGCGTGGTTGATGTCGCGATGCGTCACCGGGATGCCGGCATAGGCAAGCCCGCCGATGCCGGCGGTGATGCCGGGCACGATGCGGAAGGGGATATTGTGCTCGACCAGCGTCAGCGCCTCTTCGCCGCCGCGGCCGAAGACGAAGGGATCGCCGCCTTTCAACCGCAGCACCCGCTTGCCGGCGCGTGCCAGTTCCACCAGCCGCAGCGAGATGTCACGTTGTTTGGCCGAAGGCTTGCCGCCGCGTTTTCCGGCATATTCCACCACCGCTTCCGGCCGCGCCAACGCCAGGCATTCCTCGTTGACCAGCGCGTCGTGCACGATGACGTCGGCCTCGGAAAGCCCTCTTGCGGCGAGCAGCGTCAAAAGCCCGGGATCGCCGGGACCGGCACCGACCAGCCAGACGGTGCCCGGCTCCAGCGCCGGAAGATGGGAGAATGCGGCATCGATCATCTTGCTGATCTAGAGCATGATGCCGAAAAGTGTAAGCGGTTTTCGGACGACATTATGCGCACCTGTTTGTTTTAGATCCGCCGGGCGCCCTGTCTCACCGGAAGTTGCCGAGATGACCATGACTCACTTTGCTAGGAAGCGGAATCAAACTCTCGGAAAACCCGAATAACAATATGAATATATTATCATATAGTCGCGACGACCGGCCGCGAAGCGGCCAGTCTTCCAATCGGTCAGGCCCTGAGCAGCGTGTCGCGGATGAGATCGATAACCTTTTTCGATTCGATGCCGGTGCAGACGATCTGTCTCGGCAGGCCATCCCAGTCACCCGGCGGAAAACGGCGACCGTCCGGCTTTACGATGGTCTGGCCGTCGGCGATGCCGCCACAGACGACACGCACCGCACCCGATATCGACGAGAACAGTTCGGGCGCCACGACATAGACTGAGGCGCAGCTATCATGCACCATCATGCCGTCCTCAACCGCATGCTTGTAAAAATCGATGTAGGACTGCGAGAGTTCATTGAGCTGTTTGACCGCCTTGTCGCCCTTGGCCGCCATCTCGCCAAGATAGCTGCGGCTCATCGTGGTGACCGCGGTGACGTCGAGGCCGATGACGGTCACCTTCCAGGGCGCGGTCATGACGATATCCGCAGCTTCGGGATCACCATGGATGTTGGCCTCGGCGACCGGCGAGACATTGCCCGGCACATAGAAATTGCCGCCCATGATGACGACGTCCTTGACCAGCGTTGCGATCTCGGGGGCTTCCTTCAGCGCCAGCGCCAGATTGGTCATCCGCCCGACAGCGACGAGGCGCACTTCGCCCGGATGGGCGCGCACGGTATCGATGATGAAGCGATGCGCCGGGCGCGGATCGAGCGGCAGGTCGATCGTCTCCGGCACGTCGATATCGCCGAGGCCATTGTCGCCATGCACCATGGCCGGCCAGGGCCGCTCGGCGCGCAAGGGGTCGATGGTGACGCTGGCGCCCTTGGCAACGGGTGCCGGAATATTCCAATCGCGCTTGAGGAAGAGCGCATTGCGTGTCGTCGTCTCGACCGAGGCGTTGCCGAAAACGGTGGTGATGCCGATCAGATCGATTTCGGGGTGGCGGTGCAGGAAAAGAAGCGCCATGGCGTCATCGACGCCCGGATCCGTGTCATAAATGACCTTGTGCATTGATATCCTCTAAATGTAGATCGCGAAGCTGCCGGACGGCGTCGCAACGTGTGGCCACCATAACGCTCGTCAGGCTTTCCGCAACCCGATGCCGGCAATCGCCGCTGTCGCATGCGCGGATTTGATCTTGCCGAGCAGCAGCTCCGCATCCGCTCCAATGGCCGCAAGTGCCGCGGATTCCGCCACGCCATGGCAGCCGACACGGGCAAAGACGATGGCAGAGGGATTTTTAAGCCGCGGCGTTTCCTCTTCCAGCCGCGGCGCATCGAAGAAGACGGCGGGCACGGCAAAATGCCTGGCAACGGCAAGGATCGCCGCTTCTTCGGAACGGCTGTCGATCGAGGCAATGGCAGCAAGCTCCGCCCCGATGATACCGGCCGCTTCAACCGCTTCGATGGCCAGCGCCAGCACTTCGGCGGGCGGCGTTTTGCGCTCGCAGCCGAGCCCGAGCACGTGATGTCTGCTCCTGTCGAAGGTAATGTCGCTCATGTTGCTGCCGAATGCGCCTCGCCATGTCCTTTGCAGCCATTGCAGCCCGAGGCGGGAAATGCAAGAAGGCGGCCTGAAAGCCCCTCCGGAACTCCGTCTTGCCCGATATCACCTTCCATCTGCTTCTACTGCTCTGCGCGGCGGCCTTTTTTGCTGGTTTCGTCGATTCGATTGCCGGTGGCGGCGGCCTCATCACCGTTCCCGCCATGCTGATTGCCGGCATTCCGCCGCTGCAGACGCTCGGCACCAATAAGGTGCAGTCGATCTTTGGTGCCGCCTCGGCAACGCTCGCTTATGCCCGCAAGGGCCACGTGCAGCTTCGCGAACAATTGCCGATGGCGCTGATGGCGGTCATGGGCGGGGCGCTCGGCGCTGCCCTTGCCACGATCGTACCCGGACAGGTGCTGCAGGCGATCATGCCGGTGTTGCTGCTGTCGATCGCGATCTTCTTTGCCGTCAAGCCGAACCTCAACGACGTCGATACCCATCGCCGCATCACGCCCTTCGCCTTCGGCCTGACGCTGGTCCCGGCCATCGGCGTTTATGACGGGGTCTTCGGCCCGGGCACCGGCTCCTTCTTCATGCTCGCCTTCGTCACACTCGCCGGCTTCGGCGTGCTGAAGGCAACCGCCCACACCAAGCTTCTCAATCTCGGCTCGAATTTCGGCGCGCTGATTGTCTTCGCAAGCTTTGGCGCGATACTCTGGAAGATCGGCCTGTTGATGGGCATCTGCCAGTTCCTCGGCGCGCAGCTCGGTTCGCGCCTTGCCATGCGCATCGGTTCGAAGCTGATCAAGCCGCTGCTGGTGATCGTGTGCGTCGCCCTGGCGGTCAAGCTCCTCGCCGACCCGGCAAATCCGCTGCGCTTGTGGCTCGGCATCTGACGGAGACGCTTGGCCGTCTTCCATTACCTCTGGCGTAATTGATAGGGTGCACCACCTTCCCGCATGATCGCCCTGCCTGAATGACGGGCGATCAAAAGGAGATGACCCGATGAACGATGCAAACAGCAATGCCGAGCGCTACCTCGCCATCTGGAACGAGACGGATGCGGCTCGCCGCCGCGCTCTCATCGCCGAGAGCTGGGCGGAAGCCGCAACCTACATCGATCCGCTGATGCGCGGCGAAGGCCACGAGCAGATCAATTCGCTGGTGGAGGCCGTGCAGAACCGTTTCCCCGGTTTCCGTTTCGAACTGATCGGCACGGCTGACGGCTATGGCGACAATCTGCGTTTCTCCTGGGGCCTCGGACCTGCCAATGGCGAAGCACTGATCAAGGGCACGGATTTTGCCGAACTCGAAGACGGCAAACTGAAATCCGTCCGCGGCTTCATCGACCAATTGCCGGAAGCTGCCTGATGAAGCCGACCGCCCGCCCTCTTGGAGATCATCTGCGCGGATGGCGCCAGCGCCGCCGGATGAGCCAGCTCGACCTGGCGCTGGAGGCAGATATCTCGCAGCGGCATCTGAGCTTCATCGAGAGCGGGCGCTCGACGCCGAGCCGCGACATGCTGCTGCATCTTGCCGAACGCCTCGGCGTGCCGCTCCGCGACCGGAACCCGCTGCTGCTGGCGGCGGGTTTCGCTCCCGTCTTTACCGAGCGTGCACTCGACGATCCCGCCTTGGAACCGGCGCGCCGCGCCATCGACATGGTGTTGAAAACTCATCAGCCTTTCCCGGCGCTCGCGATCGACCGCCACTGGACGCTCATTGCCTCCAACGCGGCGCTGGCGCCGCTCATCTCAGGCATTGCCGATCCCTCCCTGCTGGAACCGCCAGTCAATGTGCTGCGCCTCAGCCTGCACCCGCAAGGACTGGCGCCCCGCATTGCAAACCTCCCGGAATGGCGCGCCCACCTTATCGACCGGCTGCGTCAGCAAATATCGGCTTCGGGCGATCCGGTATTGGAGAGGCTGCTGAACGAACTGCTGTCCTATCCGGCGCCCGAAGCGGCGAACGATGCGCATACCGACCACGCCGGCATCGCCATTCCGCTGAAGCTTTCGACCAAGGCCGGTCTGCTATCCCTGATCTCGACGACCACGGTCTTCGGCACGCCCGTCGACATCACTCTGTCGGAACTGGCCGTGGAATCCTTCTTCCCGGCGGATGAGGAAACGGCCGCGATCCTGCGCGGCCTCTCTCTCAACTGATGCCTAGAATTCCACGCCCGGCTGGCCCTTGATGCCGGAGCGGAACGGATGCTTGATCAGTTCCATCTCGGTCACCAGGTCGGCGATCTCGATCAGTTCCTCCCTAGCGTTGCGCCCCGTCAGCACGACATGCGTCATGGGCGGCTTCTCGTTCTTCAGGAATTCCACGACCTCGTTGATATCGAGATAGTCGTAGCGTAGCGCGATGTTGATCTCGTCGAGCAGCACCATGGAATAGCGATCGTCGCGGATCAGCTCCTTGGCCTTTTCCCAGGCAGCCGAGGCGGCGGCAACGTCGCGGGCGCGGTCCTGCGTTTCCCAGGTGAACCCCTCGCCCATGGTGTGGAACTGGCAGAGATCGGAGAAATGCTTCTCGATCAGATCGCGCTCGCCGGTCCACATCGCACCCTTGATGAACTGCACGACGGCAGAGGGCTTGCCATGGGCGATGTGGCGGAAGATCATGCCGAAGGCGGCCGATGACTTGCCCTTGCCCTTGCCGGTGTGGACGATGATCAGCCCCTTGCCATCGGTCTTGGTCGCCATGATCTTGTCGCGGGCGGCCTTCTTCTTCGCCATCTTCTCGGCATGGCGCGCATCGTCCTTTCCAGCTTCGCCTTCTGGGATCGCGCTCTCCGGTGTCTCGTCGCTCATCGGTTCACCTTGTTCTATTGTTGGCGGCCAGGTCGAACCGGGCCGAATTGCTGCGCGGCGTCCAGAGGCTGCGGTCGATCGCCTCGCACAGCCGCTCCTTCATCTCGTCGAATGCTGCCGGGTTCTTCTCCATCATGAAGGTACTCACAATGGGATCGGCGACGAAGGCCTGGTATACCGCCTCGAAATGATGGGCGCCGACTGCACCCGTCGTCGCCGAAAAGGCGAAGAGATAGTCGACGGTGGCGGCAATCTCGGCCGCACCCTTGTAACCGTGGCGCATGACGCCCGATATCCATTTCGGATTGACGACGCGCCCGCGCACGACGCGGCCGATCTCCTCTTCCAGCGAACGGATCACCGGCCGTTCCGGCCGGGAATGATCGTTGTGATAGATCGAGGGGCGGGCGCCGGCGAGCTGTTCCGCCGCCGCCGCCATGCCGCCTTCGAACTGGTAATAATCGTCGCTGTCGAGCAGATCGTGTTCGCGATTATCCTGATTCTGAACGACGGCCTGCACCGAGCGCAGCCGCTCCTCGAACAGGCCGCGTTCGGCCTTGCCCTCCTCGCCGGCGCCATAGGCATAGCTGCCCCAGACGAGATAGGCCTCGGCGAGATCGGCGCGCCGCTCCCAGCCTTTTTCGTCAATCAGCGCCTGCAGCCCCGCGCCATAAGCGCCGGGCTTCGAGCCGAACACCCGGTAGCCCGCTCGCCTTCTGGCCGAGACCTCGTCGAGGCCGGCTGCGGCAAGCCTTGCCGCCTCGCCGCGCATGCGCGCTGCGATCGGATTGTCGGCCTCGTCCTCTTCAAGCGCGCCGACGGCGCGGACCGCCTTGTCGAACAGGGCGATCTGCTCGGGAAAAGCGTCGCGGAAGAAGCCGGATATCCTGAGCGTCACGTCGACGCGCGGCCGCCCGAGCATTGCCGGCGGTATGATCTCGTAGCCGGTGACGCGGCGCGAGCTCATGTCCCAGAGCGGCTTGACGCCAATCAGCGCCAGCGCCTGGGCGATGTCATCGCCGCCGGTGCGCATGTTCGACGTGCCCCAGGCCGTCAGCCCTAGGGAAGCCGGCCATTCGCCGTGATCCTGCGCATAGCGGCGAACCAGCAGTTCCGCGGATTTCTTGCCGAGTTCGTAGGCGGCCGGCGTCGGCACGGCGCGGCTATCGACCGAATAGAAATTGCGGCCCGTCGGCAGCACATCGGGCCGCCCGCGCGTCGGCGCCCCGGAGGGGCCGGGCGCAACGAAGCGGCCGTCGAGGCCGTTAAGCAGGCCTGCGATTTCGGCTGGCCCGCAGGCCAGGATCGAAGGCTTGAGGCGGGTCTCGATCTCGGAAAGCACCGCCCGCGTCGCCGGCCAGTTCTCAGGGCAGACGATCTGGCCGGAAACGAACTTCGCCGCCAGGAGCTCGATGCGCTCGACGGTGTCGCCGTTGGTGCGCCAGGGGGCGTCGAGGAGATCTGCTAGGATGGCATGACGTGGGGCTGTCCAGGGGGCGGCCATGTCGCAGTCGAGAGGATCGAACGTGGAGTTACCCCCCTCTGTCCTGCCGGACATCTCCCCCACAAGGGGGGAGATCGGGGATGAGAGGTCCCGCTCCAACTGCTCGGCCGAAGGTGCGGCAACTTCAAACGTTTCTTTTGTGGGAAGCCCAAGCCTCTTGCCGATCTCCCCCCTTGTGGGGGAGATGTCCGGCAGGACAGAGGGGGGTGCCACAGGCACACCGCCCACCCCCACATCACCCGCAATCGCCCGCTGCAAACTCGCATCCCCGCCCTCACCCAGCCCCCGCGGCACCCGCGCCAGCGCCACCGTCAGGTCGGTCAGCAGCCGCCCTTCGGGCGAAACGCCGAAGATATGCAGCCCGTCGCGGATCTGCATTTCCTTGAGGTCGCAGAGATAGGCGTCGAGCTTCTTCAGCGCCTCGCCCTCGCTTTCGCCGCTGATTATGCCGGCATCCCGGTCGAGGCCGATATCGGTGACCAGATCGAGGATCTGCCGGCTGAGCAAGCGGATGCGGCGGGGATCGCCGCCGGAGGCCTCGTAATATTCGTCGACCAGCGCTTCCAGATCCTTGAGTGGTCCATAACTCTCAGCCCGCGTCAAAGGCGGCGTCAGGTGATCGATGATGACAGCGGCAGTCCGGCGCTTGGCCTGCGTGCCCTCGCCCGGATCGTTGACGATGAAGGGATAAAGATGCGGCAGCGGCCCGAGGATCACCTCGGGATAACAGCCTTCCGACAGCGCCAGCGCCTTGCCCGGCAGCCATTCGAGATTGCCGTGTTTGCCCATGTGGATGACCGCATGTGCACCGAATTCCTGGCACAGGAAGACATAGAAGGCAAAATAACCGTGCGGCGGCACGAGATCCGGCGAATGATAGCTTTCCTTCGGATCGATATTATAGCCGCGCGGCGGCTGGATGCCGACGAGCACGCCGCCGAAGCGCGCGAAAGGCAGGGCGAAGCCGCCCTCGCGAAAATACGCATCATCCTTAGGATTGCCCCAGCGAGCCCTCACCTCATCTTGAATCTTATTGGGAAGAGATTGAAAGAAGCTGTTGTAGCGAGCGAGGGAAAGCGTTTCGCGAATGACCCTGCCGTCGTGGCCGGAATTGGTCGGCCCTTCCATCAGATGCCGGATCAGCGCGTCCCCATCTGCCGGAATGTCGGCGACCGGGTAACCCGCGGCTCCCATGGCGCGAAGCACCGCGATGGTGCCGGCCGGCGTATCGAGGCCGACGCCGTTGCCGAGCCGGCCGTCGCGGTTCGGATAATTCGCCATGACAAGCGCGATGCGGCGATCACCGGCCGATCTCTTCCGCAGGCGCGCCCAGTTGGCGGCAAGTTCAGCCGTATAACTCACCCGGCCGGTATCGGGTTCGCTGCAGACGATGTTGGTCTCGACAGCCGCGTCATAACGCGCTGCCGTCTTGAAAGAGATCGCCCGCGCCAGCACCCGGCCGTCGACTTCAGGAAGCGCCACGTTCATGCCGAGATCTCGTGCCGACAAGCCTTGCGCGGAAGCGGCCCAAGCCTCCCGCGACGAGGCCGACAGGATCGCCTGCAGCACCACCGCCCCATTCGCCTCCAGCACCGTCGGCTGCCGGTCAGCACCTGGTGCCGAGACGGCAAAGCCGGTCGTGTTGATGACGACATCGGGTTTCAGTGCCGCAAACACGCTTTCGAGAATACCTGTCGAGACGGGGTCCTTGAGGCTATAGGCAAAAACCGGCAGTGGCCGCAGGCCGAGCGCCGCCAGCGCTTCGACCAGTGCCTCGATCGGGGCGGTCTCGCCGCTCTGGACGAGGGCGCGGTAGAAGCTGATGGCGACGATTGGCCCAAACGCCACCTCCTCCGTCGAATGTGGGATACCCCCCTGCTCGACGGACGAAGGCGGCGCGACATGCGAACCGGCAACCTGCCGCCACTCCTGCACCCCGATCAGCCCCCGCCCCGGCCACCAGATGCCCGCCTTCATCAAAGGCACTGCCGGCGCCGGCTTCTCGGCACCTGACAACATCGCCGAGGCATAATCGAGAAAGCCGCGCGCATTGGCGTCGCCGCCTTCGATCAGATAGGCCCAGAGCGCATTCATATCGTCGAGATCAACGTTGGAAAAAGGAACGAGCCCCGCATCCGGCCGGGCATCGCCCGGCAAGACCGCAATCAGCGCACCGGCGCGGGACGCTGCCGCGTGCAGCGCCTCCAGCGTATAGTGGAAATAGCTGGCACCGCCGAGCGCACGCACGATGATGAGCCTGGCATGCCGCGCCGTGCGTTCGACATAGGTATCGACCGACATCGGATGCTTGAGGCTCATCAGGCTGGCAAGTCTCAGCGAAGGCGCCGCCCCATGCTCGCGATGGGCGGCTGCGATGGCGGCAAGCTCGCTGTCGGCGGCCGACAGGAACACGATATCGCCCGGCGTCTGCCCGAGGTCGATCGCCTCCTCGCAGTCGCTGATCGTTCCCTGTTGGGCCAGAAGCAGATGCATGGGATTACGCCAGCGCCTCGATCGCCGCCCTAACAGCGTCCTGGTCCATCTCGTGCAGACCGATGACCACGAGGCGCGTGGCGCGCGTTTCGCTCGGGGCCCAGGCACGGTCGAAATAATGGTCGATGCGGCTGCCGACGGCCTGGATCTGCAGGCGCATCGGCTTGCCGGCGACATCGACGAAACCCTTGAGACGCAGTACGTCATGGTCGGCGATAATCGTCTTCAGGCCAGCAATGAAGCCGGCGGGATCGGCGACCGGGCCGAGTTCGACGACGAAGCTGTCGAATTCGTCATGGTCGTGCGGCGCGCCGTCCTCATGCTCCAGCTCGTGATGCGATTTGCGGTTGGCGACATCGTCCTCCGTGCCGATGCCGAGGCCGAGCAGAATTCCGGCCGACACCTCGCCATTTTTCGCCTCGATCATCACCGGCTTGCGCACCGTGCGGGAGGCGACCTCGTCGCGAACCCTGATAAGGCCGGCAGCGTCGATCAGGTCGGTCTTGTTGAGTACGATCAGATCGGCGCAAGTCAGCTGATCCTCGAACAACTCCTCGATCGGGCTTTCGTGATCGAGCGATTCATCTGCGCCGCGCGCCGCCTCGACGGCATCGTGGTCGTCGGCGAAACGGCCGGCGGCGACAGCCGCGCTGTCGACCACGGTAATGACGCCATCGACCGTCACCTGGGTGCGAATGTCAGGCCAATTGAAGGCCGCGACCAGCGGCTGCGGCAGGGCAAGGCCCGAGGTTTCGATGACGATATGGTCGGGCCGCTGTTCACGCTCGAGCAACTTCGTCATCGTCGGGATGAAATCGTCGGCGACGGTGCAGCAGATGCAGCCATTGGTCAGCTCGATGATATCGTCCTCGGTGCAATTGTCAGCGCCGCAGCCCTTCAGCACCTCGCCATCGACGCCGAGATCGCCGAACTCGTTGATGATGAGCGCGATCTTTTTGCCGCCGGCATTGGTGAGCAGGTTGCGGATCATCGTCGTCTTGCCGGCGCCGAGAAAGCCGGTAATGACGGTTGCGGGAATTTTCTGCTGGTTCATGAACTTAACCCTTCATTTTCAACGGCAGGCCTGCCGCGATGAAATAGACTTCGGCGGCCTTGGCCGCAATTGATTGGTGCAGCCGGCCGGCATGATCGCGGAATTCCCGCGCCATGCGATTATCCGGCACGATGCCGAGGCCGACCTCATTGGAAACGAAAACGAGCTGCGCCTTCGCCTGCGGCAGAAAATCGGTGAGCGCGGCAAATTCCGCCGCCATATCGCGCTCATCCATCATCAGATTGGTGACCCAGAGTGTCAGGCAATCGATGAGCACGACGCCGCCCTCGCGGTCGATAGCGTCAAGCTTGCCGACGAGATCGAGCGGCTCTTCATGCGTCGTCCAGGACGGGCCGCGATCGGCTCTATGTTGGGCAATGCGCGCCTGCATTTCCTCATCCCAGGCGCGGCCGGTCGCGAGATAATGGCGGTCGAGGCCGATCGAAATGACAAGGGACTCGGCGAAGCGGGATTTCCCCGAACGGGCGCCGCCGAGGATGAAGACGGTGTTGGAGGGAGCGGTCGTCATGCGCAGACGCCCCTTTGGTGGGATGCCGCACCCCACCCACTCGATCGCGCCGCACAAGGCCGCGCCGAATTCAATCGTTCAGCCAAGACAACCTCCGTGCTGGCAGCGGGCCTCTTGCCCAGGGTTGGGCTTCTCGCCCGGCACGGGATGGCAGGTCTCCTGGCTCGCGGTTATCGGCCGCGATCGGGGCAGACCGGAAACCGGTCGCCCTGATCGTGCCAGCGGATCTGCCTCGCCTTCCCGGCTGCATCGATGAAAAGGTGGACGATTCGTAGACTTAAGAGGCGTCCGACCCCGGTTGATCATCATGCATGTCCAGTGGCTTTTCCGGCATGTCGCCCGTCCCGCCCGCTTGCATTATTGCAAGCCGCCGGCCGGAAGGGCTCGATGCCGGATGGAAGACCCTGACCGCTCTACAGTCGCGGGGTCGGCTGTGATGAAGGCGCCCGGCTTGGGTCCGCCCCGTCACATTCCCTTTTCATCCGGAAGGCGTAACACCGATCCGGAACCATCCGTTATATCCGAGGATGGTCAGGTGACCATCCGTTGAGGGATGGTTAGGCAAGCTCAGGGGTGAAGTCAACCGCCCTCGACGGCCGGCAGTGGCTAGACAGGCGAGGCAACGCCAGCAACACGACTTACCCTACCTAAAACATCGTCATTTATCAGATACTTACGTCACAAATATTTATCCAGGGCGCCGGCTTTTCGCCACAATTGCACTGCAAGCGGACTGCGCCATCGCCCTTGACCGGGCCTCTTCCTGCCTAGTTGTCTTGCCATGCTTATGAAATTGGATCGGCGCCGGTTCCGAGCGCTGCGTGTTTTCTTCGACCCGGGGCGGCTGCGGGCGCTGACCCGCCGCAGTGAGGTCGGCCTGTCGCTGGCGGGTGCCGTCGTCGGCATCACCTCGGGTCTCGCCGTCACCGGCATGAGCTACGTCTCCAATCAACTGCATCAGATGGTCTTCGGCATCGACGACAGCGAGCGGCTGAGCTCGTCGGTGATCGACGACAAGCTGCTGCTTCTCACTGCCCCCGTCATCGGTGGCGTCCTGCTCGGCCTGTTGCTGTTCGTACTGGCGAAACGGCGCAAGAAACCGATGGTTGACCCGATCGAGGCCAATGCGCTGCATGGCGGCCGCCTGTCCTTGACCGACAGCATCATCGTTGCCGTGCAGAACCTGATTTCCAACGGGTTCGGCGCCTCCGTCGGCCTCGAGGCCGGCTATACCCAGCTTGCCGCCGGCCTCGCCTCGAAATTCGGCCTGAAGCTGCAGCTTCGCCGCTCCGATCTGCGCACCCTCGTCGGCTGCGGCGCGGCGGGCGCTATCGCCGCTGCCTTCAACGCGCCGCTGACCGGCGCCTTCTACGCCTTCGAGCTGATCATCGGCACCTATACGATCGTCTCGCTGACCCCTGTGGTCGTCTCGGCCCTGGTTTCCACCCTCATCGCAAGGCTGCTCACCCACGGCGATTTCACCATCGACATCGGCAGCTTCGGCGCAGTCGTGCCGGCCGATTATATCCCGGCTATGCTGCTCGGTGGCTTCTGCGCTGGCGTCGGCATCCTGATCATGCAGGGCGTCTCCTTCGTCGAGGAGCTGGCGCGCAAGAGCTCGATCGC
This sequence comes from Rhizobium sp. NZLR11, assembly GCF_019685115.1. Classification (NCBI taxonomy): domain Bacteria; kingdom Pseudomonadati; phylum Pseudomonadota; class Alphaproteobacteria; order Hyphomicrobiales; family Rhizobiaceae; genus Rhizobium; species Rhizobium sp. NZLR11. The sequence continues at coordinate 15,626 of NZ_JABDWD010000015.1, read as the reverse complement.
CCCGCCCTTCCGCCCGGCGCTCGGCGGCATCGTCGTCGGACTTCTGGCGATGATTTCGCCACAGGTGCTCTCGGCCGGCCACGGCGCGCTGCATCTCAATCTCTCCCGCGAGGTGGCGATCCCGGCGCTGCTCGGCCTCTTCCTGTTGAAATCCCTGGCCTCGGCGATCTCGATCGGCTCCGGCTTCAGGGGCGGCCTGTTCTTCGCCTCACTGTTCATGGGCGCCCTGCTCGGCAAGCTCTTTGCCTATTGCGGCCCCTATTTCGCCGATGCGACGCTGACGCCCGTAATCTATGCCGTCGTCGGCATGAGCTCGCTCGCCGTCGCCGTCATCGGCGGGCCGCTGACGATGACGTTCCTGGCGCTCGAAATCACCGGCGATTTTCCGATCACCGCTCTAGTGCTCGCCGCCGTCATCACCTCCTCACTCGTCGTCCGCTCAACCTTCGGCTATTCCTTCGCCACCTGGCGCTTCCACCTGCGCGGCGAAAGCATCCGCAGCGCCCACGACGTCGGCTGGATCCGTAACCTGACAGTGGACAAGCTGATGCGCGCCGACGTCAAGACGGCAAGGGCGGGTATTTCGCTGGAGGAATTCAAGCAGGCCTTCCCGATCGGCTCGACCCAGCGCGTCATCCTCGTCGAGGAGAGCGACAAATATGCAGGCCTCGTGCTGGTGCCGGAGATCTACGCCAACCCGACCGACGTGCAGGACGAGGGCAAGACGCTTGCCGATTTCATCCACTACCGCAACGATTTCCTACAGCCACAGATGAATGCCAGGCAGGCGGCGGCGATCTTCGACAAGAGCGAAAGCGAAGCACTCGCCGTCGTCAACAACCTGATCGAACGCAAGGTGATCGGCCAGCTCAGCGAAAGCTATACGCTGCGCCGCTACAGTGAAGAACTTGACCGTCGCCGTCGTGAGGTCTCAGGCGAGATCTGAACGTGGTCGCGCCTTTGATCGGCGCTTCATGACACAGAGTTGGCGAGCTTGAAGACGTCGGCCCGCTTTGAAACTCCACGCAATTCGAACGACCCGAGATACTCGCAAGCCACCGTACAGTTGGCCGCGAAACTCTCCGACAGCAGAAGGTGCTGCTCAAGCGTACCGCAGAGTTTCTCCAGCCGCGAAGCCTCGTTGACCGCCCTGCCGATCACCGTGAAGTCGAGCCTGCCGTGAGCGCCGACATTTCCGTAGAAAAGCTCGCCGAGATGCAGCACGACATCGATGCCGATATCGGGGCCTCCATTGCGCGTCCGCTCGCGATTGAGCTCTTCGTTTGCCTTCAGCAGATTCTGTGCCGAAGCCAACGCAGCCTTACACGCCCTTTGCGGATCCTCGGCGTCCGTCGGAAAGATCCCCAGCACGCTGTCGCCCATGAACTTGAGGATCTCGCCGGAATTTTCCTCGACATGCCGGTCGATCAGCTCGAAATGCTCGTTGAGAAACCCGACGATCTCGCCTGGCTGGTAGGCCTCGGTCAGCGCCGTGAAATTGCGGAGGTCGGCAAGCAGGATGGCGGCATCGATGGAGCCACCCATTCCCCTGCGGGTTTCGCCCGCAAGGATGCGCGCACTGGTCCTGGCGCCGGTATAGACGGCGAGGATATCGGTCGCGGTCTTCGAAACCGCCACGCGGTAAGCCGCCAGCCCCAGCGCCGGGAACAGCTCTTCTATGATCGCCAGCTGTTGATCGGAAAATCCGCCCGGCGCGTCGCTCGTCAGCGAGAAACCGAGCCCGCGCAGCGCGACTTCCTTCGGGAATTCGAACAGGCTGATCACGTGATCCGTGCCACCGGCGAGCGCGAATTCGTTGAGTTCGCTGTAATCGAGCCCCTCGCCGCTCGCCAGGTTCCATCGCCCCTTTGTTTCGCCGCGGCTCAAAAGGTGAAAGATCGGCGTCTTCTCGAAGTCACGTTCCGTCTCACTGCCGTGCTCCGCATTTTCAAGGACAGTCGCACCGCCCCGCATGAAATTAGCCGAAACGCCGCGATACATGGGATGGAGGGACGGCATTCTGATACTCGCCCGCCAGATCGGAAATCCGTCCGCGATCAGCCGGTCGCACAGACCGGCGACGAGGTCGCCAATATGCTCGCTGGTGATCCCCTGCTCTATAAGCCATTGAATATGATTTTTAATTTTTCAATCTCCGCATGAGGACCGAGAACCGGCAATGGCCATTTCGCCCTCGAGCCCGATGAGCAGAACGGCAGAACGGGCGCTCAACGAGCGGTCTTACACCTGCCGTTCATTAACCTGCTTCGCGTCGTTATACTACACCCGGGCGAATGGGAGTGATGCGGAATTCTGGCCTTTTCTCGTCGAGCGTTTTGCCTCGCTTCGATGTGCAAAGGGCTGCTCGGTCAGCGGAATCTGTTCCAGTCTCCATCCCGCGAGGCGACGAACGGGATCTCGCTTCTCGACGCCGCAATGTCCTTCAGCATGTGGTCCGACAGCGCGCCAAGCCGATTTTCCACCGACTGCCGTCGTTGCCACAGGATGAAGTTACGAGCCGGAGAAAACAGCAGCAATACCGCTTTGGACAGTCGCAGTTCGAACCCGTCTGCAAGAGCTTCTCGCTCATGATTGTCCCCGGAGACGCGTGCGCCGATTACAACATCGCTGCGCCTGCGAGGCGGCCGGCGCCTCGTCCGCCGGCCAGCTCCCGCGCCCCGGCGCATCACCTCGAAATCGGTTTGCGGAAGGGCTGTGCGCGGATGGAAAGTGGGGTTGCCGCGCCCCATCGAACGCGGCGTTTAACGCGCGGCCGAATGAGGGCCGATGAGGCTCGTGATCTCCGTCACGCGGTCCGCAGGAAAGCCACCCTTTTCCGCGTGCCGATAGACCGCTTCCGCACTCTCGGCCTCATGAACGCAGTACATCTTGTCGCCAGTCACATAGCTGGTGATCCAGCTATAGGGTTCGCCGAGGGAGGCCACGACGGCGTTGGATTTCGCCGAGATCTCGCGCAGGGTTTCCTTGCTCATATCTCCGAGACCTGGAATATTTCGTTCGACAACGAATTGCGGCATTGTTTTATCCTTTCATGATGCCTTGAGTGACGCAGCGCTTCATCAACCGTGCGCATGCCGGCAGCTGACGTCGGGGTTCATGTCGGCGAACGATCCCTTCGGATTGTCCTTCCATGCCCAGACATGCAACTCGTAGAAAGCCGGAAGGCCGTAGCGGTTCGGTGCATTCGTGAAACTGAACAGCTGACCGCCGAGATTGGCGGGACCTTTCGTCGTGATGTATTCGACGGCGACCAGTTTCATCTTGCCGTGTTCGTCAGGCTCGTACATCACGGCTTCCGGCTTGGAGAGATCAACGGCCTCATCCTTGATGAGGTCGGCATTGACATAGTGGATGCCCATAGCACCCCCATCGATGCCGCTGGTGCACGGGATCGGCGAATAGCCTTCCCTGACGGCCTGGTTGACGTCCTGGAAGCGCGAATTGGCCTCCCGGACCTGGTTCGGCAGGCCGGCGCCGCCGCCGAGCGCTGCAGCCGGTAAAACTGCGATAAAGAGAAGCGCCGCGATCGGCGCTTTGGTCGCTTTCATGAAGATTGCCCTCCAATTTCTGGTTGTCCAAGCCGAGTGGAATCCGGCCGGCAGTGGCGTTGTAAGAAATCCACGCGATGAAACATCTCCCGCGTGGGGGATGAAATCTTCCGCAAATCCCGGAAATGAAGGCGTCCTGGCCGGCGGCAATTGACCGCGCAGGCCGGGCTGATGCAGGATTGCGATCATGGAACAACAGCTGTCGGAAATCATTGGCGCTATTTATGATTGTGTGGCCCGGGAGGATGCCTGGCCAAACGCTCTTCGTCTGATCAATGGCCAGGTGAATGGGTTTTTGACCACGCTTGCCGTCTTCGACACCACCACCCGTTCCGCACGGCTGGCTCAGATCGCCTGCGACGACGGAGAAGCCATCAGCACCCTCGTCGCGCATGCGAAGGACGTCCCGTTCTTCCACCTTCTCCACCGAATGGAGATCGATCAGCCGGATACGCTGGAGCGAATGTTCTCCCTCTATGGACCCGATGGCGAAGCCGTCTGGAAGAGCGGTGCGCTCTACCAGAACTTTCATGCCAAGTATGGGGTATTGAACTCGATTGACATGGCGGTGCTGAAGCGCCCGACCCGGGTCGGGACAATCAACATTTCGGTGCAATACGAACCGAGCGAGCGACGCGTCTTCGACATTGTCGGGCTACTCGGCCCGCATATCCGCCGTGCCGTGACGATCCACGACATGTTCGAGATGGAGCGCGCCGAAGCAGCCGTCCTCAGGGAGGTCATCGACGCTCTCGACCATGCGGTCTTCATCGTTGCTGAAGACATGACAATCCTTTTCGCCAACCATGCCGCAGAAGCACGATTGCGCGAGCAGCACGTCGTTCACTCGCTTTCAGGCCGGCTGGCCGCGCGCTACGCTTATGCAGGCGCTGCCCTTTCCAACGCCGTGGCGCTTGGCGCGCGGGACGAAATCAGTCTCGCAGCGGCTGGGATCGATGTCCCGCTTGCCTCGGCCGAGCGCCCCGCCGTCGCGCACGTTCTGCCGCTGCAGCGGCGCACCGAAAGGGGACGTTTCGAAAGCCGCGCGGCTGCGGCGATCTTCCTCGCCGCCGCGGGAACGGTGACACAGTCGGCCGTCGAAGCCGTTGCCGCCCTTTTTGCTCTCACTCCAGCCGAACGGCGCGTGGTCGGCTACGTCTCCGAAGGCATGACGCGATCCGAGATCGCCAACGCACAAGGCGTTGCCGACGGCACCGTGAAATCGCAACTGGCCGCCATCTACGACAAAACGGGAGCGGAGGACCAGCGCAGCCTGCAGCAGCTCGTCCGCGAACTCAGTCCGCCTGTCAGGCGCGCGTGACGTCTCGACCTTGAACTTCGGAGCGATTGGCGGAAGACGTGAAAACGGGGCCGGTGTCCCTCGGTACCGAACCGAGCGCCATCACATCCATAGAGAACCGCCAGACCGATATTTCCAACGCTCACATCCTGACCGTCATGCCGCCATCGACCGTCAGGACGTGGCCATTGACGAAGGAGGCGGCGGCGCTTGCAAGAAACAGCGCCGCGCCGGCGATCTCGTCGGGCCGCCCCCAGCGCTGGACCGGAATGCGCTGGCGCACGAAGGGCATCAATTCCTCGTTCGCGGCCATCGCCGCATTGGTTTCGGTGGCAAACCAGCCCGGCGCAATCGCGTTGCTGGTGATGCCGTGCGGACCGAATTCGACCGCCATACCGCGCATCAGGCCGGTCAGGCCCTGCTTGGCTGCCGGATAGACGCAGTCACCGGGCATGACGACATGGCCGCTGATGGAGGTCACCGAGATCAGGCGGCCGTGATTGCGCCGCTTCATCAGCACGGCGGCGTCCCGCGAAAGCGTCATCGCGGCGGCCAGATCGGTGCGCAGCAGTTCGATGATGGCATCATCATCGAATTCGGCCAGCGGTCGCCTGTCACGGGCGCCGACATTATTGATCAGGATGTCGAGGCGACCGTGAGCCCTTTCGATATCGGCCATCAACGCACGCTGGGCCTCGCGATCGGTGATATCGAAGGCGGCGGCCTCCGCTGTGCCACTCGCCGCACGGATGATCCTTACGGCGTCTTCCAGCGTCGCCGCCGTGCGTCCGGTAACGATGACATGGGCGCCGGCCTCTGCAAGGGCACGTGCCATCTCGAAGCCCAGGCCACGGCCGCCGCCGGTCACCAGCGCCACCTGACCCGTCAGTGAAAATCTATCCATCACGCTCATGGTCTTACCGCTCTCGATCAGCTCCGCCGGGGCAATTAATGGACTCAGTCAACTAATTTGGCAAGAGCAGAACGAAGGATGCATCCGGCCTAACCGAGCAGTCCGGCCAGCCAGCGCGGATCGAGGTGACGTTCCAATTCCCCGGCGATCTCGTCGAGCGCCTGCTCGACGCTCTCGCGGTAATTCCTTCGCCCGCCTGATAACCCGAAGCTCTGCAGCAGCCGGGCGCGGTAGGGGTCGCTGCCGAAGAGCCCGTGCAGGTAGGTGCCCATGATTCGGCCGTCGGCCGAAAGCGCGCCATCGGGTGCCCCGTCGATGATCGCCGAAGGCCGGGTGCCATCCGGGCCGCGGGTGATGCCGAGATGGATCTGGTAGCCGGCAAGCGGCACGTCGTATTCGGTCGAGCGGGCATGACTGTTGCGCACGGTTTTTTCAGGCGCCATCTCGGTCTCGACGTCGAGAAGCGCAAGCCCCGGCGCCTCGAGCATTCCGCCCTCGATGCCGAGTGGATCGTGCACCGTCCGACCAAGCATCTGGTAGCCGCCGCAAATGCCGATCACCCGGCCGCCGCGCCTGACATGCGCCTGGAGGTCGCGGTCCCAGCCCTCAGCCCTCAAGTCGGCGAGATCAGATATCGTCGATTTTGAGCCGGGAAGGACGATGAGGCTTGCAACAGGCAGCCGCTCGCCTGGTCGCACGAAGACCAGCTCGACATCCGGCTCGCTCCTCAGCGGATCGAGATCGTCGAAATTGGCGATACGGGGCAGCACCGGCACGGCGATCTTCAGCCGGCCCGCCCCGCCCTTCGCCAGCCGTTCGAGCACGACCGAATCTTCGGCCGGCAGGCGTGCCGCACCCGGCAGCCACGGCACGACGCCGAAACACGGCCAGCCGGTAAAGCCTTCGATGGCGCGGATGCCATCGTCAAACAGCGAAACGTCGCCGCGAAACTTGTTGATGATATAACCCGCAACCATCGCTCGGTCGCCCTCATCAAGGATCGCCTGCGTGCCGACCAGCGAGGCGATGACGCCACCGCGATCGATATCGCCGACGAGCACGACAGGCACGCCGGCACGCGTCGCAAAGCCCATATTGGCGATATCGGCGACCCTGAGATTGATCTCGGCCGGCGATCCGGCACCCTCGACGATAACGAGGTCGGCATCTGCTGCCACTTTTTCGAAACTCTCGAGCACCGCGCCGAGCAGTTGCGGCTTCAGCCGCTGATAGTCGCGCGCCTTCGCCTGGCCGAACACCCTGCCCTGCACGATAATCTGGCTGCCGTTTTCCGATTGCGGCTTGAGCAGCACCGGGTTCATGTGCACCGAAGACGGCGTGCGTGCGGCCAGTGCCTGCAGCCACTGCGCTCGGCCGATCTCGCCGCCGTCATCGGCAACCGCTGCATTGTTCGACATGTTCTGCGGCTTGAACGGCCGGACGGCCAGCCCGCGATTGGCCGCCAGACGGCAAAGGCCAGCGACCAGCACCGTCTTTCCGACATCCGAGCCGGTTCCCTGCAGCATGATCGCTCTTGCCATGGTGGCCGCCTTTCGCTGAGGCGAGGCCTACAATGGCCGGCGACACCGGGTCAAGACTTGGCACAGGGTAAGACTTGGCCCGGGTCAAGCTTCCCGCAGAAACGCGAAAACCGCGCATGGCCTTGGCTCTGCGCGGTTTGCCGAAAACTCAGGCGTCTTCACCCCTACACGGCGAAGCTCGCTTTCTCCGGTACGCACTACCTGAACCGGAGAAGCGGCGGTCATTCCCGCCACGACCCAACTGATAACGGCACATTCTTACCGGAGAGTTATTGAAGCCTTACGCAAATGTTAATTTTGATCTTTTTTGACATTCTGGTCGAAATTTCTGCAGAAGACCCGACGGTGATCGCCAAGAGCGTGCACTGCGCTCAAAGGCGCCATTTTCCGGATATTGAGATAAATTCTTCGAATTCAATAATTTAGTCCGGCGACCGTCAGCAGAAGATGGTTGATTTCTGCGACCGAACGCGTAGGCTTCCCAAAAACCGCCATTTTCGAGCATGACCTGCAATGAGCTGCCGGAGCCGCAAGGACGGAAGGCACCCATGAACCGGAAATGTATGTCGCGGCATCGCCCGTCAGTCATTTCCTTTTGGGCGCCAGAAGGATTTGTCGCTGATTTCCGACCCTGGCTGCGCGTCCGTAGATTCAAGGTATCACAGCGTCATTAGCGCGTCTGAAAAGGCCGGCGCTGTAAAGAAGAATTCGGGGAAATGACGATGAAGACGTTTCTGATTCCCGCCGTCTTTGCCGCGGCTCTTTCTATCGTCGCGCCGGCCGAAGCCGCCGAATGCGGCAATGTTTCGATCGCTGAGATGAAATGGGCCTCGGCCGGTATTGCGGCGAGCTTCGACAAGATCATCCTGGAAAAGGGCTACGGTTGCGCCGTCACCATCGTCGACGGCGACACCCTGCCGACCTTCGCCTCGATGAATGAGAAAGGCACTCCCGACATCGCCTCGGAGTACTGGATCAATTCCGTCAGGGCCTTGCTCGATCAGGCCGTCAACTCCGGCCGGCTGGTGCAGGGAGCCGAGATCCTGGCCGACGGAGCCGTCGAGGGCTGGTGGATCCCGAAATTCATCGCCGACGCCAATCCCGACATCCGTTCGGTCGAAGATGCGCTGAGACATCCCGAGCTCTTCCCCGCCGAGGACGATGCCTCGAAGGGCGCTATTTACAATTGCCCAGCCGACTGGAGTTGTCAGATATCAACCACCAACCTGTTCAAGGCGCTTGCCGCGGACAAAAAGGGCTTCGAACTCGTCGAAACCGGCAGCGCCGAACGGCTCGACGCCTCGATCGCCCGCGCCTTCGACAATAAGATCGGCTGGCTCGGTTATTATTGGGCGCCGACCGCAATCCTCGGCAAATACGAGATGACGCGCCTGAGCTTCGGCGTCGGTCATAACAAGACCGAGTGGGACCGCTGTACGGCGGTTTCCGGCTGCCTCAGGCCCCAGCTTAATTCCTATCCGGTCTCGCGCGCCTTCACATTGATGACCAGGTCTTTCGCCAGTCGCGCGGGACCTGTCACCACCTATCTCAAAACCCGCAAATGGGACAATCAGACGATCAACCAGGTGCTTGCCTGGCAAGACGAAAACCACGAAAGCAACGAGGATGCCGCGATCCATTTCCTTCGCAATTACGAGGGCCTCTGGATGAAATGGGTGCCCGCCGATGTAGCCGAGAAGGTCAAGGCGAGTTTATAACGCCAAAAATACGATCAAGCATGGACGATTCGATGACAGGCAACGTTCCCTTTCCCGACCGCGATACCGTTGCGGAAAAGCTTGCCGCGCTGTCGGAGACGGACAAATCATATCTGACGCTGCTCATGGAAAATGTCGCTCAGGACGACAACCTGCTCGACGGCCTGCGCCGCCATCTCGACATCGCAGCAGGGTCGCGGTTCCTGAACTCGCTAAAACTCGAAAATCTCGGAATATGGCTCGGAGCACATGCGCCGGATCGGCTTCAGATCCGGGTGATGGAAACCGCCCGCTCCAGCCAGCATCCTGCCTACCAGGCCTTCCGGACCGGTCTTGACCGATCCGGCGGGCTGGAAAAGGCTTATCCCCCGGTCAATACTTGATCCGGCCCAGTCGATAATTGATTCTGTCCAGGAAAGCTTTATCCGGCATCCCCGGAGGAATGTGAACGGTCTTTACTTCTTTGCAGCACGGTCAACCGAGCGGCCCGCATCCTGCGTTGCATTTACGGTGTTGGCCGTATCTTTTCCTATGCCGCGGATCGTGTTGCCGCAGGAGGAAAGCGCAAGAAGTACCATCAAGGCTGCGGCGATTTTGGCCGTTGTCGTCATTTCGAATATCCTTGTTTGAAATCAACCCCGAACGGGACTTATGCCGTTCGCGCCGATAACGCACAAGGGGACAAAAGGTTCAACGCCTGAAAGAGATCATCAGGCGGCGACCGCCTTCGCTCTCTCGGCAAAGGCGCCGCGAATGCTGTCGGCCACTGTCTCGATCGGCCCGGACACCTGCGAGGCGGTCAGCAGGCGGATATCGAAGGCGCCGAGTTCCGGCAGGCCTTCCTGCGGGCCGAGGATCGCCATGTCCTCATTGACATAGGACAGCGGCAGCGGCGCAATGGCGAGATCGGAGAGCACGGCGGCGCGCTGCGCCATGGTGTGGCCGCTGAGATAGGCGACGCGATAGTGCCGCTTGTTGCGTTCGAGCTGGGAGAGAGCCTCCTGGCGCCAGATGCAGCCATCCTCCCAGATCGAGATCGGCAGGGGATCGCGCCGATGCGCCGAACCGCACTTGGCGCCGGCCCAGACCAGCCGCTCGCGAAACACCACCTCGCCGCCTGTCGGGAACGGCCGCGTCGCACAGTTGATCAAGGCCAGGTCGAGCCGCTGTTCCTCCATGCGCTTCTTCAACCCCATGCTCATGTCGATCGTTACGTCGACCATGATGCCGGGATAGCTCTCCGCGAAACTCTTCAGGATGCTCGGCAGCAGCCGCTCGCCGATATCCTCCGGTGCGCCGAGCCTGACGACGCCGCTGAGCTCCGGCATGATGAAGCGCGACACTGCCTCGTTCGACAGCGCCAGGATGTTGCGGGCGTAGGACAACAGCATCTCGCCGTGGCGCGTCAGCGACACCGAGCGGGCATCGCGCAAAAACAGCGTCGCGCCCAGTTGTTCCTCGAGCTTCTTGATCTGCATCGACACCGCTGACGGCGTGCGAAAGACCGCCTCCGCGGCGGTCGAAAAATTGCCAGTCTCGGCAATGGCAACGAAGGTACGCAACACGTCGTTGTCAAGCAGCGGAATGGGACGGCGAAAGGGAAGACTCATCGTCGCATCTTTCAATTTTTCTGATTTATAACCGCATATCATTTTGTTTGATTGAATGTCAATCGCTCGCCATATTTCGAGGGGTCAGCAGCCGATGCAGCAAAAGGAGGCCCCGACATGTCGAACATGAGCATCTGGAATATCGTACAGGCCCTTTCCGCGTTCAAGTCGCAGAGGCGCAGGGATGTGAACCATGAGCATGCACTCCGGCAGCTAAGGCGTTTTCCGTCGCATCTGCTGGCCGATTGTCAGCCCAAGATAGAGTTGACGGTCGCCGCCTCTGCTAGCCGAACCGCTGCTGAAGATTGTAAGCTCGGCGTGCCTCACCATGTGCGCCCATCAGGAAACATCCGTCCATCAAAAAGCTTGCGCGCCGTTGTGATCGTCCGCGCCCCCTGACCGACCCGTTTACCGCCGGATCCAGCACATTTCCATCTCGCCGGTCGAACGGCCATCACATCCCGCCCAACAGCTTGAACGCGATGATCCACATGGTGAATGCGACGAGCGTTTCCAGCATGCGCCAGGATGAGGGCTTCGAGAAGATCGGTCGCAGCCACGTGGCGCCGTATCCGAGCGAAAAGAAAAACAGAAAGGAACCCGTCACCGCCCCCGCAGCAAACGAAGCCTGCTGTCCCGGGTAGCGTGTCGATATCGTGCCGAGCAGCACGACCGTATCGAGATAGACATGCGGGTTGAGCCAGGTCAGTGCAAGGCAGGTCATGAGCGTCTGGCGAAAGCTCGATGGTCTCGCTTCTGCTTCCGCGAGGCTGGCGGACGAGCGAAAGGCGGAATAGAGGCTCTTCGCTCCATACCAGGCCAGAAACGCGGCTCCTCCATAGCGCATGACCGGATCGAGCCAGGGCATAAACCTGGCGATTTGCTGCAGGCTGGTCACGCCAAGCACGATCAACGCTGCATCCGAAAACGCGCATGCGAAACAGACGGAAAAGACATGTTCGTTGCGCAGGCCTTGGCGCAGAATAAAAGCGTTCTGCGCGCCGATTGCGACAATGAGGCTGAGGCCCATCATCAGGCCGGTGACATAGATCGAAAAATTCATCGCTTCGGCGAACGCCCCTGCTTCGGTAAGGGTTGCCGTATCGCCGTGAAGAGAATTAGGCTAATTAATCTGGCTTATCTCAATTAAGCGAAGCTTAATCATGCTCGATTACTCCGCCCTGCGCGCCGTCGCAACTGTTGTCCAGACAGGCAGCTTCGATAGGGCTGCGACCGTGCTGAACGTCACTCCCTCGGCCGTTTCGCAGCGCGTAAAGCAGATCGAGGAGCGTCTCGGTACCGTCCTCATCGTCAGAGGCACGCCGTGCACGGCAACCGAAAAGGGAGAATGGCTCTGCCGCCATATGGAGAATGTCGGCATGCTCGAAGCCGAACTCTTCGGGCAACTGCCGGCTCTCGTCGATCCCGACGAACCACGCCAAAGGGTGACGCTCCAGATCGCGACCAATGCCGACAGCCTTGGGACATGGTTCGTGGAGGCCATGTCGAACTTCGCCAAGAGTTCTTCCTACCTCTTGAATATCGCCGTCGACGACCAGGACCACACCGCCGAATGGTTGCAGCGCGGACGGGTGATCGCAGCCGTCACCAGCCTTGAGAAGCCGGTCCGCGGATGCCGGCGATTTGCACTCGGCATTCTGCGCTACCACGCTACGGCAACCCCCGACTTCGTGGCACGCCACTTTCCGGGCGGCGTAACCGCCGAGGCAATCCGCAATGCCCCGGCGCTCACCTTCAATCAGAAGGACAGGTTGCAGAGCAGCTGGGTAAGCAGCAAGTTCGGACGCGATCTCGATTATCCCACCCATTGGCTGCCGTCGACGCAGAGTTTCGTCGAGGCGAGCCTTTCGGGCATGGGATGGGGAATGAACCCGACCCAGCTCACCCGCGAACATCTCGCATCGGGACGGCTGGTCGAATTGGTTCCCGACACCCCACTCGATGTCCCACTATACTGGCAGATAAACCGCCTCGCCGCCGATCGCCTGGCGAAGCTGACGCGCGAGGTCATCACGGTGGCCAAGCGCAATCTCTGAACGCGTTGCTCAGAACAGCAGCGGCTCAAAACAGGCGCTGTCACACGTACGCCGTGCGGCTGCCGAATTCGCTGGTGTCGTCAAAATTCTTCGTGCCGATACGCTCGCTCTCGCCGGAGAGATCCTGCGGAGCCTCGGTAGCGGGCTTCGATGCGGCGGACGCCTCGGTCTTGCTGCTCTCGGACGCTTCGAGCTTGGCAATCTTTGCTTCCAGCGTCTCGATGGATTTTTCGATTGTGGCCTTCTCTTTCTCGTCCTGCGTTTGCGACAGGGCTGCCTGCTTTTCGGCAAGCTGCGCCTCGAGAGAGGCAAGCTGGTCCGACGAACTGGACGACGAGGTTGAAGCGGTTGAACTCAAAAGGGTGGATGCGGAACTGGAAATTGCGCTGACCATGCGGATGACCTTCGATATTCGATGTCATCTTTCTAGGCCGCGAATGATAAATAAAGTACTATGAAGTACCATTTTTCATAACAATTATTGCGCATCGTCAAACTCGGCGCCGCTTTGAGTATCCCGCCCTACGCGATAGCGATGATCTGCAGCTCATGGCTACCTGTCTCCACCACATCGCCGACAGCCTTGCCCATCAGCAACCGCGCCACCGGCGACACATAAGAAATCGATCCGGCCTTGGGATCGGCTTCGTCCTCGCCGACGATCCGATAGGTCTGCACGCGCCCGTCGTCGCGGCTGAAAGTCACCGTGCTGCCGAAGGCGACAGTGTCGGTTGACGCAGGGTCAGGCATGAGCTGGGCGTTGCGGAGCCTCGCCGCGAGATAGCGCAGGTCGCGCAACGGTCCCGCCGCCTGCCGCCGTCGTTCGTTCACGTCTTCGATGACACTCGCGGCATCATAGGCCAGGCGAGCCTGCTGGAACAGTAGTTCCAGAGCCTTCAACCCTGCCTCCGTCACCAGGTTCAGATGCGGCGAAACCGGACGATCGGGCAGCAGGGTTTCCGAAGCGGTTTCGAAACTCTCTTCCTTGGTGAATGCGACGGCCAATTCTATACTCCGTTTTGGGCGCGGTGCGCTTATAGCTGACGGGGAGGTTCTCCCCATCCAAAACATACATACACCCGCCGCAGACGAACCGCCAATCTTGGCTCATCGGCAACGCGGAACGTCCCGCGCCGCATGGCGTTTAGACCCGTGACGCATCATGGCCGAGGAGGATCAATGCCCGGCGAACAGCGGAAAGCCCGCGATATAACCCGGAGCGAAACATGCCTTCGTTCCTGACCGACGCCATGCCGCTGACACCGAGCTGGTGGGACATCGCCGCGCGCATCGCGCTGACGGTGATCGCCGGCGGCCTCATCGGCCTCGACCGCGAGCGCGGCGGCCATGCCGCGGGCTTCCGGACGACGATCCTGGTGGCGCTTGCCGCCTGCGTTGCGATGGTCCAGGCGAACCTGCTTCTATCGACCTACGGGAAAACACTGAGTTTTTTCACCCAGATGGACGTGCTGCGCTTTCCCCTCGGCGTCCTGACCGGCGTCGGCTTCATCGGCGGCGGAGCGATCCTCAGGCGCGGCGACATGATGACTGGCGTCACCACGGCGGCGACCCTGTGGTTCATGACCGTGGTCGGCCTCTGCTTCGGCGGCGGCCAGATCGTCACCGGGACCGTCGCAACCGTCATCGCCGTCATCGTGCTGTCGCCGCTGAAACGCCTGGACACCTGGCTGCGCTGCGAACGCAAGGCGACGCTCGTCGTCTATGGCTCGAGTTCTGATATTCCCGACCTTTCGGATGTGCTGGGACCTCTTGAATGCAGCGCATCGTTTGTCTCGTTGGGACAGGCCGAAGATGGCCGCACCGGGGTGACGTTCGAATTGCGCTGGCTGGCGAAAGATCCGGACGCATCCGCACGCGCAATCCTCTTCGCCGTCTCCGAGGCGCACGAGGTCGCGAATTTCTCGATGCCCACGACATAAGCCGGACGCCCCGCCATCGCGGCGCCCTGCCTATTTGGGGGCGTGCTCCGGTTTGCCCTTTCTTTTGGTGGATGCAAATTCCTCGAGCTGTTTTTCGCTCATGGACTCGACCATCTGCTTGGAGGCGCCCTTGAGCTCTTTCTTGGGCGTCTCGCCACGTTTGGCCGACAGTGCGGCGCCCGCCGCCTTCTGCTGGGCCTTGGACTTGGCTGGCATATCGATCTCCTTATGCTTGTGATGAGGCGCCGAGTTGGCCTCAAAGCTTCCTGAGTTCATCGGGCTTGTGTGCGGCCCGCTTTCCCGATTTGTCGCTTTCCACGATATACTGGGGTTCCGCCGCCGACGCCTTCACCTTGTGGCCCTTGATCTTCGTCTGGCTGATCTGTTTTTTGACCACCCTGCCCTCGGTCTTTCCCTGGCTGGTGTCCCAGCTCACGTCGTCGCCCTTCCTCAATTGCTTGGACATGCGAGGCTCCTTACGGCGAGGAGGCTGCGGCAAAAGCCGCAGCCGACCGCTCGTCAGTTAATAGTGGCCCACTGGGTGCGAACATCCCTGGCGTTCTTTGACAGATGAACATGCGCATCGACGTGATCGACCCAGTCGATCGGGATCAGGTGGTGCTTGCCGTCCTCCGAGTCGGTCTTCGCCAGCTTGATGCGCGTGGGTCCGTCGAGATGATCGACTGTCCCCATATGGGTGCCATCGGCAGCCCGCACTTCCATATGTTCACGGATCTGATCTGCGGAAATCATGGTTTCCTCCTTTGCATCATTGTCAGGTACGAAGCGGCAACGACGTGGAGCGGACTTGGTTCCGAGTCATCTCGCCGTGCCCCGATTTGGCATTTTGCTGACCTGCCACTGCGAATTTCTTCCAGAATTGATTAGAGTCCGGCCTTACGAAGGACGGACGAATGAAGAAGCAGAGATTTACAGAAGAGCAGATCATCGGTGTGCTGCGTGAGCAGGAGGCTGGCG